>CAKZOA010000397.1 GCA_937132035.1 uncultured Desulfobulbaceae bacterium | reverse complement strand
GGTGATATTGGGGTGTGCAGTGACGTAAGGCAGCTGTCTGCGGAGGCATGTCAATAAAATTTCTCAAAATATTCTTTTTTTACCGAGGTGTGTATGGACTATCGTACTGAAATACAAATTCGTGGATACCATGCCGATTTCTACGGCCATGTCAATAACGCCAGATATCTTGAATTTTTCGAGGAGGATCGGTGGGCCCGCCTGGAAAATCTCATCGATCTGCGCAAGCTGGTCGCCAAGGGGCTGGTCTTTCTGGTGGTCAATATAAACGTCAACTATCGTCGGGCGGTGCCCGTGGGCGAAACGGTGTTGGTAGGCACCACCTTGGAGAAAATAGGTAATAAAAGTGTTGCCTTGAACCAGGAAATTGTTTTTAAAGAGACGAAGGAGGTTGCGGCCGATGCCGTGGTCACTTTCGTTATCCGTGATGCCGATGGCAGGGCTGCCGTGATGGAAGGGGATTTGCTCGAAGAGATCGAAAAACTGGCCATCTGAGAGGGAGTATGCGCGGCGGAAGACTACGGGTGAGCGCATCCGTGTGTATTTGCATCTCGCTATCCAGCAGTAATCAAAATAATTGATGGCTTCCATGTGCCGCCTTTGATATTGACTTGAACGTAAAAGTAATGTAAGTGTTTTTTTGAGAAGAGTAGTCCGGCATGAATGCATGGCAATAGAGACATGTGTGTGAGGGGCATGCCGAAAAGAAAAGAGGCGTTCTACGACCTGTTTATGTGCATACACAGGTTATCTGTTCATCTAGATTATGGGAGAGAAGAATGAAGAAAACAATTTCTGTTGTAGCTTTTGCCTCTATTGTAGCCGCTGGCTCTGCCATGGCTTCCGGATGGCGTATTCCAGAACAGTCAGTAGATTCTACAGCAAAGGCTGGTGCAAATATCGCCTCATCGACCAGGGCTGATATCACCTATTTCAACCCTGCCAACATGGCCTGGATGGACGATACCTGGCATCTGCAGGTTGATGCCACCTATATCTATCTCTCGGAGATAGATTATGAGGATGCTCGCACACCTTTGTTTGATGGGAGTTCAGAAGGTGAACACTTCTTCGTCCCAACTCTTTTTGCTGTTTCACCCTCCTATGGTGGTGCGCGTGTCGGTCTTTCCATAACTGCGCCGGCAGGTTTGTCGAAGAGATGGGAGGATCCGTATCCTGCAACCTTTGCCAAAGAGTTTTCTCTGGAAGTAATCGAGATGAATCCCACTGTCTCCTATGGCTTTGGAGATATGATATCCATTGCCGCCGGTGCCCGCCTGCTGTATGCCGATGCCACGGTTGAAAGCAATGGAATGATTCAGGTGGCTCCCGGTGTCTATCGTCCTCTCTCACGGGATATGAATGGCGATACCATAGAATGGGGCTGGAATGCGGCTATCGCTGTCAAGCCGATGGAGAAACTGAACATCTCTGGGACCTATCGCTCCAATGTCGATCTCGATTTTGATGACACTGCCGACCTCAACCTTTTTGGCACCCTGCTGTCACTCGATACCGAGGTCTCCGTTCCTGTCCCGGCAGTCTTTGCTCTTTCGGTTGCCTATGATGTAATGGATAACCTTAACGTAGAACTTACCTGGGATAGAACCTTCTGGTCGGAATATGAGCAGCTCCATTTCCAATTTACACCGTCGGTTCCAGGCAACCCGTTCGAAGCTCCGGCAGATAGAAACTGGCAAGATACCGATGCCTTTCGTATAGGCCTGACCTATGCGTTAAACGATACTTTGACGTTCATGGGTGGTTTTGCTTATGATGAAAACCCTGCTCCGACTGAAAATATCGGCTTTGAGCTGCCTGATTCGGATGCATGGATCTATTCCCTGGGTTTACAGTATAAAGTCAATGAAAAGATGGACATCGGTTTAGCCGCTCTCTACGATTATAAAGAAGAGCGCACGGTAGTGAGCAGAGATGGCAACATCAATGGTGAATTCACCAACGCTTCTGCTGTTCTTGTAACTGCAGGTATTAACTATAAGTTTTAGCGAAAGAGATGAGCATCGAGACGAAAGACCTCCTTGTGGGGTGGTAGTACCCATAGGAGGGAGAGGTTCGTAAACAACATTTTTTTCCAAATACAGGAAGAGGATGGTAAAGGGGACGGAAGTATCCTGAACCCCCGTGTCATTTAGCCCCGTAGACCGCAAGGTCTCGGGGCTTTTTTCTATCGCTAATATCGCCAGATTCAGCCGCAATATTTTATAAATGAGCGCAATTTTCTTTTTCCATCGCTGAAATCAGCGACAACAAGACGGCTTTTACAGTTTGTGAAATCGATGGTGGTTGTGGTACGTTTTGTCATGGCGAAACTTTTTTCTCTCTTTTTCTTAGACACCAGAATTGTAAGGAAAATGTATGTTTTCGCTCTCCTTTTTCATGATATATGGGGAGAGCAGAGAGGATGAGAGTGTTTGGGGCTGGTAAATACACGAGTGAAAAGGAGAGAGCAAATGAGTAAAACCCTCGAATCAAAGGTGGCGGTGGTAACGGGCGGGTCAAACGGAATCGGGCGGGCGGTGGTGCAGAAGTTATCGAAGCTGGGAGCATCGGTGGTTTACAATTATCACAGTGACAGAGAAGGCGGTCTCGCTCTGGCCGAGGAGATTGCCGGTGCCGGAGGTTCGGCCACGGCTGTGGAGGCCGATATTTCACAGAAAAGCGATGTCGTCGCTCTTTTTGACAGGGCCATGGCAGACTACGGACGACTGGATATTGTCGTCAACAATGCCGGCATTGCCATCTATAAAACCATCGAGGAGTTCAGCGAAGAGGAAATAGACAGAATCTTCGCCGTCAATATCAAAGGTGTGTTCTACTGCTGTCAGCAGGCAGCCAGACACATGGCCGACAATGGTTCGATCATCAATATCGGCTCCACCGTCACCCGGGTCATGCTGCCGCGCTACAGTGCCTATGCTGCATCAAAAGCGGCGGTGGAACAGGTCAGCAGGGTCCTGGCCAAGGAGTTGGGGGGGCGCGGCATCCGGGTCAACACCCTCTCTCCAGGTCCAGTCGATACCGATCTGTTTCGTGAAGGAAAATCGGAAGAGCAGGTTGATGATCTCGCCGCCACGGCTGCTCTTGGCAGAATAGGGACCGTCGACGATATTGCCGATATGGTCGCCTTACTCGTTGGTGATGGTGCGCGCTGGGTGAGCGGCCAGACCATATTGGTCAACGGTGGTTTTGCCGCCTGAAAAGACCGGTGTTCCGCTCCGGAAGCCACTGTTCGTACTTCCTCCAGCACAAATCAGTAATCGCAGCGCCGTTTGGCCAAAGCACTCCAAGGTTTTCGCATCTGTTATCGTGCGCTTTTTTTCAGCCGTCTGCCGGCGGATCGATAGCTGAGGCGTCTTTACCTGCACAGGGTAGCGTGCAACGCCCGTTGCGCCTGGGCGAATTGACGGCGTTCGACGATAAACTGCATATTACTCTGCCTGGTGGTTTGAGAAACCGCCATTATGTTGATACCGTCGGCGGCAAGAGCCTGGGCGGCCTTGGCCATTATTCCGGGCTGACCGATATTGGAGCCGATCGCGCAGACGATGGCCACCGGCTTGATGGCGATGTTCTCCAGCATCTGTTTGAGTTCGGCGAGAAGGCTGGGTGTACAGTCTTTTTCCTCGACAATGAGGTCTATGGTGTTGGCGTTGGTCATCTTGGAAATGTAAGAAACGCCATGTTTGTCGAAGATCCCCATTATACGGTGGTCGAATCCAACCTCGCCGACCATGCGCGTGTCGTGTATTTCCAGGCAGGCAACGCAGTCCGACCCGGTGACGATTTCCACTTTCGATTCAGGGGCGATGAAGTCTTTGGTTATCAAGGTGCCGGGGTGTTCCGGGTCGAAAGCGTTTTTTACCCTGATGGGAATGTTCCTGACCTCGAGAGGCTTTGATGCCTTCGGATGTATGGCCTCCATGCCGACGTCGGCCAGCTGGTCGGCCACATCATAGTTGGTATTACAGACCGGTCGGGTGTTTTCCTCGCCCATGATCAGCGGATCGCCGGAGCAGAGGTGATACTCCTTGTGGATGATCGCCTCACTGGCGCCAAGCAGCACAGCGACTTTGGAAAAAGTCACTTCCGAGTAGCCGCGGTCGAATTCGCGCATGATGCCTTCAGTACCTTTGGTATAGCCGGTGGCAAAGCATATGGTCGAGAAGGGATCGATGTTGGCGAAACTGTTTTTTATGCGTTCATCGATGGTGAGCTGGCGGCTGTCGTCCCAGCCGCTGAGATCGACATAGGTGGTATCGTATCCCCTATTCCTGAGGATATTGGCGGAATTGAACGCCGAGTGCATTTCTCCAAGTGAGGCCAGCAGTTCCCGAGCCGCCAGCTGCAGTTCCTTTCGGGTGACGTAGCCGGAGGCGAGGACATTGTCCATGCTTCGCAGAATATTGATAGACTGGTCGATACGGTCGCCGATAAAATTATTGGCTTCGTCGAGATCGAGTCCGACATCGACAAAGCCCTCGTTTATGGCATAAAGCTGCTCGCGCAGAGCCAGCATCTTTATCGGATAATTTTCCTGGTCTTTAAACAACCGGTAGATTCCAGGCTGGCCGGTTTTTTTATGTTCGAGGAGAAGGTTGGTGATTCCGGCGTAGGCCGATACCACATAGATGCGGCCGTATATGTCATCGGGGGGATGGAGAATGACGTTGTTGATTATCTCCGGAAACCTGGACATGGAGGTACCGCCAATTTTTTCAACGCGAAGTTTGAGGCTTTTCATGGGTGTGCCTGGTGCTGGGTAAGGGTCGTACCGGCTGTAGAAAGATGAAGGAGAAGGCCGGCATCAGCTAAAGCGCTACGCTATAAAGCGGGAAGTGTACTGTATTGCCGGAAAGTCGGCAAGTGGACGGCAGGACTTTTTTCTCTGGCGAAAAACCCGCTCAACCATTGTCGGCACTGGCAAAAAAATATATGATATGCTCACTGGTCAAGGTTGAGGAGTCGTCGACCTGTCAGAAAGCTAATCAGAACCGACCCAAGGCATTGCGGCTACGCTATGGACCGTTGCTGAAAATGGTGGAGCCGGCTTATTGTTTGTCACCTGGCTCATCATCCGGTTTTTTATCAAGGTCGACCACTTTGACGTTGGTGCTCAGCGGAACATCGACACAGCGGGACCGGTAGATCATCTCCATTTCACGGAATGCGTCATCGAGTTTTTCTGCGTCGTCGAGTTCTTCCGTATCTTCCCTGTTCTCGGCTAAGTCATCATTCATTGCAGTTGCCTCATTGTTAGGATTCTCGCTTACTCGCTACGCCATTTCGACAGAGTGTATAGAGTCGGATGCAGAAAAGCAAGCGGCCATTTTCAGGACCGGGACGTGAGTGGCCGAAGACGCTCAGGAAGACGCTTTTTCGATTTTACTCTGGATCTTTGACGCCAAAGGGCACTTGCCACAGCATTTGCCTTTCTTGACATACTTTTCGCAACATTTCTTCTTGGCTTTCTTCTTTTTTTTACCCATAGCGGCCGTTGTTTTCTCATGGCTGGGGGATGCGCTGGTCTTGAAACCGAGCACTATCAGCTTGCCCTGCAAAATACTTGCATCGTCAATTCGCTGACGGCACAGCGCCAAAATAACTCTACAGAAATTGAAACGTACCTGACAGGGTTGGCCGACAATCTTCTCTGGGTAAGTCTGCCAGCCTGACAACAGAGTAAATGATAATCATTCACGTTGCTTTCTCCAGTAAAAAAACGGAAAAGTATCAATCGAAGATGGTGCGAGAGAACCCATTGAATTTCAAAGACAATCGTAGAGGAACAAATACATGTCGGAGAATTGATTTCGACACGCTGCTGTTTTACACTTCAGATACACTGCCTGCATAACGATGATTACCACGACTAAGGAGATCAGCCCAATGGATACCTACAGTGAAGCCCATCTTTTTGTGGCGGCGATACGCGTTCTCGAGCACCGTCAAAAACGTCCACCAATGATCGAGGATGTCTCTGAGATGATTGGTATCTCCAGCGAGGAAGGCCATGCGCTCTGCAGAAAAATGCAGAAAATCGGTGCAGTGGTAATTATAGAAGCGCCGTATTCCTTGAAATTGACAGTGGCCGACCATCTGCAACTGGAAACACTCGCCCGCGTTCAGCCGCAACAGACCACGTTGGCCAAAGAACTCGAGGAATTTCAGGCGAAGAAAAAGAACGCCGACAGAAAGACAGCTGATATCTATACCGAGCTGGAAAAAAAGAAGCGTGAGATGCTCTCGGATATCGAGGAAAAATTCAAAAAAGAGATGAACAAGCATACAAAGAGCTGAATTCTTGTGGCAAGAGAGATGGTTGAGGTTTCGGGTCACTGCCTGGCGTTCTTTTAGCGCGTATTTCGGAGGCGGATCAGAGGAGAGTTTGTCGTAACCAGACGATGGATTCCCTCTCCTCGTCTGGTCCAAGAAGGGTGATTCTGTCCGCATCAAATCCGGCTTCACTCAGTTTCCAATACCCTGCCGGGCCCAAGTGTAGTATTTTTTCCTGGAGAAATAGCACACCCTGCGATAGGCTGAAGTATACCCGTACCGCCGGCTCAGCCGGCCTTCCGCTCTGCCGGCCGGCAGACAAGCTCGGCAATGACCGTAACGGTTTTTGATTTATGGATCCCATAACCTTGATCGCTCTGGCCTCGGCGGCCGGTTTCGTCTTCAAAAAAATGTCCGGCGCCGAATCCCGCAGGAAAGGCGCTCTTGGCAAATCTCTGCCGAGACGTTCGCGTATCACTCCGGGAAAGCTTGAGAAAACAGGTTCTGGAATCAGGCTGGACGAGATAGAGGAACTGCCGGAATACCTCTTCATCAAAAAACTCATCGATGCCCGCTTTCCCATCGTCTTCGTTACCGGCGGTGCCGGTACAGGTAAAAGCACCTTTATCAATTGGCTCATGCACCATTACTCGGGAGGCGTCCTTCTGGCAGCGCCCACGGCGATCGCCGCCACCAATATCGAAGGCAAGACACTGCATTCGCTGTTCCAGCTCCCTCTGCAGTGGATAACTCAGAGCGCCATCAAATACGCACCCTACCGACAGGATATCCGCAATGCCAGACTGCTGGTCATTGACGAGATATCGATGGTCAATGCCAATCTTCTCGACGGCGTCAGTGCTTTCCTTCGGAAAAACAGGGGGGTTGATAAACCGTTCGGCGGTCTGCCGGTGGTTATGGTTGGTGATCTATTTCAGCTTCCACCGGTTATCAAACCGGGGCTTATAGAATTTTTCGACAGGTTCTATGAGGGCAGGACTAAATTTTACGCTTCGCGCTCGCTGATGGAAACGTCGATCACCTATTACGCCGTGGAACTGACCAGGACCTTCAGACAGTCCGACAAGCTCTTTGTCGACATTCTCTCTGATATTCGCGAGGGGCGAAATCTGCAGCGGGCGCTGGAGGTTATCAACTCGACCTGCGCTGTCACCGATTCGCCGCCGGCGGGAACTGTCTGGCTGGCACCGCGAAGATCGGAGGTAGAAAGGGCCAACCGACAGAGACTGTGGCAGTTGCGGGGGCGGCTGTACCGTTTTGAGGGACAGGTGAGTGGTGATTACCGGGCAACGGAGGGGAATGTGCCTTCACCGCTGATGCTCGAGATCAAAGTCGGCTCACAGGTGATGTTCACCCAGAACGACTCTCTGGGAAGATGGGTGAACGGAACGGTGGGCACCGTCGAGAGCATCGGCGAAGAAATCGTTGTCAGGACCCAGCCCTATGGCAAGAGGGTAAAGGTGATCAGGAGCAAATGGTCCAATTTCAGGTATTACTGGAACCGCAAAAGTCAGAGCATCGAAAAAGAGGAGGTCGGCAGTTTCTGCCAGTATCCGTTGATACTTGCCTGGGCGGTGACCATCCATAAAAGCCAGGGGAAGACCATTAACAAGGTGCATCTCGACCTCGGACGGGGTGTCTTCGCCTTCGGTCAGACTTACGTGGCCTTGTCCAGATGCCGTGAGCTCGGCGGCCTGACCCTGTCACGAAAATTAACCGAAGATGACATTCAGGTTGATCGTGACTCACAGCTGTTTAACGATCATCTTCACGATCTCATGGAAAAACTGCCGCGGGAAAAGATGCTCGAAGCATTGTCGATGGAAGATACGCGGCAATGAGTATCGCTGCAGGTCAGGCGGCAGGCGTATTACCACTCACAGTCCGGGAGGAAAGTTTTGAATGGTGAATTTTAAACGGGAGGTAGACAGAAGAGAGCCTGGCGGCATGGCGTTTCGGCTAGCACCTTCGATCTCCTCTGAGAGTATGAGGCTGCCCGTTGCCGCTGTCATCTGTGCTTTGGTGCTTGTGTTGATGACCGCCTCGGTCCAAGGCGGGGTCCGTGATACTGCCGGGCACTGCAAGGATCTCACCATCGTCGACTTCAGCCTATCAGGGGATGTCGAAGCCGGTGAACCGTTCAGGCGGTGGACAGATGTCAGGGGCTGGAGCTCACCAATGGGAAATCCTGTGTATTTCCATATTGCCGACGGCCGCCTTCATCTGGTCAGCAAGCCGGGACCGGTGTATGACAGTCGCCACCTTATGGCCGTTTTTCAGCGGGATAAGCTCGTCGATTCCATAGAAAATAAAGTTCTCCTGCGGCTTACCGGCAAGGATTTCAGGGTGGATCCCAACAGGTATGACAGACTCTGTTTTACCATGGCCCCGGTAACATTACCGGCTGACGGCGCCGACCTCCGCGATTCCCAAAAGAACGACGGCGCTTTCTATCTTATCGTCTCCTTTGATACCGAACGTTATGATATCGGGGGGTATGCAATCCCTCAAAGCGTGGGCTACGTCTGGGCAAACTCCCAGTGGCGGCAGTCGCTGGGCCAGGACCCTGAATATCAAGCCTTTCTGCGTTATATCGCCATCGGCTGGGGCTCCTCCAGCCGCAGGGGGCTGCAGCGCATCTGCAGGAAGGTCGGTGAGGATTTTCTCGAGGCATATCCGCAGAACGACTCTGGTCCAGATATTATAGAGCTCTTTCTCATGATTGATTCAAACACCCTGGGCGGCACCACCGAGTCGGTGGTCGGCAGGATATGGTTCGAGTGCGAGGGGCAGGGACACTAAGGTCTGTGTCTATTTTACGGCCATGTCCTTGCCATAGCTGAAGACGAAGACTACTATCTGAGTATGATAAGATTCTTTGTAACCCGTCCAGATCCGTGTCGTTTTCTCTACCTGCTGCTCTGCCTTTTCATGGTTGGTTCAGGGCCTATGGCCGCGGCCGCCGATTTGCCTGACCTGGCACCGGACCCCAGAATCCGGGAGGCTGCCCGGAGCGAGTCGCTTTCCTTTACCGAACTTGCCGAACTTTCACTGTGGGTATCAGGTGTCGCTGGTGCCGACATCAACTCTCACCTTAGTCGGCTCGAGAAGCTCCGGTCCACACTCCAGGCCAGGCTTGCCGGTGAGCAGGATCTTTACCGGAAGGGCAAACGATTGCTGACCCTGCTCCACCGGCGTACTCTTTCCGGTTATAGTGAAAACCAGTCGAAGATGGATGTGCTACTGGAAGATGGCGTATACAACTGTGTTTCCAGTGGCGTTTTGTATATGGTTATGGCCAGTGGTCTAGGCCTCGAAGTACAGGGGGTCATTGTCCCGGATCATGCCTTCGTCTCAGTAATGACCGCAGAGGGCAGAGTCGATGTCGAAACGACAACGGAATATGGCTTTGATCCTGGCGCGGTCAGAAATTTTAACGATACCTTCATGGAAATGACAGGTTTTCGCTATCTGCCGCCAAGCGACTATGAAAAACGGGAGATCATCGGTAAAAAACAATTTGTAGGACTTATCTACCAAAACCGCATCGCCATGCTCCAGCGAAAGGGGGATCACAGGACGGCGGCGGCTCTGGCCGTCGACCACTATATTCTCGATCCCGGGAGCAGGGAGGATCTGGCCGGTCTGTTGCTGAACTATATTAACGTTCTTGCCGGTACGAAGAGGTACACAGAAGCACTGACCATCATAGAACAGGCCGAAAAGCGCTTCGACCTCAAGGATGAGATGTCGGATGCTGCCTCGGCAATCGCGGTAAATGCTGTGCTCAGCCACGTCGAGCAGGGCAGCTTCGAGAGGGCCCGCCGCCTGTTGGAAGACTCTGCACATCTGGTTCGAGATGCAAAGGCATCGGAGTTAAGCAAACTGCTTCTGCAGAAGGAGCTGCAGATCGACGAAGATAAAGAGGTGTTCAGCCGCTTCATGGAAAAGGTGGATGCGGCTGTAAAGAGTGGTCGACTTACTCCTGAAGGTGCAGAGGATGTCTATATCAATCTTTACTTGCGGGAGATGAACAGGCTGGTGCGGCAGGGCAAGCTGGCCGAACCTCTTTTTTTGCTGCGGGAAGCAAACGAGGATCTGCAAGAGACCCAGAGGTTTCAGCAATTGCTTGAAACCGCCAGAAGCAATGGAGTCGCCCACTACCATAATACCGCCGTCTCGCTGATGGAAGAAAATCGATTCCAGCGAGCCCTGGAAGTCGTCGAAGAAGGGTTGGTCCACATTCCCGACAGTGACACACTTGAAAACGACCGTCGACGTCTCGAAGAGAGTATGGGCTTGCGGTAGATCATTCCTCCTGTACCCTTGATGCTCGCCTCTGAGCCCAGCTGGCATGTGAAATATCCAGACGATTTGCCTGAATCGGTGCGTCTCAAGGTCATTCAGTCCCGCCTGAAGACTGACAGAGACGACGGGCTACCGCAAGGAGCCGTGGCGATGCCGACGGCCGGTTGCCCATCTTCAGCCGTTGCCGGATGAGGAGTGTTAGTAGAGTCTGATGAAGGCGGAGGCCTTGAAGACGGCTATGATCCTGCTTCCCGGCCGTATGTCGAGTTCCTCCACCGAGGGCGGCACGACCTCGGCTATAAGCGTCTGGCCACCGCAGTCGAGTTCCACACCTACCAACCAGTCAGTCTCATAGGTGCGGCGCACGATGCAGGGCAGCATATTACGCGCGCTCGTGGCTTCCGGATGCTTTTTAAACAACAGAATGTCGCGACTGTTCAGGGCGAACCGGCCGGAGGCAGGATGCGAGGTTTTCACCAGTATAAGCTCAACCTCACCCCAGCGATAGCTCAGTAGTCCGCCGGCGTCCTCTGCTGATTCAAGGGTGAAAAGATTCATGTAACCTTTGCCGCCGTGACCGAGGCTCTCTCTGGCGAGGTCCTCCGTGGCCATCGGCTGCTGGGCTATGCCATCTTTCATGACCACCACCTGCTCGGTCATCAGCCGCATTTCACCAAGGCTGTGACTTATGAAAAGCAGCGGAATGGAAAACTGCGAGAACACCTTCTGCAGGTAGGGGATAATCTGATACTTCAAGGTTTCGTCGAGACCGGTCAGCGGTTCGTCCAGCAGTATCAGTCGCGGGCAGGCCAGAATCGTCCGTCCCAGTGCCACCCGCTGGCGCTCGCCCCCGGAAAGCTTGGAGATGGTGCGATCGAGCAGCTGGTCGAGCTGCAGCATGGCGATGAGCTGGTCCGGGTCTATGTGCCGTTCGTCGGCGGGTGTACGCTTGTGGCCGTAGAACAGATTCTTGCGCACATTCATGTGCGGAAAGAGATGGGCGTGCTGAAAAACGATGCCGATTCTTCTCTTCTCCGGTGGCAGGTTGAGGCCTTCACCGCTTTTGAAGAGAGAGGTGCCGTTGAGGTGTATCGAGCCATCGTCCGGCGACAGCAGACCGGCGATCATATTCATAAGGGTTGACTTGCCGCTGCCGCTGGGGCCGAAAACTCCGCATCGGTAACTTGTCAGCGAAAATGTGGCCCGACAGGTGAAGTCGCCAAAACTTTTGCGGACATCAACGTATAGATCCATGGCGCTATCTCCTGGCCAGGCTGCGGTTGACGGCTTCGCCGATAAACAGCACGACGAAGGATAAAGATATGGACACCAGGCACAAGGACAGAGCCAGACGATCTCCTCCGGGTGTGGTGGTGTACTGGTAGATTGCCAGGGGAATAGTCTGGGTGACACCCGGTATATTGCCTGCAAGAATAACGGTCGCTCCGAACTCGCCGAGACTGCGGGCGAACATCAAGGTCATGCCGGCAAGAATGGCCCGGCCGCAAAGAGGTATGACCACGGTGAAAAGGGTATCCCACCAGCCGGCTCCGAGCGTGCGCGAGGCCAGCAGATAGTGGCCGCTGATGTTTTCCATACCGATCCTGATGGCCCGTACCAGCAGCGGAAAACCGACTACCCCGGAGGCGATTACTGCACCGCTGAGGGTGAAGATGACGCGGATGTCAAACAGGGCCAGGAACTGGCCCAGCCAGCCGTTGCGGCCGAAGAGGAGCAGCAGTAGATAGCCTGTGACCACCGGTGGCAGTACCAGTGGCAGATTGATGATCCCTTCGATGACGGTCTTGCCGCGAAAGCTGGTCATGGCCAGCATATAGGCGACGAAAAAACCAGCTGGCAGGGTGAGCAGCGTCGTGGCCAGGGCCACGCGCAGCGACAGGCTGATAGCCTCGATATCGGCAGGTGTGAGAGAAAACATCGCTCTGTCCTTTTTCAGTGGTTAACGTGCCGCCTTAAAGCCGAAATAGGTCAATACCTCCAGCGCTTCCGGGCTGCTCATATAGTCGTAGAATGATCTGGCCGCGTTTTTATCCGCCCCTTCCCTGGTCAGAGCCAGAGGGTAGGAGATTCGGTCGTAGAGCTTTTCCGGTACAACGAAAAGAATGCGCGCCGTCTTTGCCAGGGCGGCGTCGGTGGCGTAGACGAAGGCACCGTCCACCTCGCCACGGTCGGCATAGAGCAACGCCTGGCGAACATCTTTAGCCATCACCAGTTTTCGTGCCTGCTCAAGGGGAGCGTACACCCCGGCCGCCGTCATCGCCTGCCTGGCGTATTGGCCGGCGGGGACGCTCTGCGGGGAGCCGAGGGCGATGCGCTCAAGCTGATTGAGTCGTGCAAGGTCCACATCCAGAGTCGTAGAACTGCTGATAAAAACCAGGTTGTTGTAGGCGAAAGTATGCTCACTGCCCGGTTCGATAAGGTCTTTTTCCAGGAGATAGCGCATCCACTTGGGATTGGCAGAAATATAGATGTCTGCCGGCGCCCCCTGCTCGATCTGTTTTGCCAGACTCCCCGAGGAGGCGAAGTTGGGCCGTATTTTCACCTGCGGCTGCAGGAGGGCGAAACGGTCGAGGAGTTCCTTGAAGACATCGGTCATGCTGGCAGCCACCGAGACGTAGACTGTTTCGGTCTGGACGCTGCAGGCACTAAAACCCTGCAGCAGGAGAAAGAGGAGGATGATATGTATTTTCAAATGGTTCTCCTGCGATTCTTTTTTAAGCCCAAAAGTCTTTTTCAGGCCGCTGCCAGGATCCCTTTTTTCTGGCACTCCATAAAGTGTGCCATGGGACGGGAAAAACAGAATTTTCGGCGTATGTGGTTGAAATGAAGAGTTCTTGCCTGATAGTAGTCCAAGGGGTCTGGTTATCATCTAGCTCCCCTGCGTGCAGAAGATCAGACATTCGTGTAGTTTTGGTTCATTTTTGCAGCCCAGTCAATTCCGAATCTGGCGGCATGGAAAAAAATCGCAGGCCTCTCAGAGATGCCTGCGATTTCTCCTCTCTCCCAGCGGCGAGAGCCATTTGCTTCTCTACCGCGGCAGGCATGGGTTCATGGCGTACCGAGAAAAGAGTATCCCTGTCTCAGACCGAGTTGCTGAGAAGAAGGGATAATCAAATTTTTTTTTATAAACTCGGGAATAAATGGAGGTTCCGCGCTCAAATACCGATGGGAAAATATGGAATGTGCTGATTCTGGAATTATTGGGGAAATGGTGCTAGGTTTGAAAGTGAGAGCTGTTTTATCGAGGTTCTGGGGCCCGAATGTCGGAAATACCGGGTACCTCTTTATATCCTCCTGGGTCAAGAGAGCAAGAGCAGAGTTATGCCGGCACATAATCACTTCAGTAGTCGCACCTTTGACGCTCTGGTCGAGCGGGCCATTGCCCGGCTTCCCGAAGAGATCAGAGGCTATCTTGACAATGTGCTCATCACCGTCCAGCCACGGCCCGGTCGGGAATTGCTTGAGGACCTCAAATTGCCGCCGGATGCTGAACTGTTCGGCGTCTATATAGGCACGCCTCTGCCTGAGCGCAGCATGGCTGAGCCACCTCTGTACCCCGACACCATCCATATTTTCCAGGAACCGCTCGAAGCTTTCTGTCGGAGCAGGGAGGAGATCATTGACGAAATCGAGATAACTCTTGTCCATGAGGTTGCCCATTTCGTTGGATTCAGCGACGCAGACCTTGATGACTTGGGCTACGGCTAGTCATACACCACGGAGGCAGTCATGAACAAGCATGTCATACGTACGTTGGATTCGATATCCACCGTAATGGGTGGTCAAGGGAAAAACCGAATGGGCCAACTACATGCCGTCCGGCGTCATAGACTCCATACCCGGCATGATGCGCAAGAAAAACGAAAAAGCAAACATTTCCGCTCTTGCCGGAATGCAGAAGATGGCCCATTTCGCAGGCATCGAGCTCGTCGTCAGCATACTGACCTTCGATATGATGGAAATAGAGGGGAGCAACAAGCCGGTAGAGGGGGTCCGAGTCTGGAACACGGAGGACTTTCTCATCTATGTTAAGGACTGCAAAATATGTTTGTTTGCTGCTTGTCAAAGGGATTGTCGTTGGCAGGAAGCGGCGAAGAGGCGGTAAAGATTGGCGCTGAAACTGTCAGTTGAAAGTGTATTTGAGCCCCGCGCAGAGAATATTTGAGCCTCCATGGACACCATCAAAAACCCCCCATGCTCCGGAGCGGTGGTGGAGGCGTCCGAATATGCTCCAGTTAGACTGCTCCGGCAGGTCAAAATCCAGCTCTATCATTAGGTAGGCGAGCAACTCATCGCTTTCTTCATTTTTTTCTACTTCAATCAATGGCTTTTCGGTGGCATAGGAGAGCCCGAGACCGACGGCCAGACTGGTGTCGATGGTATTGTCCCAGGGAAAGGGCAGCCAGCGAAGGGTGAACACTCCATTGAATTCCCAGTGATCCTGGTCACCAGTATGTTTTACTATCTGGCCTTCCATTTCGGAGGAGAAGAAGTTTCCATAGCTTCCCATCTCCTTACCCAGGAAAAATGCAGCTATGGAGGAATCGACGGTCTCTGCCTCAAGGGTATAGATTTCTTTTATGCTGCTGCTGGTTGCTTGTCCGCCATAGAGGCCCATGAATAGGCGCTCTGCTGCAAGAACGTGACCGTCGAAAGTGGTGAGCAGCATGAGAACGGTTGAAACAAAACAAAAAACACGGCAGCTCCTTATCGTGCAAAAAGCTGTTGCTGGTTTTACGAAAGATACGTTCTCATTCACCGGTATCATATCGTGTATTGTATCGTTTTTAAGCCATTTGCCCAAAGAATGTCCCCCCCTGTTGGCCGACGGCTGAAACAGCATTCGTCATTGCGGCTGGTCAGCATATCAGAAGCCGGCTTTCTATCTGTAAAGCGTAAAGATTGCGACTGAGTCTGCCATTGTTTTCCGGTAGATTTTAAGGTGTGGTCGTCGATGTGTTTGTCAAGATAGCCATGCCTTGAGGCATAGGTACGCTCAATCCGGAAGGACGAAAAAAGTGTTCGCATGACGATTCCCATGCCGGGTTATGTAATGCGGATATCGAAAGATTATCACCTTGCAATCCTCACCATGACAAGATCATACCATTTTTTCATGATTAGCACGAAGGTGGGTATACTCTCCAGGGACCGTTGTAAACACCCTTCCTCGGGGACGGGTTTAAGAAGAGAGCGCGATGATGGTTTATCATAAATGAGCATGGTAAGAGGCCCTTGAAAAGTTTATTCCGGCAGGAAGAGACGTGCGATTGGGGGGGAGGTATCTCATAGAATTCCGGCTCAAGATCATGGAGTGTTTTTTGCGTAAACCCATGCATATTTAACAATTTGACCCTGACCAGTTTTTGACATACAATATGCTGGAGGACAAAAAAGGCCACCAGTCAGTGTCTCAAACCATATATGAATAGACATTTATCCGCCTCCACGCGCATTTACAGGATCGTACTGCAATATGTCATCCTTGCTGGACTCTGGATTCTGCTCAGTGATCTTGTCGTTGATTACCTGGCAGTCCAAGGACCTTCTTTCAACCATATACAAACAGTAAAGGGAATAGTCTTTGTTCTGGTTACCGCTATTTTGCTGTATTTCCTGCTGCGCCGGGATTTTGCTGCCCCCGAGGCGGCATGGCGAGTGCTGGCACGAAACGAAAAGAGGTATAGAACAGCATTCGAAAACACTCCTCACCCTCTCTGGGAGGTCGATCTTTCGCAGCTCAAGGCCTATGTCGATGATTGGGATCAAACCTCCCGAATTGATCTCCTGGAGCGAGTGGGACACAACTCCGAACTGCGAGAGCAGTGTTTTTCCCGAATCAGGGTAAGGGATATCAATGAGCCGGTATATAAGCTGTTTGGTTCCAGTTACCAAGATACGTCAAAGCCTCCCTGTGCAAAGCTTTTTGTGGATGAGGAATATAGCTTCCTGAAGAAGGAGCTGGAGGCGCTGGTAGAATGCAGACAGGAGTTTGAGGTGCAGCAATTCGTTGTGCCCGAAGAGTGGAGGGACGGGATAGCCCTGAACATTCATTGGGTGGTTGTGCCAGGTCATGAAAAAACGTACGATCGTGTTCTTATTTCTGCTTTTGACATAACAGGCCTCGAAGCGTTGATTAAGAAACTGACGATTTCCGAATCGAAATATAGATGCTTGGTAGAGAACACCAGTGAAGCGGTCCTGGTCTCCGATACAGAGGCTATTTTTTTCGGTAACAATAAAGCCGGAGAGCTTCTTGGTGTAACGACGCCTGAGTTATATGAAACAGGGTTATCCGAATTTATACACCAGGAAGACCGGCCTGCTTTTTTCAAAACTCTTAAGCAATATCAGGCTGATCAGCAAAGCGGTGGACATGTTTGCAGGATTGTCGATAACACCGGTGATGTTCACTGGGCAGATTTTAAATTCTCCCTGACGGATTGGGAGGGCAGCTCCGCTATTCTCCTCCTGGTCGCTGACATAACCGAAAAAGTTGTGAAAGAGAACCAACTGCGTCAGGCCAAGCTGCTCTTCGAGAAAGTGTTTAACAGCCTCCAGGAGGCCGTACTGGTGATCGAATCGCGCAACCGTAAGGTCCTTGTTTGTAATGGAGCGGCCGAAAAGATCTTTGGCTATCGTCAAGAAGAGATCCGCGGCAAGTCCACTCGTCAGCTTCATGTCGATGACAACGCTTTTGCACGATTTGCTGAACTCAGTGAGCCGGTGCTGGAAAATGGCAAATCATTCAGCACCGCCTATACGATGCTCAGCAAAGATGGTCGGGAGATTCTGACCGAAATTACCGTTACTCCCGTTGATGATCTGACTGGCTGGACCCACGGAGTAATAAGTGTGATTAGGGACATTACTGAGAAGAAGCGGTCCGAACGAGCTCTACTCGAATCTGAAAAAAAATACAAACGTCTGCTTGAAGATGCCAATGAGGGTATCATAGTCCTGCAAAATGGTGACATAGCCTATGTAAACCAGAGAATAGGGCATGTTTTAGGGTACGACAGAGAGGAGCTGCTGTGCTCCCCCTATCTCAATTACATTCATACTGATGAGCAGCAGGAAGTGGATAAACTCTATCAGTTGGTCATCTCTGGAGGAGCGTTTCCTCCTGATCGTGAGATAAAGGCAGTTACCAGTCAAGGTGATCTCCGTTGGTTGCGGGTCAATGCCGTACAGGTTGAATGGGAGAATGAACCGGCAGTCATGGCCCTAATAACAAATATCAGTGAACAGAAAGCGCTGGAGGAGAAAACCGAGGAGATGGAAGCGCGAATTGTACAGGCCCAGAAAATGGAATCAATTGGTACGCTCGCCGGAGGTATTGCGCATGATTTCAACAATATCCTCTCTGCACTCCTGGGTTTTACGGAAATCGCCATGGGTGAGACCAGGCCCGATACCTCGTTGAGGAGTGACCTGGAAGAGGTCTATTCGGCAGGTATGCGAGCGAAAGAGCTTGTCAAACAGATCCTTGCTTTTGCCCGCCAATCCAATGATGAACGCCAACCGATTCAAATCAGTTCCATTATCAAAGAGGTTATACGATTTCTCAGATCGTCGATACCAAGCTCTATTGAGATATTATCAGATATTAGATGCAAATCCAATGTCATGGGTAATCCTATTCAGGTTCACCAGGTGGTCATGAACCTTTGCACTAATGCGGTTCAGTCCATGAAAGGAGACAAGGGCACGGTACATGTCAGTGTTGAGGATGTCGTCGTGGAGGAAGATGATAGCATATTCCCCGATTTAGCCACCGGTAACTACATCAAGGTACAGATCGCCGATGATGGTGCCGGTATCGCTCCCGAGAATATTGACCAGATTTTTGAGCCATACTTCACCACCAAGAAAATCGGCGAAGGAACAGGTCTTGGTCTCTCGCTGGTCTATGGGATAGTGGAAAGCTATGGAGGAAAAATAAGGGTACGAAGCAGTCTGGGAGAGGGTACCACCTTCACCATTCTTCTCCCCACAGTCGACGACGAGATAAGCCGGGATACAGAAGAAGGAGAAATCTCCCGGGGCCAAGAGAGAATACTGGTGGTTGACGATGAGGTTGCCATTACGAAAATATTGAAAAAACAACTAGCCGACCTCGGATACAGAGTAACGACCCGGACCAGCAGTGGAGAGGCTCTAAAGCTGTTTCGATCGAACCCCTCGGATTTCGACCTGATACTGACGGATATGACCATGCCGGGTATGACCGGGGACGAATTGGCTGCGGCAGTATCGTCGATATGTCCGGATATACCGATAATCATCTGCACAGGCTATAGCCGGAAAATCTCAGGCAAGACCCCGCATGATCTACATGCAGAGGCAATTCTCACCAAGCCGGTTGGTCGAGCAGATCTTGCAAGAGCAATACGGAAACTACTTGATAGGTGAGGGGTGTAGCGGAAAGGTGTTGAAAGCAGGAGAAACCCTGCAGCATATTTCCATTCAGGCCAAGCTGGAAAAACGTGATGGGCAGCAATGAATTTTGAAACTATCAGTGAATTACAGGCATACTCGCTAGACAACAGTACCAGCGGCATCCTCATTACCGATCCGCATGGCACTATTTCGTATGTCAACAGCCGTCAATGCCAATCGAGCAGATACGCTAGAGACGAACTTATCGGTCGTAATGCCAGGATATTCCAATCGGGTGAAACACCGCAGGTTGTCTACCGAGATATGTGGGCAAAGATACTCTCGGGAGAATCCTGGCAGGGAGAACTCCTCAACAGGCGAAAGAACGGTGATGTGTACTGGGAGCATGTCTATATCTCACCTGTTAAAAACCACGATGATGCTGTGGTCGCTTTTTGGGCGATCAAAGAAGAGCAATATTATAAACATACACAGGCCGTAGAGAAAAGTACACTTTCTCAACTCGACCCACTGACGGGAATATATAATTTAAACAAGTTGTTGGTCAATGTTGACAAGGCCATTTTAGAAAGAACGAAGCAACAGTCTGCAGAAAATATCATTCTTTATTATGTCGATATTGACCGTTTTCACTCGATCAATCAAAACCTTGGATACCAGGCTGCGGATGCGATCCTGGTAGAATTAGCTCGCCGTCTGAGAAGCTGTTTCCGCCTCAATGACGTGGTTGCACGAATCGGGGCAGACGTTTTTGCCATTTTACTCTCTGAACGGGAAAACGGTGTCCAGGCGAAAAAGACGCTTGAACGTCTCCTCAGAGAAATACGCAGTGCGTTCACGGTTCAGGAACGGCAGGTCTTCGTGACAGCCAGCATAGGCAGCGTCAGTTTTCCCCGCTGTGGAGCCTCTGCGGAGGAGTTGCTGGAAAACGCCCGTTTGGCAATGATGGCTGCCAAAAATGATGGTGGAGACGGCTATCATACTTTTGCAGATTCCTGCGAAATGGAAAAGGCAGAAAGCAGCCTGGCAAATGATTTGCTGCATGCTATCGATCGCAATCAGCTTGAGTTGCATTACCAACCACAAGTAAACTCCCTTTCAGGGGAAATCACCGGTCTCGAGGCATTATTACGATGGTCCAGAAGTGAGGATGAACAGGTTCCTCCCGGTATTTTTATCGCTATCGCAGAGAAAAGCGAGTTTATCGTATCAATCGGTGAGTGGGTATTGCGCCAGGCGGTCTCGCAGATTGCCAGTTGGCGAGAACAGGGACTTGCAGGTATCAGGGTGGCCGTTAACCTCTCGGCAAAACACTTTCATAGAAGCGACCTGGTGCCATATATCAAACAGCTTCTTCACGTAGCAGATGTTGAACCTGAGTTTCTAGAACTGGAACTGACCGAAGGTGCAGTACTGCAAAACCCCGTGAAGGTAAAACAGAATATCAGTGATCTCAAATCGCTGGGTGTTCATATATCACTCGATGATTTCGGGACCGGTCATTCATCGCTTGTCTGGCTCTCCCAACTCCCCGTTGATCAGATCAAGATCGATAAATCCTTCGTCTTCGATGTTGCGGTCAATCCGGTTAATGCATCGATTGTCTCGGCGACAATAGCCATGGCTGAGAAATTGGACAAAGACAGCATTGCAGAAGGCGTCGAGACCGAGGCGCAGCTGCACTTTCTTCGTCGGCAGGGGTGTGACTTTCTTCAAGGCTTTTTCTTCAGCAAACCCCTGCCCGTTGAGCAGATAACACCACTGCTTCGTCAGGGCAAAAAGTGGTCATTTACCGACTTCTCCCCGGACCAGGACCTGTTTACGCTCCTCGTCGTCGACGACGAACCTCAGATAGTGCGCGTGCTCAAAAGAATCTTCCGGCGCGGTGAGTACAAAGTACTTTCCGCTGCCAGCGGCAGGGAGGCCTTGGAAGTGTTGGCTTTGAACCAGGTGCATGTAATCATATCCGATCATCTCATGCCAGGTATGACGGGAGTTGAGTTGCTGGCAACTATCAAAAATCTGTATCCGGATACGGTCCGAATCATTCTTTCAGGTCAGTCGGATGTTTCGACCATCATTGAGGCCATCAATCAGGGGGCGATCTGGAAGTACTTCACCAAGCCACTAGAAACCGAACTGCTTCGAAACAGTGTAAGGAAGGCCTGCCAAAAGATGCTTACTCAAAGCCCTCCTCCATAGGTAGTTGTGCCTGGCCTTCACCAAGAATGGCAGGTGTTTTGGGGAAAGCATATCCAATTCTTTGGGTGCTTTTTCCCCCAGGTTTTCAACACGTCGATTCTTCCCTCAAAGGTTGACCAGTTCGTTCATACCGATGAATACCATCTATTTCTTTATCAGAAGAGACCTTTAAGAAAACGCCCCTGGACGGCCGGAACTCTCAGAAAAAGACCGGCTGCCTCAGAGCGTGGAGGTGGGATGCCAGCCGGCGAGTCTCCGAATGACTGAATTACAGGGAAATATCAGGGATACCTGCTTTATTGCCAAGAGCGAGCTGAAAGAAAGGGAAAAGAGTACTTGAGAATATATATTACTTTCAATAAACGAGTTACGACAGTATTGTGGAACGGTATACGACGGGTATATTCTCGTGCTCCTGTCTTTGTCCATATGTGCCCTATCGATACCGTATAATTCAGCTTTCGGGAGTCATTCGAATGGTATTACGTTCAGTTCCCACTCGTGGTCGTACTCTGGATCACGCAGCCTTCATCTATGATATTTGTGAACCTCTTCTGTTACTGGGTAAACAGAAGGAATATGACAATCATATTCTCGCTCTTCTCGCCCCTCAAAAGAGCGGCAGAATTCTTGATATTGGCTGCGGCACCGGCGTCCTGACAAGAATGATTGCCGATGCGCTGGGCGAGGGAGAAGGGGGGGAAGCGGTCGGCATCGATGCTGCGGCGAAAATGATTCGAATGGCGCGAAAAAAGAGAGAAAACCAAACATGCCGTTTCGAGATAATGGCCGCTGAAAATCTTGAATTTGAGGACGCATCTTTTGATGGCGTTGTCTCAAGTCTTTTTTTTCACCACGTTCCCCTTGATCTTAAAAAGACGACGCTGATGGAGGCATTTAGGGTTCTCAAGCCGGGAGGGCGGTTGGTAATAGCAGATATGCATTTGCCGACCACCAGCATGGGATGGCTGGTATCCCATGTTTCACGCTGGTTCTTCATGCAGCCGCAGATCGGCGAGAATATACGCGGCGTGTTGCCGGAGCTGATTGTACAGGCAGGTTTTGATGCCCCTCAGACCGTTGCCTGCTATTTTGGCTATGTCGCACTGTTCAACACCGCCAAACCCCTCTCCTCAGGTATGGGAAGATGAAGAATGACAATACTGCCCCTGCATTGACCAGCATCGAAACACTGCCGCCGATGATGGAGCTTCTCTCCGAGCTACGGGCAGGTCTGGCCACATACTGGAATATAGCGACCGATATTCTCCAGGAATGCGAAGTTACCGTGGTTCAGCCGACTGAGAATGATTTTTCCTCTTCAAAGAACTTCTTTTCTCTCCTGTTCTTGTATAGTTTCTATAGTGCCGGCATTCGCCCTGAACGGAGAATTCTCTATTCTGCTGTACTGCAGTGCCTTCGGGGCATGGTAACGGGCTGCGATAATCTGCTGGATAACGAGTATAAAATGACGCTTAATACCGATATCCCGCAGACAGGCCATCGTTTTCGGTCTGTCATCGATATCATGATTTCAGACAGGGTATTGTTCAGATTGCTGTTTGACGCTGGAGCACAGGGCGATATTGACCGGGAGAAGATCTCACTCGCTTCTGCCGTCTCGATGAAGTCGATGACCAAAAGCGGTATTCAGGAAGCTTCCGAAGAAACCGGTGTTGAGAAGATTCTTGTGCCTGACAGCATACTGTCCACCGTTCATCATTTCAAAACGGGCGTGCTCTTCACCTGTCCCTGGGATATCCCGGAGGTGATAGAAAAGATCGAACCATCGCAGGTGAAAACAATGAAGAAGGCGCTCTACGCAATCGGCATGGGATGCCAGATCATGGATGACATTGTCGATATTGGTTCGGATATCTCCATGAAACGGCATAATTACCTTGTCTCACATATTTTTCACGGAGACTGCGAAAAGGAGAGACGACGGTTGCAGGAGTATCTTCGCCTGCCGAGGCAAGGCGAGCAGCAGGATGGGGCCTTCTCCGACTTTCCGAGATCTGTCGCTCTTGCCTGCGCCACAGCCAAAGACTTTCTTCATAGTGGTCTCAGTGGGCTTTTTCGGGATGATCACTCATTTCTGATCTCTCCGGCAATGGAGTTTTTCCAGAGAAGAATCGGTGTTGATTTCGAACGGGCTGCAGAGTGACCCCCCCATTGTCACGTTATGGGTTCTGGGCTGCCACCTCGTGGTCCTTTCTGCGGCGTTCAGGTCGGATAACATTGATTCTTTCGGTCATGGTTGTTTCTGCCGTCTCAATTCTGATTTTTCTCTCTGCGCTTTCAGTCGGTGTCAATGACGCCATGCTTCGCAACACTGTTGGTCTGTTTTCCGGACACGTCACTGGCATGGTTACAGATGAAACCGTAAGGCCCCTGGATTTGAAAGTAGCCGGGGTGGATGCAGTTCTCAAAAGACGTTTCATCCAGGGAACGGTGGGTGCGGGAAGCACCATCCGTCCATTGACACTCTGCCTCCTGGCCCCGGAACGGGAAAAGAAGGTTACATCTTTTCATCAGGCGATTGTCGAAGGGAAATATCCACGGAAAGGCAGGTCGCAGATACTGTTGAGCAAAAGTCTTGCCGGTGAATTGGCTGTCGATGCAGGCGATAGACTGCTGTTTTATCCGGGTAGCGGCCCCACATACCTTGAGCTTGAGGTCTCC
>CAKZOA010000396.1 GCA_937132035.1 uncultured Desulfobulbaceae bacterium | reverse complement strand
TGTATGTGTGTGCCACGTCATTTAAACGAGCAGCGGATTGGAAGAGATCTTTTCACGGGGCGCCATGAACTTCCCTGGGGGTCCCACAGCAGCCGTCCAGGCTGCTGGACATCCGAAAAAAGACCTCTACCGACTCTTCCGAGAAGTTAAAGCTGATGTGGACGATACGCGTATTGCTGGCAGTCACCACATTCGACCCGGCACCACCGGGTGGTACGGTGATTACCCACTGCTTGGCACCTCATTGCGGAAGTGGATAGACTGAGTTTCAGGGGGAGCAGGAAAAATGATGACTCCCGAAGGGATCCTCCTTCTATAAAGCACAGAGATTATGCCCTATTTACTCCTGGTTTTGACGACACTGTTCTGGTCGGGAAATTTCGTTATCAGCCGCGGCATGCATGCGGAGATACCGCCACTGGCACTGTCCTTCTGGCGGTGGTTTTTTGCCCTGGTGATTCTCTCTTTTTTTGGCGTACGACACCTCTATCTGCAGAGAAAGATTGTCCGGCGACATCTGCGGTTTATCTGTATCCAGGGCGTTCTGGGGGTTGCGACCTTTAACAGTCTCATCTATATGGCGGTGCAGTCGACAACGGCCATAAATGCCGTGCTGGTCAATTCCTGCATACCAGTGCTGATTGCCGTCTGTTCCTGGATCATGTTCAGGGAGGTGATGGGCCTTCGTCAATGTCTGGGAGTTCTGGTATCGCTTGGGGGCGTCTCCATGATTATCTTTCGGGGCGATCTCGGTTCATTGCAGGAACTGGCTTTTAATCGGGGGGATCTGCTGGTTTTTCTTGCGGCCCTGGTGTGGTCGCTCTACTCCACCAATCTCAAACGCTTTCCCCCTGAGCTTCACCCCTTCGCCTATCTCTCGGGTATCGTCATTGTCGGCCTGGTCTGCATCTCGCCGATGTATGCCATAGAACTCTCCCTGGGCCGCGATTTTGCGTTCACCCCTTCCACTTTTTTCTCCATTCTCTATGTTGCCGTGTTTGCCTCGGTGCTGGCCTTTATCTTTTGGAACCGGGCGGTGCGGACCGTGGGCGCCAACCGGGCGGGACCCTTCATCCACCTGATGCCGGTCTTCAGTTCTATCCTCGCCATAATCTTTCTCGGAGAGAGGCTGTACAGCTACCATCTTGTTGGTATCGGCCTTATCTTTGTCGGTATAGCCATGACCACCATCGGCGTCAGCAGAGCTGCCAGGAAAACCTGAGAGCGATCCTGGTAGATGTAACGTGCATAGGGCGTTATGAGGACTCCGAAAGTGAAGAGAGGAGAAGTCCATTGTGAAAAATCCTGTATCGACATATTATTAATTACAAGAAAGATAGAGGTCTCATTGCTCCAGGAAAAGCTCAGATTCCTTTGGAGAGCTTACAGAATGTGTAATATTCTGATGAGGCTCAAAGCCAACATTCAGAGCGAGGTAGTGAGTCATGGTTTCCGATGGCTGGGAAAAAATTCGCATGGGCGTGAGCTCTTGCCTGCTGGGCAACGAGGTCCGTTTTGACGGCGGCCACAAGCATGACCGCTATATCACCTCCACCCTTGGGCTCTATTTCGACTTCGTCCCCGTCTGTCCGGAAGTGGAATGCGGCCTGCCCATTCCCCGCGAGGCCATGCGTCTGGTGGGGGACCCTGAGAAACCCCGGCTGGTGACCAACAAGACAGGTATTGACCATACCGAAAAAATGCAGGAATGGGCCAAGAAAAGGGTGGAGCAGCTGGCGCTTGAGGGGCTGTGCGGCTTTATCTTCAAGAGCAAGTCGCCTTCTTCGGGCATGGAAAGGGTTAAGGTCTATGATGCCAATTCCATTCCCCGCAATGTCGGCGTCGGCCTCTTCGCCAGGGTCTTTCAGGATCATTTCCCTCTGTTGCCGGTGGAGGAGGAGGGACGGCTGCATGACATGGTTCTGCGTGAAAATTTTATCGAGTCAGTGTTTGTCTACAAACGCTGGCGTCAGACCCTGCAGCAGGGGACACCCGCACGTCTCGTACAGTTTCATACGCAACATAAACTCCTGCTCATGGCCCACAGCGAGCAGATCTACCGTCAGTTGGGCAAGCTGGTGGGCGAAGCCGGAACCCTTGACCCGGTGGAGGCTTTTGAGGCCTACCAGCAGGGCCTTATGGAGGCAATGAAGATCAAGCCGACATACAAATCGCATGTCAACGTGCTCATGCATATGATGGGATTCTTCAAAAAGCTGCTGACCGCTGATGAAAAGAAGGAACTGCTGGAAGTGATAGAGAAATACAGGCATCACCACCTGCCTCTGATTGTGCCGGTGACGCTGATCAATCATTATGCCAGAAAATACCAGGAGAGCTATCTGCTGGAACAATATTATCTGCATCCCCATCCCACGGAGCTGAGGCTGAGAAACCATGCCTGAGAAAAAAAATATTCTTATAACCGGCGCCACCGGCTATGTTGGCCGCAGGCTCTGTCAGCGGCTGCTGGATCGCGGTTGCTATGACTTGAAACTGCTGGTACGCAACAAACGTAAGGTCCAGACCGCTGTCGCTGACAAGGTGGAAATTGTCGAAGGCAGCACTTTCGATAATGAGGCCCTTGGGAAGGCGGCCTCAGGAGTGGATACTGCCTTCTACCTGATTCATTCCATGGGGGCCAAAAAAGATTTTCGCGATCTTGATAAGGAAAGCGCCGATAATTTTAGAAATGCCTGTATTGCCGCAGGCGTGCGGCGCATTATTTATCTTGGTGGTCTCGGTGTCAAGGACAGCGCCAGCACCCATCTGCTAAGCAGAATAGAAACAGGGGAGATCCTGGCCCATGAGCCCGACAGGATCGAGGTGACCTGGCTGCGGGCGGGGGCGATCATCGGTTCGGGCAGTGCCAGTTTCGAAATCATTCGCAACCTCAACCAGAAGCTGCCGGTGATGATCACGCCGAAATGGGTACGCACCAAGACCGAGCCGATTGGCATAGACGATGTTCTCTCCTATCTGGAGGCTTCCGTTGAAATCAATCAGCCGCAGGTGCTGCTGGTGGATATTGGCGCCGGGAAGTTGAGCTTTGAGGAGATGATGGCTCAGGCTGCCGATGAGATGGGGTTGAAACGATACCTCATTCCCGTTCCGGTACTCTCGCCCCGCCTGTCCTCCTACTGGCTGATACTCTTCACTCCTCTACCGTATAGCCTGGTGGAGGCCCTTGTTGCCGGACTCAAGAGCGAGACGGTGGTGCAGAATGCCAACGCCTTCAAATACTTCCCCGAGATCAAACCGGTCTCTTTCCGTGAGGCCGTCAGCCAGGCCAATATCGAACTGCAAACCAACCAGGTTATCAGCAGATGGTGCGACAGCAGCGGCGACACCGCCTGCGACATCAAGGATTTCAATGACCCCGCCGGTGCCGTCCTGCGCGACGTCCGCATCGTTGCCTATGAACACGGCGAGAGGCAGCAGGAGGTTTTTCAGGCTGCCTGTGAGCTCGGTGGTCCCCGGGGCTGGTCCAGGTACCATCTGCTCTGGCGGATCAGGGGCTGGATCGATAAGCTCTCGGGCGGCTACGGACTCAACCGTGGACGGAGGCTGCACCGGGAACTGCGGCTGGGCGATGCCCTCGATTTCTGGAAAGTGGCCGATATCAGGGAGGGCAAACGGCTGCTGCTGCTTGCCCAGATGAGGCTGCCGGGCAGAGCCTGGCTGGAGTTCGACTGCCAGCCGGACCAACTCGTTCAGACCGCCCATTTTATTCCTCGCGGAGTGCTTGGCCGGCTGTACTGGTATGCCGTGGTGCCCCTGCACAGCCTGGTTTTCAAGGATCTCGCCAAGACCATTGTCAGCGAGTCGAAGAAACTGCGGGCGCAGAAAAAGTGACGTTCTTTTACTGACGGCGTGCATTGCTGCTCCGCCTCTCGCCTGGTTATGCCGGCTGTTTTTCCTGCTGCATCCGGCCGTTCTCTTCATCTTCTTTTTTGT
>CAKZOA010000395.1 GCA_937132035.1 uncultured Desulfobulbaceae bacterium | reverse complement strand
GCCCCAGGCGGCTGGCCCTAACGCACCTGGATCCGGCAAAAGAATAGTCGTTCTGCCCTTTGCCGACTACACCTACGCCGATAGTATGGCGGCCGCGTTCCGTCGGAATCTGGAGATAAGCGAGGAGTTGACGAATAACCTCACCTCCCATGGCTTTGGTATGCCGATTTCTGAGGATGTCTTTTTCTATCTGGTCGACGAAAATGTCGTCAGGATCGGCGACTATGAGAAAAACTCCAACGTATCGCTGACAAACGAACTTGCCGGTGACTGGTCCAACGTCATGAAGGACACCATCAGGCATTATCTGCGTCAGCAGCAAATTACTCAGAGAAACCAGGTGGCGGAGGCCCCGGGCACGCACGCCTTGACCCCGAATGAGATTACTAAAATGGGACGCCAATTCCAGGCCGACTATATCCTCCGCGGACGTATTCTCGAATACAGGACTCGTCAGGACAATACCTGGGAGCCGTGGCGCCGTGGCCTGTTCCCGGTAATCTCCGGTGGTGCAGCCCAGATGTTGTATGGTTTTGCCGGCTCTGAGTCCTATGACACCCTCAATCAGACCATGGCGGCCGGCATGATTGGCCTGGGAGTAGGCAATCTTTCAGACTGGCCGATCGATGGCGAAGGAATTGACGGCGGCATTGCAGAAAATGAAATTGCCTGGGCTGGTATAGGTGGACTGCTGGGCCGACAGGCCTCAAAAAGCGGCCGGGTCGATCAGGCCGTGGTACATCTGCGCATATGGGTGCAGGATGCGACTTCGGGACAGGTTGTCTGGACCAACAGCGCTGCGGTTCGTGTTGCCCCGCAATCTATTTTCTCAGATGGCCAGTATGACGATCTGTTTAACACGGCCGTCAAAAAAAGCGTAAGTTCGCTGGTTGATAATTTTGTAACCTACGGACTCTAGTACACAGCATCCCCTGTAGGAAAATACAAGGGCTGAAGATTCATTGAATCTTCAGCCCTTTTTTGGTTTGCCGGGTGCTTGATATCTCCATCGACCTAGTTTGAAGGTTTCTCTCCTTTTTTCAGCGAGTTCTGGTAGAGGCCCATGAAGTTGATGGGCTCCATGAGAAACGGCACGAAACCGCCATCGACTGAGACCTGGCTGGCGATTTGACGTGTAAACGGGAACAGCAGCGTCGGACAATCGACGGCCAGAACCATTTTTAAATGCTCCTCGGGAATATTCTTGAGCAGAAAAACCCCGGCATGCTCAAGTTCGAGAATAAAGAGGGTTTTGTCGAGTTCCTTGTTGACGATCTTCGCGGTAATTTCGAGACAGACCTCGTAGTGATCCTCATTGACCTGCTTATGGTTCAACTGCAGGTTGACATCGACCTCAGGTGCTTTTTCAGCATGGGCCACGTAGATATCAGGGGCATTGGGATTTTCAAATGAAAGATCCTTGATGTACATCTTTTGCATTCTGAACTCGGGAGCTGCCGGTTTCTTCTCTTCAGTTTTTTCTGCCATTTTTTCCTCTTTTTTAAAGTGTGAGTGCCTAATATGTCTGGTTGTATTGAGAGCTGTCCCGCACCGTGATTGTCGAATATGCAGGCTAAGCCGATAATAAACGTAATGGTGTCAGTCTGCAAGGCTGAGAACGCGTGTTAATGAATCACTGTCCAAGAATAACATCGCTGAGCAGTGGTGCGGACCGGCGAAGAACGGACTGTATGGGAAACTCAAAGGCCGGAGTGTATCCCTGGCGGTAAGTTGGAGTTATGCCTGGGGTTTCCTCCTAATTTTTGTGCATGGCTGTGAGTATGGGCTTGAGATACTGGCCGGTAAAGGAAGTTTCGATGTCGATGATATCCTCGGGGGTGCCTTCAGCGACCACTTCACCGCCACCGTCACCGCCTTCGGGGCCGATATCGATTATCCAATCGGCGGTCTTGATAACATCAAGGTTGTGTTCAATAACGACAACGCTGTTGCCGCGCTCAACCAGTCTGTTGAGTACGCTGAGCAGATGCTGGATATCAGCTGGATGCAGGCCTGTGGTCGGTTCGTCGAGAATGTAGAGCGTCTTGCCGGTACTGCGCACTGACAATTCCTTGGCTAGCTTGACACGCTGGGCTTCGCCGCCGGAGAGGGTTACTGAAGACTGACCGAGGGTAATATAGGAAAGGCCGACATCGTGGAGAGTCTGTAGCTTGTTTTTAACGGCGGGAATATTTTCGAAGAATTGTAAGGCCTCGTCAACGGTCATTGTCAGAACTTCATGAATGGTCTTGTTGCGGTAGCGGATTTCCAGGGTTTCCTGATTATAGCGTTTACCGTTGCAGGTATCGCAAACTACGTAGATGTCCGGTAAAAAGTGCATGGCGATTTTGAGAACGCCTTCGCCTTCGCAGGCCTCGCAGCGGCCGCCTTTAAGGTTAAAGCTGAAGCGACCCGGTTTATAGCCGCGCGCTCTTGATTCGGGCAGTCGGGTGAAAAGATCGCGAATGGGAGTAAAGACGCCGGTATAGGTTGCAGGATTGGACCGTGGTGTTCTGCCTATGGGGCTTTGGTCGATATCGACTATCTTATCAACGGATGACAACCCCGAGACCGAGGTTCCCTCAACCTTGGTGGATGAACGTTTTTGCCGCAGACCATCACTGGCCAGGGTATAGAGTGTTTCCAGCACCAGTGAACTTTTGCCGGAGCCGGACACTCCTGTGACACAGGTAAAAACTCCCAAAGGTATCGCAACACACAGGTTCTTAAGATTATTGGCCGTGGCGTCTTTGACCTTGAGTGTGCTTTTGGCGCCTCTGCCGGCGCGCCGGCGTTTTGCCGGAATAGCGATAGACTGTCTGCCGGAGAGGTAGGCTCCGGTTATGGAAGTGTCTCTGTCCAAAAGACCTTTTATCCCACCGTTGTAGACGATCTCTCCACCGTGAACTCCGGCACCGGGGCCCATGTCGAGAACATGGTCGGCAGCGAGGATGGTGTCGGTATCGTGCTCAACGACGATAACGGTATTGCCGAGATCGCGCAGTTCCTGCAAGGTGTTTATGAGCTTTTGATTATCGCGCTGGTGCAGTCCAATACTAGGTTCGTCAAGTATGTAGAGTACGCCGGCCAGGCGTGAACCTATCTGGGAGGCAAGTCGGATTCTCTGTGCTTCGCCGCCGGAAAGGGTACCGGATCGTCTGTCGAGAGAGAGATACCCAAGGCCAACGTCCTCAAGAAAGCTCAGCCGGTCGATGATTTCTTTGAGAATGGGTTCGCCGATTTTCCGCTCCGTGGCGGTGAAGGGGAGTGTCGGTATTTCATGGAAAAGGCGGTCAATGGAAAGTTGGGTCAGCTCGTAAATGTTCCATTTGCCAACTTTTACGGCCAGGGCTTCGTCTTTGAGGCGCGCACCTCTGCAGGTGGGACAGGCCTGTTCATTCATGAATTTGGCCAGTTCGTCACGTATCATCGGCGACTGGGTTTCATGAAACCTTCTGTCAAGTTGAGGAATGACCCCTTCGAAGGATCGCTCTGCCGTCATGACTCTGCGGCCCTTCTGGTAGTGGAAATGGATTTCTTCACCACCGGAGCCGAAGAGAATGACCTTTTGCTGTTTGGGCGTTAATTTCTTGAAAGGGGTTTTCAGTGAGAAATTATAGTGCTTGGCGACGGCGGCGAGCATTTGGCCGGTATAGGTGGTTTCATTGCGCCATCCCCAGGGAGCGATAGCCCCGTCGAGGATGCTCTTGTCCGCATCAGGCACCACCAGGGATGGGGAGAGAAACTGCTTGACGCCGAGTCCGCCGCATTCGCCGCAGGCTCCCTGGGGATTGTTGAAGGAAAAAAGCTGAGTGCTCAGCTTTGGCATGGAGATTCCGCATTGATGACATGCGGCTAGCTCACTAAAGAGCATTTCTTTGTTCTGGTCGGTGAGGGAAACCAGAAGAAACCCCTCGGTCAGCGAAACGGCGGTGGCAATGGAATCGCTGAGCCGCCGCCGAATGGATGGTTTGATTACCAGCCGGTCGACCACAATCTCAATGGTATGCCTTTTGTTTTTATCGAGTTGATCGACATCGTCAGCGTGAATTATATCACCGTCGATGCGCACCCGGACAAAACCCTCCTTGCGGATCCTGGCGAGCAATTGCTCATGTCGTCCTTTGCGGTCGGTGATCATCGGTGCCAGCAGGATGATTTTGGTTCCTTCCTCGTAATTCATGATGGTGCCCACCATATCTTCAATAGACTGGGAGCGTATTTCCTCACCGCATTGGGGGCAGTAGGGATGGCCACAGCGGGCGAACAGCAGGCGCAGATGATCGTAAATTTCCGTGACGGTGCCGACGGTGGAGCGGGGGTTCTTGCTGGTGGTTTTCTGTTCTATGGAAACGGCGGGCGACAGCCCTTCGAGGGAGTCGACGTCGGGTTTGTCCATCTGGCCGAGAAATTGTCTGGCATAAGTGGAAAGGGATTCGACATAACGGCGTTGCCCCTCGGCGTAGAGTGTGTCGAAGGCCAGAGTTGATTTGCCAGACCCTGAGAGACCGGTAAATACCACAAGGCGATTACGGGGCAGATCGACATCAATATTTTTGAGATTATGCATTCGCGCTCCGCGAATGCTCAGTGTTTGTGGTTCCATCCGTTGCTTGAGATATGAATTAGGCGTTGGCGATGAGGTTAGCGTGGTCAACTTTGATGCAGCGGTCCATGATGACCTTTTTTCCACGCTGTCTGGCAATTTCAGCGGCAAGGTGATTGATGATCCCCTGCTGCATCCATATGGTTTTGCAGTCTTTTTCCAGAGCCTGCATGACTATTGGCTCGACCTCTTCCGATCTGCGAAAAATATCGGCGATATCCACATCTTCAGGTACGTCGAGCAGCGAAGGGTAGCAGCGCTGCCCGAGTATTTCTTCATGGCCTGGGTTGACGGGAATTACCCTGTAGCCGACTTCGATGAGGTACCGGGCGACTCCGTGGCTTGGCCGCTCCTCCTTGGGAGAACAGCCGATTACGGCGATGGTCTTCGTCTCTTTCAAAATTTGCCGTATCTCGTCACGGTTGTGTCTGTCGATCATATCGTAGTATTTTGCCGTGTTGAAGGTGAACAGACAGCGCCTGCAGCTGCGCCGGTCTGGAGATAGAGCCTGATGATGGTCGCTAATGGGATATAATGCGGTTCGAGCCGCGCATTGTCAAGATTGTGCTTGATAAGTTCCCTCAAGTTCTGCTACTGTTCCCGCTTGGCATTGGAGGACAGTATAAGCACGCATCACGCAAAGGCATCAGCGATAACGGCGGGGACTACGATGAATTTCCAGGATATTATATTTGAACTCAGTACTTTTTGGGCTCAACACGGCTGTGTCGTTCAGCAGCCCTATGATATGGAGGTTGGTGCCGGGACTTTTCATCCGGCAACTCTGCTCAAGGCTCTGGGGCCGGAGCCGTGGCGTTCGGCGTATCCCCAGCCTTCGAGAAGGCCCACCGACGGCCGATATGGTGAAAATCCCAACAGATTGCAGCATTACTATCAATATCAGGTCGTTATAAAACCTTC
>CAKZOA010000394.1 GCA_937132035.1 uncultured Desulfobulbaceae bacterium | reverse complement strand
CAAGGAAAAGAAATACACAAGAGGGCTGACGGCAGCTGGCGGGGTAGCCCGGAGCCCGTAGGGCGAAAGGCTTCCCCGCCAGCTGCCGTCGATGGGTGAAGAAGGCGTGGGAATGGTTTGGGGAAAATTGTCAGTCAGCGGAATACCATTGAGGGATATCTATGGAATGTACTTCACTACTTTTGACTGCTTGTGATATGGTTATTCAACTGTTGTGATTGATGGAGACGCCAGGAAGGACCTTCTATGCTTAAAATGATGGAATGATGCACCATCCTGTCTACAATGGCGGTGGTGATGACAGGATCTCCGAGATAATCGCCTAACTCCTTGAAGTCGATATTTGAGGTGATCATCGTCGATTTTTTACAATAGCGACCATCAATTACCTTGTGGAAGAGACAGGCGTTTCTGGGATCCTGTTGCTCCAGGCGATCAAAGCCTACTTCGTCTATCAGTAGCAGGTCCGGAGTCAGATACCGTTTCAGTTTCAAGGCGAGCGTATCATCGGCCAGACCCGAGAAAAGATCTCTGAGCATGTCGCTTGCCGTGGTGTAGTGGCAGCGGTAGGTCTCCCGGCAGCCGAGCAGGAGGAGGGCCTTGGCGATATGGCTTTTGCCTGTCCCGGAATTGCCTGCGATAATCACTCCCTGTTTGCGTCGGATAAAGTCAAGCTTGGCCAGTTCCATGATCTGCGCCTTGTCGATCCCCTTCTGGAAGTCAAAATCAAAATCGATCAACAGCTTTCGCTCAGGAAGCTTTGATTCTTTAATCCGACGCTCGATCCTCCGCTGAGTAAGTGCATCCGCCTCGGCGGAAAAAAGCCGCTCGAGCAGTTCGGTTGGCGGTGTTGCCGCTTGGGCCGCACGCCCCAGCTCCTCATCCAGGATCGTCGCTATGGTGCTGAGTTTGAGGGTTTTCAGGCTCTGTTGCAGTCGTTGCATCTTGGTCGATGCCGATACCTGTTTCATGGCGGTTGTCTCCTAAAAGTGAGCTGTACTCCTGTAATGATCGCTGTTTGATCGGCGGCAGGGTCCTGCGCAGGTTTTCTGCGGCTCGTTCGTTGCGATACGATTCCAGGGTACGTGGTTTTGCATTGATTTTGAGGATGCGCTCCACCGCCTGGTGGTCATAGGCGTAATACCTGCAGGCATGGAGAATGGCCCCGTGAATTTCGTCGCAGTGGTAAAATTCTTTCTGTCGAAGTATGGCCCTGGCGTGAAAGCCGGCATTCTTGGGGTGTTTTTCCACCAGCCCTTGCAGGAAGGTCTCAGCAGCATCACCCAGACTGAGAAACTGCTCCCGGACGGGCTCCAGGCCATAGCGGACAGCCTGGGCACCATGGATTCCGGTGGCATCAAGTGCTATCACCGCTCCCGCCGGCAGCCGTTCGTGCCGTACGATCAAAGACAACTCCGGTGAATAGATGAAGATTTCTTGCTCCGTCGCCTTGAGGGTCAGGATATCGGTCACATATTCGAAAGGGACCGGATAGCGATTGGTTTCAAACTCAAGATAGCCCTCAATGCTACAGACCCGCAAGGCCACCTCGGAGGCATCATAGGGGTGGCGCGGCAACGGTTTCAGCACATCCTGTTCCTCTTCCAGGAAGAGCTCCAGGGGCGGTCTGCCCGTGGTGTCATGGATGTGGGTGTCGGAACGATTGTGCAGCCACCAACGGGCACAACTCTTGAGATCATGAGCTTGTTCTCGATAATTGATGGAAATTTTTTCAAGCATAATGATGGATTTGCTCATGGCAAAGGCCTTTCCGGGGCTCT
>CAKZOA010000393.1 GCA_937132035.1 uncultured Desulfobulbaceae bacterium | reverse complement strand
TCGGCAGGTTTATGTCTATGGCGGTTATGAACGGCGGTTATGAACGTTCCTGGCTTTTCCTGGCAAACAGTATGTTTTGGCGTCTGGCGGAGAAAGCACTTTCTCGGAGTTTCACTGCGTACGCTCATCGCTCATCTCTGCGTAGTAACAGTCTGAAATGCTTTTGACATCAAAGCTCCTCGAGTATCTTTTCTCAAAGATTTCAGTCATCCATGGTGTGATATCCCCGGCCATTGCGTGTATTTCTCCTGTCCGTCCTGTAAGGTATTTGGTCAAAGGAATGTATCGAGGCGATAGTCTTTTTCATTGATGGTAACGGTGACTGTGCCGGTGCGCGCAATCGGCAATACCTTGATGCCGAATTCTTTGCACCTGGTCAGGACTTCGCGAGAAGGAAAGGAAAAAAGCGTGCTCGATCCGGAGGAGACCACCATAACCTCCGGCTGGACGCCTGCCAGCAGCTTTTCGGAATTGGAGGTTGCGGAACCGTGGTGCACAGCTAAGAGTATGTTCGCCCGCAGATCAAGATTGGCTGCCACAAGTTTCCGCTCAACATCGGCGGAGATGTCGCCGGCAAACAGTGTTCTGGTCTGTCTATGGCTGTAGCGCACCACCAGACTTTTATCATTGCTTGAGCCGCTCTCAAAAAGCGCCGTGTTGGCGATGATCTCTAGAGATCCACGACCGTGATCAAAGACGACGGCTGAAGTTGCCGGTATCTTTATTTCGACATCGTTTCTACGTGCCGTTTCGATAAGCTCGTACCAGTTATTCACTTCATGCACCTCCAGCGACAGCCACAATGTTTTGACGTTGAAGCGTTGGAGAATGGTGGCTATGCCATTGTAATGGTCGCTGTCAGGATGGGTTATGATGATATCGTCTATTCTGCTGATTCCCTTGGCATAGAGAAAAGGTGCTATGATTCGCTCTCCCATGTCGAATCCTGGAGAGGAGAGTGCCCCTCCGTCAATCAGAGCCCTCCGGCCACCGGGCATCTGTATGAGACAGCAGCTACCGTGTCCGACGTCGAGGTATGATATTTCCGATTCGAGCCGGAACCTTTTGGTCAACTCGGCCGGTGGGAGGATCATGAAGAAAAGTGCAGTCAGAGATATGACCACCGCAAGAAACCGATGGCGGACCGTCATCTTCTTCCACCAGAATAAAGAACAAAATCCGATATAATAGATGGATACAAGGAAGAGAGATGCAGTGGGGAGGTGAAGGGAGGCCTTGGGGAGCGAGGCAAAGAAAGCGGTTACTGTCAAGGCCAGAGAGATGCCAATGCCGCCAATATGAAGCAGCAGTTCAGCCACAGGCGGAATAAGAGCCATTAAGGGGACGGCGATAAAGCCCAGACTTAGCGTCCATAGGCAGATAAGTGGTTCGACGATGAGATTGGCCGCTACGCCGACAAGAGAAATTCTGTTGAAATGATGGATAAGCAGCGGTGCGGTACCCAATGTCGCAGCCAGGGAGACGAGCATCCCGGTTGCTATCCAGGTGCTTGTTGTGGCCGCGGCTTTCAATGGGATATACCCATCCACCAGCTCTGTCAACCTTCGCAGAAGCGGCAGCGCGGCCGTTATGGCAATAATGGCGATGAAGGAGAGTTGAAATGAGGGGGTGAACAACTGTTGGGGCGAAAGTGTCAGAATAAGAAGGGCGGTGCCGGCAAGCAGAGTGGGGAAATTGTGGCGCATGCCGCCGCACAGAGCCAGTATAACGATGAGACTCATGATAAATGATCGCAATACGGGAGTTTGCGCTCCGGCGATAAGCGCATAAAACAATAATGGCAATATACAGAGAATGGCAGCACATTTTTTGGTGTTTATTCTGAGTATGAGATATTCCGAGCGGCGCAGAAGCCAGAAGATGATGGCAAACAGGAATACGCCCAGCAGCGACATGTGCATACCGGAAATTGCGAGAATATGAAGGAGGCCGGCGTTCTTAAAGTCTTCCATGATATCTGGGGGTACAGCCGACTTGTCACCCGTGAGCAGGGCCTGGTAAATTGCAGCCTGGCGAGGCTCAAGACGTGTCTCCACAAAGCGGGCGATCCTGTAGCGGGTGAGCTCTGGGAGATGGCGAAGTTTGTGCAGGAGCGAAGGAGTCGAGGCGACGGCTGCAATGTAGAGGCTCGAATCTATGTAGCCGGTAATATAGATTCCTTTGGCGGCTAAATACCCGGGATAATCAAAGCTGCCGGGAGTGGCGAATCTGTGAGGGTGTTTCAGTGTGCCCCGCACAAGCACAACAGTGCCAGGCTCTATGTCATTGGGGAATGTGTCTTTGAGCGTGTAGCGGATGACGCCCCGAGCTCCTTGAAACCGGCCATGCTGACTTCTCTGGGAGAGCGCGTCGACATCGAAGCGAACCGATTCGCCGTTATAACTAAAAATGCGTTGGACAGTGCCGAGGACAACCCGTTCCGTCCGTTGTCCGCCGGCAAGGGTGGAGACATGATCAGCGGAGGCTGGAGAAATGAGCGACTGGTGGCCGTTGTACAGGCCTGTCAGGAGAAAGAACACCAACAGCAGCAGCAAGGATATCTTTTGACGATGGCGAAGAGACCACAGGAGCAGCAGAAAGGTAGTGGCAAGGAGCAGCAGAAGGATTGTGGTTTCGCCTATGAGCAAAGACAGAGCGATGCCAATAATGTAGAAGCAGGTGGAAGCGAGAAGAGTATAGGTTTCGAGCAGTGTCAGAAATCTCAAATAAGATCCTCGATGAGGTCGATATGTTTGTCCACTATACCCTGGTGCAGCCTTACGCAGTTGCCAGCCGCTTCACCGCAGCGATTTCGCAGGTGAGGATTGCTGATCAGTTCGTCGGCAACGGATATGAAATCGTCAACTGTGGATACCTGATAGGCGCCCTGACAGGCGAGCAGTGCAGCACTTATCTCCTCGAAATCGCTCATATCTGGACCAAAAAGAACCGGCTTGTTCAAACTGGCGGGTTCAAGCGGATTATGACCGCCGCAAGCAACCAAGCTGCCGCCGACAAAACAGATATCGCCGCAGGCGTAGAAGGCGGCGAGTTCCCCAAGGCTGTCGACAAGGTAGATATCTTCTGAAAAAGGCCGGTCGGCGGAGCGCAATTGCACCGTCAATCCCCGTGACTGAGCCAGATCCTGTAACTGGCGGCAGCGAGAAATATCGCGGGGAGCTATAACCATTCGTATGGCGTAGCGCTTTTTCAGCTGCGTGAAGACCCTGAACAGCAACAGTTCCTCATCCGCATGGGTCGATCCTGCAATAAAGACAAAGCCGGATGTCGCACCGGTCAGTCTTTTGGCCGTATCGTGTGCAGACGACGTTACGGCTTCATATTTGAGATTGCCGAGAGTGAAGACTCTGCCGCGCTCGACACCCAGATCGAGAAATTTACCACGATCCGCCTCTGATTGGGCACAGACGAGGGCAAAGGTAGAAAACATCGGCTTAAAAAAGAATGAGTATCGTCTATAGAGGTTCTGTGAGGACTGGGATATTCTTCCATTGACAAGAACCGCTGGAATGTTTCTTCTGTGGAGCTGCTCGAGAAAGTTCGGCCAGAAATCTGTTTCGACGAGTATGAAGAGATCAGGCCGAATGCGGCGCAGGAAGTAGCTGCATACGGGCAGAAGGTCCACTGGGAAGGCTACTACCCGATCACAATGAGGGGAAGCGAGCTTTTGGGCGAGCCTTACGCCCGTACTCGTCGATGCTGAGAAGACGATGGAGACATCACCCAATCGCTGGCGCAGCCCGATCAAAAGCGGGAGGGCGGAGGTAACTTCGCCTACGGACAGGGCATGAATCCAGAGGGTCTTTTTTGCATGCCCGGTCCAGGAAGGGGGAACATTCAAACCCAGGCCCAGCCGTTTGGGCAGATGGCGCCGGTACTTTGCCTTCGCTGCACAATAAATGCAGAGCAGGGGGAAGAGCAGAAGCACACCGATCAGGTGCAATATATTATAGAGTATCAGCATTTTGAGCTCCTTTGTAGCATGCCATGATACCATAGAGTAGGCCGTCGGGGAAGATTGAGATGGAAAAGAAAGATACTGCAGAACATACTTTTGCGGATACCGGTAATTGCTAGGCGGGATTGGACCATAGGTGATTATGAATATCATTTTACTGGAGGCCGTTGAATGTCAGGAAGATCCGGTGGTGCTGATTGGACGCCGGGCCGAACATATTGTCAAAATACTCAAGTGTGAAAAAGGAGATTGGATCAGAGCAGGTATTATCAATGGCAGGATGGGGATGGCGGAAATTATCGATGTTCGTCGCAAATACCCTTTCCAGGTGGTTGTAAATACCCATTTCGATACCTCGCCACCGGCCAAGAATCCCATTGATTTTGTACTGGCGCTGCCCAGGCCGATAATGCTGCGCCGTATTCTCAGCCAGGCGGCCTCGCTGGGAGTTGGGACCCTGCATATTGTCAATGCCAACAGGGTCGAGAAAAGCTTCTGGGAATCCTCTATCATTGAAGAAGGCCTTTTTCGGGAACACCTGCTCCAGGGGCTGGAGCAGGCGCAGGATACGGTGGTGCCGGAAATTGTTTTACACCGGCGATTCAAGGTCTTTATCGAGGATTTTCTTCCCTGCATCATTTCTAGGTATCGCTATCGCCTCTTTGCCCATCCCCGGAGCTCCAGGGGTCTGGGGACCTTTTTTACCGCTGCCGAAGGCGGTCGGGTTCTTGCCGCTGTCGGTCCGGAAGGGGGGTGGGTGGATTATGAAATACAAAAATTTGAAGAACACGGTCTGCATGGTTTTTCACTTGGGCCGAGAATAATGAAAGTGGATACCGCTGTGATCAATATCCATGGGCGGTTGATGGCCGAGGTGGAACGTTTGCATGAGAATCTGTGAGTCTTGGGGTGCAGGGCCTGAGGAAAACATGTTTACCGGTGCTGGCTGAACCGTCTAGAGAGAAGATCACCCAATGAAGGACACATCACATCTCAAGCTCTTACTGCCGCGGGCGGCCTTACTCACAGCCATGGTTCTCTGGGCGAGTTCCTTCGTCGCGCTGAAAATCGCTTTCAGGGTGTATGATCCCATGGTGGTTATCTTTGGCAGGATGTTCGTTGCCAGTCTCTGTCTGCTGGTTGTCGGCTTTCGCTTTCGTTGGAGTATTACCTACAGGAAGGGCGATATTTACATCATTTTGTTTATGGCCTTCTGTGAACCCTGTCTCTATTTTCTTTTCGAAGCCCAGGCACTGGTGTACACCACGGCCTCTCAGGCAGGCATGATCACGGCGATACTCCCTGTCATGGTAATGCTTGGCGCCTCCGTGTTGTTAGGTGAGCGGACCGGCGCAAAGGGGTGGGGCGGTGCAATAACGGCGTTAGTGGGCGTGATATGGCTCACCCTGGAGAGTGCGCCTGCGGAAAACGCACCCAATCCTGTTCTCGGTAATTTTCTCGAGTTTCTGGCCATGGTCTGTGCAGCGGGGTACATGGTCATCATGCGCCATCTGACCGTGCGTTATTCTCCGTTCTTTCTCACCGCAGTCCAGGCATTTGTCGGCTGCATCTTTTATTTTCCCATACTTTTTCTGCCGCAGGTGGCATTGCCCACTCATTTCGATTTTCCCTCGGGTTTTGCCATTATCTATCTCGGAGCCGTCATTACCCTCGGCGCCTATGGTTCTTACAACTATGCCCTCAAATACATCTCTGCCAGCCAGTCCGCCGTCTATGTCAATCTGATTCCGGTAATAAGCGTCGGCCTCGGGTGGCTGTTACTGGATGAGAGGCTTACTGTCATGCAGATTGCCGCTGCTGCGGTTGTCATGACAGGGGTATGGCTGTCGCAGCAGCACTCCAGGGAAACCAGCAGGAAACTTCACGGATGAAAGGCGGCCGGCTTTTTTTTTCTGCAGACAACTATAAACGAGCACCTGATATTTTCGAAAACGGTTCCTCTGAGTGAGAGAGGCAATCTGAAAAGAAGGGTGATGGGCGTGAATCAAAAGGGAAAGCTTGTCGGTTCTTTTGCTCAATTGTTCAGAGACTTCAGGATACCGCAGACAAGAATGATTCCGCATCCTGCCAGTTGCAGCGGGGTGAGGGACTCTCCGAAAATGGACCAGCCAAAGAAAACTACGGCCAGGGGTTCAAAATAGGCGAGAGTACCGAAGGCAGCGGCTTGCAGCTGCCGCAGTGCGATAACGGCAAAAAGAATGGCAAGAAATCCTGGAAACATTCCGGCTCCCACAAGAAGCAGCCACTGCTGCTTGGTAATGGGGCCGACGGTATGGAAAAACAGCGGCGCCATTACCAGGCTGCCTACCAGTAATTGATAGAAGGTGCTGGAAAAAACGTGGTCTGAAATTTTCCTGTTTATCAGAATGAAGGCGCAGTAGCAGAGCATGCCGATTCCGGCCAGGCCCAGGCCGAGAGCCCGCAGACGGTCACCTTGCAGATCAAGTCTGAATTCCAGCATCATGGCAAACCCGAAAAGAGCAAGCAGTATCAGTACGAGAGAAGAAAGATTGAGCCTCTCTCCCATGAAGAAATGGGCGTAAATGGCGGCGGTCAGCGGAGCGAAGTAGATGATCATTATGGCATTGGCCATGGTCGTATAATTCATGGCCTGCACATAGAAAATGATAAAACCCGCGAGAAAGAAGCCATTGATGATGACGGCCGATGAGGGGCGAGAGATAATCAGATGCAGACGACCTTTGCCGATGAGAAAGACCAGCATAAAAAGGGCGCCGAAGAAAAGTCTGAAAAAGGTGATTGCTTCGGCACCAAGCCCTGAGAGTTTGGAAAAGACACCGATGGTACCCATCAGAATGGCGGAGGCCACCGCCAGAATGATTCCGGTGGTAGTCTGAGCACGGAGCGAATCGTTGTTTTCAGTGGCCGGGTTCACGAAGGCAGTTCAAGGTTGACAACATTATTCGTCAGTAGGCTCAAGATCTTATATGCTCAGATAATCATCTGGCATCAAATCCACCGTTTCAAGGTCATTGACAGAGCTACGTATGTGTGTGGCTATTGCTTCGGCGGCCTTTTCGGGATTGTGTTCGGCAAGAGCGGCGATTATGGCCTTGTGGTCCTCCAGAGATGGGCTGATGGAGAGCTTGCTGAAGGGATCAAAGAGGATTAGGAAGATACGCGTTCTATCGAGAAGCTCACCGACATAGGAGGTCAGTACACCATTACCTGAAAATTCAGCGATCTTGTGATGGAAGGTATCGTTGACAATGTAATACTCGTCGAAATCGTGCTCATTGAAAACCTCATGCTCCAGCTTGATCAGTTCTTCGAGGGTGGTTATCTGGCCGGGGGTGATAATGGTAGCTGACAACCTAGCCGCCATCTGTTCAAGGTGGCCTCGAACGAAAAAGGTCTCCTCTATCTCCTGAAGGGTGGGGGTGATGACAAAGGCGCCCCGGTTTGGTATGGAATTGACCAGCCCCTCGGCTTCAAGTCGCTTTATAGCACTTCGTACAGGTGTTCTGCTCACACCGAGTTTATGGGCGAGGCTTCCTTCGACAAGCTGGCTCCCCTGTCTGATATAGCGTTTGCGAATGGCGTTTTTTATTTTCTGATAGACCGCATCCTCAGAATTTCCTCTAACGTGTTCCATGTTTTTCTTCAGGTTGTCTGGCTCGTCGTGATAGGAGCAAATACCGAGCGCCGATGGGGGCGCATATCGGTCGTGTCCCTTGGATAATTATTTTATAGATACTAGGATTTAGAGCAGTGATGAGTCTTATTGCTTTTTTCAATTACGCAAGAATAGTATACTACGCTCACATATCTGTCCAGTTTAGAATATATGACAGATGATTTGGGTTATTTCGATGCAGGCTCTCCGCGATGGCGAATGCTTAAGGCTCTCCCGCATCGAAAACATATAAATAGACTTGACAGCAGTGCCACGATGACGTAGAAATATATAGTGTATCCACCTATTGTATACAATAATAATATGCAAAGAGCGCTTGTGTCAAATGAAAACAGCAGAGAAGGCAGGAAAAGCAATCGGCGATGCTACTCTCCAGCAGTTCTGACAGCGTATCTGCTGTGCTGATGCCCGGAAGAGGTGAGCGTGTTCGCCTGGAAGAGTGGCAGGAGTTCGGAAGGAATTATCGATGATGACAGCCGTTTTGTACCGTATTGCGGCCGAGGAAGCATTCCGAAGATGCCGGAGACGTGATGAAGCATTGGAACCGGGATGTGCCAAGCGGTCACAAGACAGCCTGGAGGAAGGGTGACCGCTGAGGCGCACCACCACACAACGAATATTAAGAAGGGAAGCGAACGCCATGTTTAATAAACTTATATCAAATATTCTTCCGTATGTGCCCAAGAAATTGGTCTGGCAGTTTTCCAAACAGTATATAGCCGGAGAAACAATAGAAGAGGCCATCGCCGCGGCAAAAAAACTAAATGAAGAAGGAATATTGACCACCATCGATGTGTTGGGAGAGTTTATAACCAATCTCGATGAGGCCGAGGAAAACAAGAATGAATACCTCGAAGTCATAGAAGCTGCGGAAAAGGCTGGCGTCGACGGCAACTACAGCCTCAAACCAACATTTTTCGGACTGCTGATAGACAAGGAAGTGGCATATCGTCATATTCGCGAAATAGTCGTCAAGGCCGCTTCCTACAAGAATTTTGTCCGCATCGATATGGAGGATTCTCCCTGCACCGATCTGGAAATCGAGTTGTTTCGCAAAATAAAAGAGGAATTCCCCGCCAACGTTGGTCTGGTCTTTCAATCCTATCTCAAGCGCACACACCAGGACATCCTCGATCTGCGTGATGTCAACACCGAGGAAAATCCGTTGAATTTCAGACTGTGCAAGGGAATATACGTTGAGCCGGCATCCATTGCCTATAAAAAATATGAAGAGGTCAATACACATTTTCTCAAGGACATCGAGCTGATGTTCAAAGAAAAAATGTATCCGGCTATAGCAACTCACGACAAGCCGGTGATCGAAGGTGCCTACAAGCTTATTGAAAAATATTCGGTACCTAAGGACAGGTATGAATTCCAGATGCTTTTCGGTGTGACTCCGGCCCTTCGTCAGTCAATCATTGATCGTGGACATACGATGCGCGTTTATGTACCCTTCGGCAAACAGTGGTTCGGCTATTCCACCAGAAGACTGAAAGAAAATCCGCAAATGGCCAGTGTTATCATCAAGGCCATTTTCTATAAAGGATAAACCTCTATTACCGCAGAATTGCGTGGGGATAATTCTGGAAAAACAGGGTTCGTTGAATATATGATGAAGACGACTCCGAGGGCAGCTGCCCGGAGTGCTTAAAAAAAGGCCCCACAGCGCGCGCGTATCAGTATCTGGCGGCGTCTAGTGGTTGTTGAAAAGGAGGAAACGGATGTTTTCCATATTACGTATAAATACGGCTACACGAGAAACCAGAAAAGAAGAATACTCGGCAACGGAATTTCTCCTGGGGGGCAGAACGCTTTCTTCCCGTATGGTCAGCAGGGAGGTTCCAGCCGACTGCGAACCGCTGGGCAAAAAGAATGCACTTTTCTTCTGCAACGGTGCGCTGGCCGGGACGTCGGTTTCTTCATCGGACCGGGTTAGCATAGGCGGCAAGAGCCCCCTCACCGGTGGCATCAAAGAGAGCAATGCCGGCGGAGTTGTCGGTACCAGAATGTCTCAGCAGGGCTTGCGCTGCATCGCTCTCGAGGACGCTCCCCCGGCAAACAGCTCCTGGCAGATCATCGTCATCGGCAAAGATGGCGTTGAGTTCACTGATGGTGATTTTCTGGCCGGTAAAGGCGTCTACGAAAAATCGGAATTGCTCAGCGCCCAGTTCAGCACCAAAGCCGGCTGCATTACCATCGGACCGGCCGCGGAAAAGCTTCTCTATACTTCAGGCATAGCCTGTTCCGACCCGCACGGTGTCTGTTCGCGCTATGCCGGAAGGGGTGGTCTCGGGGCTGTCATGGCCTCGAAAAAAATCATTGCTGTCGTTATCAAAAATGATGGTGAAGTAAAACCGGAATTTACCGACACCGAACAGTTTAAAGACGGATCAAAGAAAATCGTCAGGCTGTTGCGAGAAAACCCGGTATCTTCCAAATTCACCAAATACGGAACCGCGGCAATGGTCGACATCTGCCAGGCGCTTAAGGTTCTGCCAACCAGGAATTTTACCCACGGCGTCATGGAGGGGGCGGAGAAAATCAATGCCCAAACCATGTACGATACCATCAAAGAACGGGGTGGCGACGGGCTGACGCAACATGCCTGCATGCATCCCTGTGCCATCCAGTGTTCCAACGTCTACCCCGACAAAGACGGCAAGCTGCTCTGTTCGCCCGTGGAGTACGAGACCATGGCCTTGATGGGTTCCAATCTCTGTCTCAAGAATCTCGATACCATCGCTACCATGAACCGTATAGCAAACGATGTCGGTGTCGATACCCTTGACTGCGGTGCCGCCATCGGTGTTGCCATGGAAGCGGGGCTCGCCGAGTTCGGCGATAACGAAGCGGCAATAAGGTTGATGGAGGAAATCCGAAACCTGACTCCTCTGGGCCGCATTCTTGCCTCAGGATGCAAGATCGCCGCGCAGGTGCTGGGAGTCCGCCATGCACCGCATGTTCTCGGCCAGGCCGTACCTGCCTACGAACCGCGAGGCACAAAGGGGATGGCCATGACCTATCTTTCCTCGCCAATGGGGGCGGACCACACTTTCGGCTTCACTCTCCGCGACGAAGACGTACCTACCAGCAAGGAAGGCAAGGTGGCCTTGTCGAAAAAATTTCAGGTAATCGGTTCCCGTATGGATGCCATGGGTATGTGTAATTTCGTCAGGTATTCGGTGCGCAACGATATGGGGCCGCTACTTGATCTCATTCAGGCCCGTTATGGCGTGTCAATCGGCGCAAAGGAATTTGATGATATTGTCAAGGAGACACTCCGGCTGGAGCATCAATTCAACAGCGATGCCGGCATACCTCCCCAGGCACACAGGTTTGCCGAGACCTTCTACGAGGAGGCTCAGCCTGAAACCGGCGAGAAAATAGATATCACCGATGAGGAGACCGCCGAGGCGAGGCAATGGTAATCATTCGCTTTAGGCTCAGCGAGGCAGAACCCGTCCGACTCGAACTCGAGATGCCGACCAGCCTGGAGAAGGTTCTGCCTCGGGCAGCGGCGCAGGCGAAGGTTGAACTCGGGGGCTATATCGCCATCCGCAATGGAGAGGTTGTAACCTCCGATAAGACTGTAGAACCTGATGATGTGATAGAAGTTTTTCCCGCCCTCTCCGGTGGATGAACAGGTCGTTACGGGCAGCGGCGGCTATCGTCGCCGCTACCCGGATCTCCACCTCGCTTTCCCCTTTTTTTTGCTCCTCCCAATTCCTTCCTGCATAACAGCGGTCGTTTTACCTCTGCCGCCGCGCATCGTGAAAATCTGTGACAGTTATTGAGAAACGGACAGGGAGTATTACCGTTATTAAAGACATCTGTAATGGTGCTGGTGCGACTATTTCCGGAAAAATGGAACCGGACCTGGCTGTAATCGCCTAAGATCAACGAGAAAGGTTGAATGGTTGATGTAAAATGGATGACACATCTGCTTTCAGGTTGAGCTTCGTATGCATAGAGCAGATTGTACAAAAAGCAAAAAGGGGATGGACATATCCACTTTCACCCTTCGGGAGAATGGATGATCGCTCCCTTTTTCCCCAGGATGAACCCAGCAGCAAATAGTGATGACAGAAAAATCTCATATGCTCAAATGAAAGGACAGGCTATGAATACCATGAATAACGCAGTTATCGTTCCCCCCGAACCTTCAAACGAACCTGTATACGATTATGCTCCAGGCAGCCGCGAGCGCAGCCTTATTGAAGAGGCGCTGGCTGCGACGGCGGCGAGCACAATCGAAATTCCGCTCATAATCGGCGGGGAGGAAGTCACAACAGGGAATACCGCCGAGGTTGTCATGCCCCATGACCACAAGCATGTACTCGCCAGATATCACCAGGCGGGAGGAAAAGAGGTTCAGGCGGCCATAGATGCAGCATTGGCCGCACAGCAGTTGTGGCAGAGACTGCGATGGGAGGAGAGAGCCGCCATTTTTCTCAAGGCCGCGGAGCTGCTCTCACAGAAATACAGATATATTATCAACGCAGGTTCCATGCTTTCCACTTCCAAGACTGTCCACCAGGCGGAAATTGATGCGGCTTT
>CAKZOA010000392.1 GCA_937132035.1 uncultured Desulfobulbaceae bacterium | reverse complement strand
CGGTGCTGCCGAGGCCGCCGGTGACTATGACAAAATCAACGCGGTCGATGGCACGCTTCAAGGCCTCGCCGATCAGCTCGGCGGTATCGCCTATGGTGTGCATGGCGTAGATCTCGTAGCCGGCGTCGAAGAGATGACGAGCGGCGAAGCCGCTGGTGGTATTGAAGATGCGGCCCGATGTCAGCTCGTCGCCTATGGCAATTATTTCACCTTTCATCGCTATTTCGGAAGAACTCTTCCGTAAGTGCCTCTATCATGAATTTTTAGCAGTTCGACGTCGACGATTTGGTTTTTCAGTTTGTTTTCACCGGCAACTTGAACCGGTATGTAATTGTCGGTAAAACCCTTGAGCATACCCGAGGCATCTCTGGCGTTTTCTATCAGCATTTTTCGTGTAGTGCCGATGTATTTCCGGTAATAGCTCCGCTTCTTGGCTTCACCGAGATTGCGCAGTCGGGCTACCCGCTCATTTTTTACCGGGCGGGGCACCTGATCGTCAAAGTCGGCGGCTGGTGTTCCAGGACGTCGGGAATAGGGAAAGACATGGAGATAGGTGTATTCGAGTTCTTCCAGAAAAGAATATGCGTGTGAAAAGTGCCTGTCCGTTTCTCCTGGAAATCCTGCCAGAATATCCAAACCTACGGCGACGTCCTCGATTGCATTCCGGCAGGTTTCAACTATGGTCTTGAAGCGACTCGTGGAATAACGTCGGTTCATGCGCAAGAGTATATCATCGGCTCCGCTCTGTAAAGGAATATGTATGTGCGGCATGAAATTGTTATTGAGAACCATGGTTTCAATCAAAGTTTCTGATATTTCCAGTGGCTCTATTGAGCTGAGACGAAAACGGACATCGCCTGCCATACGACAGAGCCGATTCATAATGTCGGCGATATCGGTTTTTTCGGCAAGGTCTGCACCGTAGTTGCCCACATGTATTCCGGTCACGACGATCTCCCGGTAGCCATGCCGGAAAAAAGTATCGGCCTGGCGTAATACCTCTTCACTCGACAGGCTCCTGCTTCTGCCCCTGGTATAGGGGACGATGCAATAGGAGCAGAAGGCGCTGCAACCATCCTGTATGCGCAGATAGGCTCGCGTGCGGCCCTTGAAACGATGAAGGGGCAGCGGCGATATTTCAACGGCTTCATCGGCGGGGTCCCGCAAAAGGATGTGGTTGTGATCGGGAGCCGCCGCGGCCTGGATGAGATCGTGTTTGTCGGCATTGCCGACGATGCAAAAGGACCTGCCTTCGAGTTCTTCCATGGCACTGATCTCTTGGGAGGCCAACTGGGCGTAACAGCCGGTGATGACCACCCGTGCCTGGCGGTTGCGGCGGAGGGTCCTGCGGATTGCCTGACGTGACTGGCTGCCGGCCTTGGCTGTAACCGCACAGGTATTAATGACGACGATATCGGCCTCGTCCGTGGTCGACTCTATTGCATATCCCAACTCCTGAAAACCTGAAATAAACGAGGCCGTTTCGTATTGATTGACCTTGCAGCCAAAGGTGGTGAAGGCGACTTTTTTCATAAAATACACTATCCCAAAAGCGAAGTTACCTCACTATCGTGCCAGCACCAAGCACCTCATCATCTCGATAGAGGACACCGAATTGGCCGGGGCTTACGGCCCGCTGTGCCCTGCTGAAACGAAGATGCATTCTGCCATTTGCAGCCGGTTGCAGTTCCGCCGCTTCGCCGGTATGGGTGGAACGGATCTTTACCTGAAAAGGCTGGGTCAGAGATGGTCTGCGGCCTGCTGTCCAGTGCAGATCGTCGAGGAAAAGATCCCGGGTGTACAATTCATCCTCGCCACCGACTATAACCTGGTTGAGCTGGGCATCAATTCCCACAACATACAGGGGCAGGGCCGCGGATATGCCAAGGCCGCGCCGCTGACCGATGGTGTAGTTGCCTATTCCGGTATGGTGACCCAGTACCGTGCCGTCGGTGGCCATTATAGCGCCGGGTATGAAGGCAAAGCGCTGCCGCAGATATTCGCCGATCTTGCGATCCTGGAGGAAACAGACATCCTGGCTTTCACTGCCCCGGAAAGAGGTAAAGCCGCACTCCTCAACATAGCTGTAGAGACTCTCTTTGATATATCCGCCCAGGGGAAAGATAATTCTGGAAAGTTGCGACTGGTGGAGCCGAGAGAGAAAGTAGGACTGATCCTTGGTCGCGTCAGCTCCTTTATAGAGACGGAAACCGTACTCCGATTGCTCCAGCCTGGCATAATGACCGGTCGCCATTTTTTCCATGCCGGCCTCGACGACGGCATTGAGGAGCAGACCGAATTTTATTTCGGCGTTGCAGACAACGCAGGGGTTTGGTGTCAATCCCCGACGGTAGGAAGAGTCGAAATAGTTGAGAACGCACCGTTCAAAGGCGTCTGCCAGATCGACGATGTGAAGGGGGATGCCCAGTGTATCAGCAACACCACGAACCCGTGCAATGTGTTGTTCGATATCAGGTTGTGCCAATTGCATAAAGAAGCCGGTAACAGTATAGTGCTTCTTCAGCAAGAGGGCTGCAGCGGTGGAATCGACGCCTCCGCTCAGAGCAACGCCTACCCGTAATTTTTTCACATAACTCCTCTTCTGCTGTCCACTGACGACGGGATTACTATCGCCGAACAAAAGTATACACTCAACTCAAAAATGACGAAAAAGAAAAGATGCAAAGGAGGGCTTCCGGTTCTACCGGAGCTGCTGGCGCCTGCAGGCAACCTGGAAAAACTGGTGACGGCGGTACACTACGGAGCCGATGCTGTCTATCTCGCCGGTAAAAGCTTGAGTCTGCGGGCGGCGGCCGGGAATTTCTCGGAGGAGGAAATGGCGCAGGGCATCACGTTTGCCCACACCCACGGCTGCAAAGTGTATGTAGCGGTCAATGTCCTCGCCCATAACGACGACATGAAAGGACTGGAGGAGTATCTGCAGACACTTTCGGCCCATGAGATCGATGGCCTCATTGTCGCCGATCCCGGTATTCTTGCCATTGCCGCAAAAACGACACCCCATATCCCCATTCATCTCTCCACCCAGGCCAATGTCACCAACTCTGCCGCGGCCCGTTTCTGGTTTGACCAGGGAATTTCAAGGATCAATCTGGCCAGGGAGCTGTGTCATGAGGAAATCGTTGCCATCCGTGATCGGACCAGCGGAGAAATCGAGGTCTTTGTCCACGGCGCTCTGTGTATTTCCTATTCAGGACGATGCATGCTCTCAAATTATCTGACGGCACGCGACGCCAACAGAGGCGACTGTTCGCACCCCTGCAGATACAGCTATCAGCTTGTCGAGGAAAAAAGGCCGGGACAGTTTTTTGCGGTGGAAGAGGACAGCAGGGGAACCTATATCTTCAACTCCAAGGATCTCTGCCTGCTGCCGAGGCTGCCGCAGCTCCTGGCCGCCGGTGTCGATTCGCTCAAGATCGAAGGCCGGATGAAATCGATCTTCTATGTCGGCGGTGTGGTACGCATCTACCGAGCCGCCCTTGACTATCTGGCCGGCCTGCCTCTCGCCGCCTGGAAAGATCCCGAGACCATCATTCTTCCGGCACAGCTGTTGGAGGAGGTACGGAAGATAGGTACCAGGGCCACAACAGAAAACTTTTTTTTGGGCAAGCCGACGGCAGAGGATATGCTCTACGAAACGTCTCGGGCGGAACAGACGGTGGAACCGGTGGCGGTAATACGAGATGGCGGTCCTACGCCGCTTGTGGAGATACGGAACCGTTTGCGGGTCGGCGAGCTCATTGAATATATGGGCAGGGGAATGGTCTTGCAGCCTGTTGTTGTCGAAGCAATGTACAGTGAAAAAAAAGAACACCACCCGGTTGCCAATCCTGGCAACAGGGTCTACCTGCACACCCGTCCTGAGCTCAAAGACTGCGAAGTCCACGGCATACTGCGCCGCCGGCGCAACCCCACGGAGCCCGTGAGTTGAGATGATCAAGGGCGGTGCTTTTTTTTCAATCTTCTCACTACCAGATACGTAAGGTTGTGTAGCTGTGTACCACGTAATTTCAACGAGCAGCGGATCGGAATAGATCTTTCCCCGGGGCACCATACGTCCATCCCTGGCTGCAGACACTCATGAAAAGAGAACCCCTGCTTCTGCCGAAATGGGTAAGCTGAGTGCGAGGGGTAATAAAATCTGTCAATGGACAAACGGTTACACTCCCGATCTCCCTAAAAATGTTCTTCAACTCGTGGTGCCATTCATAAACGACAAAGCGTCGCCTGCAGTACATGTAATGTTAAGATTAACTGCGAATTACCGAGCCCTGGGGGTGAAATCCGGACCGCGCTGTGGCATTCGGCATGACGAAACATTCCCTGGCAAGAATAGTTCCCGGATTGGTCACCGAGTTGCATCCCGTCTGACAGTTATCGCCTAATATCGCCCCGAATTTCTTTCTGCCGGTGTCGATGAGTGTTCCGTCACTGTCAATGTGAATATTGCCGTCGATAAATCGAAGATTGGCGAATTTCGTTCCGGCGCCGAGATTGGTATTATTGCCAAGGATAGAGTCGCCAATATAGTTGAAATGACCGGCCTTGGCATCGTCGAGGAAGATGGAGTGCTTGATTTCAGTGGTATGGCCAAGCACGCAGCCTCTTCCGGAAACGATATGGCCCCGGAGATAGGCACCCTGTCGTATTTCGTTGCAGTCGCCTATGACCACAGGCGCTTTGATCATGGCGCCGCTTTCGATGAGTACCCCCTTGCCGATGGCAATTTCGTTGCCGGAAAAACAGGAGCCGGCCATGAGCACCGAGGCACCGGCGAGAAGCTCACCGCCGAGCGAGACCTGCAGTTTGCCCTTGGTGGTGTCGCCGAATACGAGGATTGCCTCGTCGCCGGCGAGGATATCCCCGTTATGAAAGATCAGTGTGCGATCGAGTGGAACGTTGTTTTTAAAGACACTGGTGTAAAGGGGCTCGAAAGGATACTGCCTGAGGTATTCTTTGAGGTTGTTGAGGGGCTCCCAGACATACTCTCCGGCCTGGAAAAGTTGCGGGTGTAAGTTAGAGGTCAGATCGAAAAATGATTCTGTTGTAAGCATTTCTCAACTCCCGTGGGTGGTTTGTTGTGGCAATCTGGAGAAATAGTGTAAATATGGTGGAAAAGCGCCAAGAGATCAAGAAAAAAGAATTTTTTGGTCAATCAGGCAGACCGGGTCGTCTTGACTTACCGGTTCTGAATGTTTAGCTTAAGCCAACTTTTTAATACAATGAGATGGTGGAATATATACCATGGAAAAAGAGGCTTGGTAAGAAAAGCCTTATTGCCATGGAGCTATTCTCACTCGGCGATGTTCACCGTTTCGGCAGCAGCAGAGACGGTTCAATGTATATACCTTTCAGGAGGTTTTTGTGGAATTCAATGATTCATTAAGTATAGGGATGGACGACTTTTCCAACAGTGAGGATGTGCAGATACCTGAGATGCTGCCTATGATGGCGGTGCGTGACGTGGTTGTTTTCAACTACATGATCATCCCGCTGTTTGTCGGTCGTCCCGGCTCTGTCGAAGCCGTTAACGAGGCGCTGGCGGCAAACAAGCTGCTGATGCTGGTAACCCAGAAAGACGCGACCAAAGATGACCCTGAAATCGAGGACCTCTATGAGATCGGCATGGTCTGCATGGTCATGCGCACGCTCAAACTGCCGGACGGCAGACTCAAGGTGCTGGTACAGGCCATATCCAAGGCTCGCATCAAGGAATTCGTCCGCACCGAACCCTCCTATCAGGTGAAAATTGAGGAAATCGAGGAGACGGAAACCACCGATATAACCGTCGAGATCGAGGCTCTGATGCGAACCGTCAGGGAGCAGACCGAAAAAATCATGTCGCTGCGGGGAATTCTTTCCGCCGATCTTATGATGATAATAAACAACATCGAAGATCCCGGTCGCCTCGCCGACCTGGTCGGCTCCAACCTCCGCTTGAAGGTCGTAGAATCGCAGTCCATTCTCGAAGAGATCGACCCGGTCGAAAGACTCAAGCTCGTCAGCGAACTGCTGGGAAAGGAACTCGAGGTTTCCACCGTCCAGGCCAAAATTCAAAACGACGCCAAGGAGGAAATGAGCAAGTCTCAGAGGGAATATTATCTCCGCGAGCAGCTGCATGCACTGCAGAAGGAGCTCGGCGACACCGATGAGCGTCTTCAGGAAATCGAGGAACTGGAGCACAGGCTGAAAAAGACCAAGATGCCCAAATCAGTGCGAAAAGAGGCGCAAAAACAGCTCTCCAGGATGGAAATGATGCACCCCGATTCCTCCGAGGCCACTATAATCAGAACCTATATCGACTGGATTCTCGACGTACCCTGGAAGAAATCCAGCAAGGATGTCCTCGATCTCATTTCCGCCAAGAAAGTGCTCGATGAGGATCACTACGGTCTGGAGAGGGTCAAGGAGAGGATTCTCGAATATTTGGCGGTGCGCAAACTCAACAAATCGACCAAGGGGCCGATACTCTGCTTTGTTGGCCCTCCAGGTGTCGGAAAAACCTCCCTGGGACAGTCTATCGCCAGAGCCATGGGCAGGAAGTTTCACAGGATATCTTTGGGGGGTATGCGTGATGAGGCGGAAATACGTGGCCACAGAAGAACGTATATCGGCGCCATGCCCGGTCGAATCATCCAGGGATTGAAGACGGCCAACTCCAACAATCCTGTTTTCATGATGGATGAGATCGACAAGATCGGTTCAGACTATCGTGGCGATCCTTCCTCGGCTCTGCTCGAAGTTCTCGATCCGGAACAGAATTTCGAATTCTCAGACCATTATCTCAATCTGCCCTTCGATCTCTCCAAGGTGATGTTTATAACCACTGCCAATATGAGCGATACCATTCCCGGACCGTTGCTCGACCGGATGGAGGTCATTCGCCTGTCGGGCTATACTCTTGAAGAGAAGACGGTCATAGCCAACCGCTATCTCCTTCCCCGGCAATTGTCGGAAAACGGCATAAAGACCAGTCATATCCGTATAGAAGATGAAACGATCAAGCATATGATCACTCACTACACCTACGAGGCCGGTCTGCGCAACCTCGAGCGGGAAATCGGCAAAGTGTGTCGGAAAATCGCCCGTAAGATCGCCGAAGGCGGCCGCGGTCCCTATAGGGTGTCGATAAATACCATCGACAAATATCTCGGTCCGCCTAAAAACATACCTGAATCCGAGCAGGAAACACTGGATCAGCCCGGTCTGGCCACGGGGCTTGCCTGGACAGAGGTCGGCGGGGAGATACTGCAGATAGAAGCCAACCTGATGCCTGGTAAGGGCAAGCTTATTCTCACCGGCCAGCTTGGAGAAGTCATGAAGGAATCGGCTCAGGCAGCCTTGACCTATTGCCGCAGCCGCAGCAAGGATCTCAAGGTGGAGCCAAGTTATTTCGACGAAATCGACATCCATGTCCATGTGCCGGCAGGCGCTATCCCCAAGGACGGCCCTTCCGCCGGTATTACCATGGCCACGGCTCTGTACTCGGCTATAATAGATACCAAGGTGATGAAGAAACTGGCCATGACCGGCGAAATTACCCTGCGCGGCAGAGTTCTGCCTATTGGCGGTCTCAAAGAAAAGGCCCTGGCGGCCCTGCGCGCCGATATCAGAAAGGTCATCATCCCGGAGCAGAACAAGAAAGACCTGGCCGATATTCCCGATGAAATCCGTAAGAAAATGCAGTTCATGCCGGTGAAGAATATGGATGACATCGTCGCTCTGGCATTTCCCAAGTCGGCGAGCAAGACGGCCAAAAAGCCTTCGAAAAAGAAATCTGCATAAATTTATCGTGAGTGAGTTGCAGAGTTCTGGAACGACACCGGCCACAGGCTGTGGTGTGAAAGTCTTTGCCGGTGTGGCGCTATCCGGCTGCTGTCTTCTTCTTGCCCTCTTTCTCTGGCTGGCCGCCTACGCCAATACGCCCGGCCCCGGAACCCAGGAGGAAGCGGTGGTTCTCATTCCCCCGGGGGCGTCGTTTACCTCCATTGCCTCGATCCTGGCTGAGGAAGGAATAATCCAGGAGGATATTCGCTTTCAGCTGCTGGCTCGGCTCCATGGCATGGCGGACAGGATCCGCGCCGGTGAGCTTGTGCTCAATCGAGGAGCAAAACCACTCGAGGTCCTCAAGCAGCTGGGCACGGCCAGAGTCGTGCAGCATCCGGTGACCGTGGCCGAGGGGCTGAATATAAAGGAAGTCGCCGCCATATTCGCCTCTGGAGGCTGGTGCGGGCAGCAGGAATTTCTGGCCTTAACCGGCGATGCCGATTTCATCAAGACCCTGGGCCTAGGTGAAGTTGATAATCTCGAAGGGTATCTCTATCCAGATACCTATTATCTTACGAGGATTCCCGCCGTCGACGCCAAAAAAATCATGGCCATGATGGTAGGCCGATTCTTTGAGGTCTGGAAGAGCCTCCAAACCGGCGGCGCTGATCGTCATAGAACCGTCATTCTCGCTTCAATCGTTGAAAAGGAGACGGCTGACCCTGCAGAGCGCCCGCGTATTGCCTCAGTTTTTCTCAACAGGCTGGAGAGGGGCATGCGCCTGCAGTCCGATCCCACGGTTATTTACGGTGTCGAAGGCTTCGCCGGTAATATCACCCGGGAGGACCTCAAGCGACCAACTCCTTACAATACCTACGTAATCAAAGGCCTGCCGGCGGGGCCCATCTGCAATCCCGGAAGGGAGGCTCTGGCGGCGGTGCTCAAGCCCGTGGCTGAACAGTACCTTTACTTCGTTTCCAGAAATGATGGTACCCATCAATTTTCAAAAACCTTGCGTGAACACAACCGGGCAGTCTATAAGTATCAGAAGAGAAAACAGCAGTAGAGCCCATTTATCCCTGTTATTGGATTACCCCGGAGATCGTAGTGTCAGGGGTCGCGGGTGAGCGGAGACAAAAGGCATTAGGCGGCCTACGATGGCAGGTGCCTGTGGACACCTGAAAACTGATTGAATTCTCGAAAATGATGGGATAATTATGAGAATTGTTCTGGTAGGAAATTGAGGTACAGATATTCCAGGCATGACGCTAGCCGCGCAACAGATGGCGCCGCCGGTGTTGAGAGCCGCATCACAATGGTAATAAAGTGAAGATAGCACTTGTCCAGACAAATCCGATCATAGGCGATTTCAACTACAACTGCGCCGTAATCCTCGATTACGCTCGCAAAGCCTATGAGGCAGAATGCTGCCTGGCGGTCTTTCCGGAAATGGCTGTTT
>CAKZOA010000391.1 GCA_937132035.1 uncultured Desulfobulbaceae bacterium | reverse complement strand
AACTCACTGAAGAGCAGAAAAAGGCCTGCTCCGACGTCAATCAGCTTGTCGGTACTGAGCGCTGGTAAAACATGGGAAATGCAAACGGGGCCGCAGGGGTTGCTCCCTTCTCTCCTACGCCACCACATCCCCCGTCCGGGGCCCCGTCTCATTGAGTTCATCCCACGTATTACACTCTATTCAGGGCTGACCCAAAGTTCCCCCCGGGAGCTTCTCAAAGAGTATCTGCATGAGAGGCTCCCTCCTTTTTGGGGCTCGACAGCTATCTGCGAGAATGTAATATTTAGCAGACATTGCGTTTACACACTGTTATGCCGCTCTTGCTACTCTTTCGCTTTTCCTGTAAAGCAAACTATATACTGAAAGACTCATACACCCTTCCGGGAACCGAGTCTCAATCACGCCGGTCCCTTCTGGCCCAAATAGTTGTAATAGAGGTTTTTTGTAATGCTCCGCAGTCTCTTCCTCCTATTCAATACAGCAGTCTTGCTCCTTATGTCGGCCTGTTTCTTCGAACCACCGCCCTTTGACGAGACGCAATGGCGTCACACAGTCGAAAATACCGACCGACGGCAACTCTATGCCGACAATTACAACAACGGTGACGGTCATTTCTATAATCCATGGCTGGCACAGCAGAACAGGTCGTTTTCCGCCTTTCTCCGCTGGCGACTCTCCAAGACAGGCGAATACAGCGATACGGCGCAAAACCATTTACCGGCAGTCCTCCCTGATCTTATCAAGCGAATTTCCTCTCTGCCACCCTCTACCGACTTTCTCACCTGGATCGGTCACAACACCTTTCTTTTTCGAATTAACGGTACATATTGGCTGACAGATCCCATGTTCTCTGATCGAGCCCTGCTCCCCAAACGCCGGACACCTCCGGCCGTTCAGGCCGATGAACTGAGAAAGCTCCAGGGACCAATCAGGGTCCTGCTCTCCCACAACCATTACGATCACCTCGATGCAGAATCTCTGGAAAACCTGCCGGAAGGGACAGCTTCCTTTGTGCCGAAAGGATTAGGAGACTACGTCGCTGCATTTACCGGCGGCCCGGTGACCGAAATGAACTGGTGGGAGGCCGTTGACTTCGGCAACGGCGTACGCCTTACCTGCCTGCCCGCCCAACATTGGTCCCGAAGGATTTTCCAGGGGTACAACTCCACCCTGTGGGCAAGCTTCATGGTGAATACTCCGGGTATGACGATCTACTTCGGCGGCGATTCCGGCTATTTCAAAGGGTATCGGGAGATTGGCGAAATATTTGAAGATATCGATTATGCCATTCTTCCCATAACGGCCTATGAACCCCGCTGGTTCATGCATTATGCGCATATGGATACGGCGGAGGCCATACGCGCCTTTCAGGAACTCGGCGCCGCCTACTTCATCCCCTCTCAGTGGGGAACATTTCACCTCGGGGACAATCCGCCGGGCCTGCCTCCTCTGCAGCTCCAAGACAACATAGACAGGATGCAGATAGACGCCTCAAAATATCTGATCCTGGATATCGGCGAAATCCGCGAGCTCTGATCCTTTTTTCTACCATACTCGCCGCTCACCTCGGTGTCCCGAGTTTTTGTAAGAGTATCAGTAGCGCTCTACCTCACAAGCATCTCTGATTACCCATGAGTTTCAGCCAATCTCATACTGGTATTCCCGAGGAGGATGAACCAAAAGCTGTGTTGCATACGTACCCAGAAAGGCATATGCTTTTCTGAAGTGATAAGGCCAGTAGAAACAGATGCTTATTTTTGAGAAATAATCCTACGGTAGAACGTGTCTTTTTGGAATCTTTAGATGTATACTTGACGGAAAGAGCAACGCAGAGACGATCTGTCGGCAGTATGTGCGTACTCAATTTGCGATAAAAACGAGTACTTTCGGCAAAATTGATGCACAGCAACGAATACCTTCAAGGTTAGTTTCCCACTATGCACCTGACTCTGCCAAAAACCATACATGAATTTTTCAGCGCTGCAGCCGCTCCTTACAGCTACAATCCCCTGCGCAATATATACATCTGGTTCGGCCTACTCTGGGGTATTCCCATCCCGCTGGTGACCATCGTCTTCGAGCTGCACTATCTCCTGGGATCTCTGGACTCCTCCACCTTCGGCACCGCCCTGGAAATCATCTTCGGATCTCCCGTTCAGTGGTTTTTTATCGCTCACCCGGTGCTGTTCGCCCTCGTTTTCGGCATTCTCGGAACTATTCGCCATGAGAAGGAAAACGAACTTATGGTGAAGATACATCAGCTGGAAGAACTCACCAGCCATGACACCCTGACGGGATTGAAAAACAGACGCTATTTTGTCAATATTTTCTACGAAGAGTGTGCCCGCAGCTATCGTCGCGGCGAATCGCTCACCCTGCTTTTTCTCGATATCGATCATTTCAAACAGATCAACGACACCCACGGTCATCATTTCGGCGATGTCGTCCTCAGCGAGTTGGGCCGCTACCTGCTCAAGAGGTGCCGGCCCTATGACACCCCGGTCCGCTGGGGCGGGGAGGAATTTCTCATCCTTTTGCGGGCAACCGGAGAAAAATCGGCGATGCTCTTTGCAGAGAGGATCCGCGCCGGTGTTGAAGCCGGTTTCAGCAGCAAGATCTCCATTGCCATGACGCTGTCCATCGGCCTGGCCGAACACGAGGTAAATGACACCCTGGAAACACTTACCGACCACGCCGACCGCGCCCTCTATCACGCCAAGCAAAACGGCAGAAACAGAGTCGTCTCCTGGTCGGCGCTTCATCAGGATTCGACGGAGGAGGATAGTTGAGACATCTTCGTGCTCTCCCGACGGCGATGCGCCGTACTACATTGCATGCACCATTGAAAGGACAGGAGGGTGGTATACCATGATTGGGCAAGACACCAACATCTATAAAAATGTGCTGGAGCTCATAGGCAATACTCCCCTGTTGCTGGCCTCGAACCTCGACACCGGTCCCTGCCGCCTCTACCTGAAAATCGAGTCGGCCAACCCGGGCGGCTCCATCAAAGATCGCATCGCTTTATTCATGATAGAAGAGGCGGAAAAAAAGGGACAGATCGCCCCCGGCGATACGCTTATCGAGGCTACCGCCGGCAATACCGGTGTCGGCCTGGCCCTGGTCGCACTCCAGAAGGGGTATCGGCTGCAGATCATCATGCCCGATAAAATGAGCATTGAAAAAAAATATTGCCTCGAAGCCATGGGCGCCGAAGTCATCCTCACCCGCTCCGATGTCGGCAAGGGTCATCCTCAGTATTATCAGGATCTGGCGCAGACCATAGCTTCCGAAAACGGGGCCTTCTATGTCAATCAGTTCGCCAACCGGGCCAATGTCAAGGCCCATTATGCCACCACCGGTCCGGAGATCTGGCAACAGACCGGCGGCGCTATCGATGCCTTGGTCTGCGGAGTAGGTACCGGCGGTACGCTGAGCGGCGCCGGCTCTTACCTCAAAGAATGCAACCCTGAACTGGAGATCATCCTCGCCGATCCGGAGGGTTCGTTACTGGCACCGCTGGTCGAGACCGGCACGCCGCCCGAGGTTATCGGCTCCTGGTTTGTCGAGGGCATAGGTGAGGACTTCGTGCCGGAAATCTGCGACCTCAGGCTTGTTGACAGGGCCTACTCCATTACCGACCGGGAGTCCTTTCACACAGCACTGGATCTTCTCCGCCTGGAGGGGATAATGGCCGGACCCTCCTCTGGCACGCTACTCGCTGCCGCTCTCAGATACTGCCGTAGCAGCAAAAGCTGCAAGAATGTCGTCAGTTTCGTCTGCGATACCGGCAACCGCTATCTTTCAAAACTCTACAACCGCCAGTGGCGGCAAAATCATCTTGGGGAATAACATCATGAAACACACAGACAGGAAACTCTCTTTCGACACCCGGGTGATTCATGGCGGCCAGCAGCCGGACCCGGAGACAGGCGCCGTCATGGTGCCCATCTATACCAGTTCCACCTATGCCCAGAAAAGCCCCGGCCACCATAGCGGCTATGAGTACTCACGAAGCCAGAATCCGACACGGTTCGCCTATGAACGATGCCTCGCCGATCTCGAGGACGGGAAAAGGGGATTTGCCTTCGCTTCCGGATTGGCGGCCACAGCCACCATTTTCGAACTCATCGATGCCGGCTCCAAGGTCATCGCCATGGATGACATGTACGGCGGCACCTACCGGTTGCTGGAAAATATTCGCAAACGTTCGGCGGGCTACGCCATCGAGTATGTCGATCTCACCGACCTTGACGCTCTCAGGGAGGCACTCACCGCCGAGACCAGAATGATCTGGATAGAGACGCCTACCAACCCCATGCTGAAGATAGTCGACATAGCCGCGATCACCAAGGCTGCAAAAACGGTGTCTGCCGATATACTCGTCGCCGTCGACAATACCTTCGCCACCCCTTTCAATCAGAAGCCGCTGACCCTGGGAGCAGATATCGTCATGCATTCGGCCACCAAGTATCTCAGCGGCCATTCCGACATGATCGGCGGTATGGTGGTGGTGGGAGACAACCGCGATCTCGCCGAGCAACTGGCCTATCTGCAGAACGGCATAGGCGCCGTCGCCGGTCCCTTCGACAGCTATCTGGGGCTGCGCGGCGTCAAAACCCTGGCTCTGCGGATGCGCCAGCATAACGCCAGCGCCCTGCAGATCGCCCGCTTTCTCGAAGACCACCACCAGGTGGAAAAGGTGCTCTATCCCGGATTGCCCTCCCATCCCCACCATCGACTGGCAACATCGCAGATGAATGGTTTTGGCGGAATGATCTCCATCTTCGTCGACGGAGATTTATCCAAGACTAGGAAATTTCTAGAAAATATTAAAATCTTTGCTCTGGCGGAGAGCCTTGGCGGCGTCGAATCATTGATCGAGCATCCGGCAATTATGACCCACGCCTCCATCCCCGCCGACCAGAGGCGCCGGCTGGGCATAGACGACAATTTTGTCCGTCTCTCCATAGGCGTGGAGGACCCAGGCGATTTGATCGCCGCCCTCGATGGAGCCCTGGATATCAGCTCGTCTAACACCGCATGAAATAATATCGCTTATAAACGCGGATTGAGTTCCTCGCGCAACCAGTCGGCAAAGAGATTGATGCCCACGACCATGCCAATCAACGTCAGACCGGGAAAGATGACCATCCACCACATGCCGGCATATATATAGTTTTTGCCGATGGCGATCATCATTCCCAGCGAGGGTTCGGTCAGCGGTACGCCGACGCCCAGGAAACTGAGAGTGGCCTCGAGCATGATGACCACCGCCATGTCGACGGCCATCACCACCAGGATCGGCGGCAGGGCATTGGGGAGGATATGGCGGAAGAGAATGCGGAAATCGTCTGCCCCCGAAGCTTTTGCCGCCAGTACATAGGGATATTCTTTGATCTCAAGCACACTGCCGCGGATGGTTCGGGCGTATTTGACCCAGTCGGCGATGCAGATGGCGATGATCACCGTGAACAGGCCCCTGCTCTCAAAGACGCCCAGCAGCAGCACGGCGATAAGCGTGGTGGAGAAGGCAAAGACGGTATCGGCCGCCCGCATGACGATGGCATCAAGCAAACCGCCGTAGTAGGCCCCCAGCATGCCGAAGATAATCCCTATGACACTGGCAATGGCCACCACCGATACGGCGACGATGATCGAGGTGCGCAGACCATAGAGAATGGTGGAAAGGATGCCACGTCCCTGATCGTCGGTACCCAGGGGAAACTGTGCAAGGCCTCCATCCATCCAGCCCGGCGGCAAGAGAAAGTTGCCAAGATCCACCGACATCAGATCATAGGGATTCATCGGCGCGATATAGGGCGCAAGGACTGCGCAGAAGAGAAAACTGAGCAGGATGGCACAGCCGATGACCGCCGACGGATCGTGGAGAAAACTCTGCATGCGTCGGGAACGAAACAGGTGTATCATTGAACCTCCCCCTTAATCATAACGGATACGGGGATTAAGAAAACCGTAGAGGACGTCCACCAGGATGTTGATCGTCAGGATAATACAGGCTGCAAGCATGATATAGGTGACGATGACCGGCTGGTCCGTTTCGAAAATCGAGGTGAGAAGAAGATTGCCCATTCCCGGCCATTGAAAAATGGTTTCAGTGACAATGGAAAAGGCGATCAGCTCGCCGAAGCTCAGACCGGTGATGGTGACTACCGGTATCATGACATTGCGCAGGGCATGCTTGAGCACCACCTTGGAGGGCGAAAGCCCTTTGGCTTTTGCCGTTTTGATATACTCCTCGGAAAGGGTCTCGCGCATGCCGGCACGGGTCAGGCGAATCAGCACCGCCAGCTGGTAGCCCGACAGCGTCAGAGCCGGCAGGAGAATGTGATGCCAGCCGGAAGCCGTCAGCAGCCCGGTACGCCAGAATCCCACCTGGACGGTATCGCCGCGACCGAATGAGGGAAAAATATCGACATACACTGAAAAGCACATCACCAGCAATATACCTATGAGAAAGGTGGGAATAGAGATTCCCAGAAGCGAGCCGGCCATGATAGTCCTCGAGACGAATCCATCTGGCCAGACGGAGACCACCACTCCCAGCCCGACCCCGAAAACAAAGGATATGAAGATGGCGGTAATGGCCAGCTCAAAGGTAGCAGGAAACCGCTCCAGGATGATTCGCAGGGCATCGATCTGACTGACGTAGGATTTGCCGAAGTCACCCTTGAGTGCGCCACCGAGAAAGCTGATATACTGTTCATGGACCGGGCGGTCGAGGCCATAGGCAATACGTACCTGCTCCCTTTCCGCCTGAGTGGCGTATTTGCCTGCCAGCATCAACACCGGATCAGCGGTATATCTGAACATGACAAAACAGACGGTCGATACCGCCAGCAAGACAATGATGCCCTGCAGCAGTCTGCGGATGATATAGGTTGCCATTGTTTCGGAGTAAGGTTCTCCCCAACCACCGCGTTGAGCGCAGGTGGCCGTTGTGGTTTTCAGAAGACTCAGCCAACGTCCTCCAGGCTTTGCCCTGCAGAGCCGTATCCGCCGGCCAGTCTTCCCGGAGACGGATACGGCTCCTCTCAAGCCGGCAACAGTGGGCCGTCAAAAGCCGCTATTGAATCTCCTTGACGACGATCCACCTGTCGGCCCGGGGATTGTACTTAATGCCCTTGCCTTTGACCACGGCAAAAATATCCTGCTGGTAGTGGAGGGGAATCCAGGCGACGTCTTCAACTGCTTTTCTGTTTATTTCCTGCAGCGCCTTTCTCCGCTCTTCACGGTCGAGGATCGAGGCCGAATCGATGATCATCTTGTCAATTTCCGGATTGGAGTAGGCCCCGCCGTTATAGATGCCCATGCCTTTGTCCGGATCAGGAGAGTGCAGCAGCTTTTCGGCGGAACGGCCGAAATCGAAGGAGCCATCGAACCAGCCGATGAGGTAAAAATTATGTTTATACTCAGAGATCTCGTCGAAGAAAATGGATTTGGGCTTGGCATCAACGGTTACATCGAGGCCGATCTTGGCAAGATACTTGGCGACAGCCTCGATGATTTTCTCATCGTTGACGTAGCGGTCGTTGGGGCCGGCGATGGTTATGGCGAAACCGTCGCCATAACCTGCGTCGGTAAGCAGTTCTTTGGCTTTCTGCGGATCGTATCCGAGCCGTTTGAGCGAAGGATCGAAGCCGACGGTGGGCTTGTCGGGCACCTGATGGGCGAGCGTGGCCTGACCGCGCATGACCTTGTCAATAATTTCTTCCTCGTTGATGGCATGGGCAATCGCCTGCCGTACTCTGATATCTTCGAAGGGGGTACCTTCGCGGTTGGTGATGTCCATATAGATAACCCGCCGGGCCGGCTGGGAAATGAGTTCCACATGCGGCATGGTGGTGATCTTGTCATAGAGGGTCAGCGGTACACCGTTGACAATGTCCACCCTCTTGCCGGCCAGGGCGGCGAACCGGGTCGACTCTTCGGTGATGGGCAGTATATCGACGGTTGTATACTTAGGGGCGCCCTCCCAGTAGCTTCCATTAGCCTTCATACGCACATAGGATCCCTTGACCCACTCATCAAAGATATAGGCGCCGGTACCGATGGGACGGGTATTATAATCACCGTCGTCACGATCTGCCGACGACTCCTTATCGACGATAAAATTCTGGTGCATGGTTTCAGCAAACCAGGGTACCGGTTTTTTGGTCGTGAAGATGACAGTATAGTCATCGGGCGTTTCGATGGTATCGATGGAATTAGCAATATTCAGCAGCTTTGAATACTTAGGGTCCTTCATGCGGGTGAAGGTGAAAGCAACATCAGCGGCAGTGAAATCGTTGCCGTTGTGAAACTTCACCCCTTTACGCAGGTCGAATTTCCAGGTTCTCTCATCGAGCCGTTCCCAGCCGGTGGCCAGGGCCGGCACCAGCTTGCCCTCTTTACGCTGGAGCAGGCCATCGAAAAAGTTGGACATATACGACAGATTCGCATCTGAAGAATAGGCATGCGGATTCATCGATTTCGGCGGGGCGTCGGTGGCGATCGTCAGATCACTTTTCGCCAGCGCCGCCGCCGGCAAAGCCGTGATGGCAAACAGCAAAAAACCTTTTAATGCCAGATGTTTCATCTCATTCCTCCTTATTTATTCTGGTTATTGAGGTTGCAGCTCCTGCATCGGTGTAAAGGTGGCAGGCTACTCTTTGCCCACCGCCCATGTCGGTAAAATCCGGTTCCAGCCGGTCGCATATATCCATACGTCGGGGACAGCGGGTGTGAAACCTGCATCCCGACGGTGGATCTATCGGACTCGGCACATCTCCGTAGAGCAGAATACGTTTTTTTTGCCGCAGCGGATCGGAGACAGGCGCGGCTGAGAGCAGCGCCTGGGTATAGGGGTGTCTGGGCTGCCGGTATAAATCCGCATATTTCGCTTCTTCTATTATCTTGCCCAGGTACATGACGATGATGCGGTCGCAGAGATACTCGACCACGGCAAGATCATGGGAAATGATGATCAGGGAGAGATCGAATTCCCGCTTCAGCTTGAGCAGGAGATTGATGATCTGAGCCTGGATGGATACATCAAGCGCCGAAACCGGCTCGTCGCCAATCAGTATGGCAGGATCAAGGGCCAGGGCCCGGGCAATGCCGATGCGCTGACGCTGTCCGCCGGAGAACTCGTGAGGATACCTTCTCCCCTGTTCAGGGGTCAGACCAACCGTCTCAAGCAGAAAGGCCAGGCGCTCCTTTCTCGCCCGCCCGGTGAAGGCGCCCTGGACATCCAT
>CAKZOA010000390.1 GCA_937132035.1 uncultured Desulfobulbaceae bacterium | reverse complement strand
CAGATATCCGGCCACCTGACTGAGCCACTGGCTGACCCAGGCCTGCAATTCCATATACTATCCTCTTTTCCTCAACGCCGCCGGCCAATTCTAGATGGCAGGGGCAGGGTTTCTCTGCGGCAGTAATTGGACTTCTACCGTAATTCGGCATTACAATATTCAGGTTGTCCGAAAATGCAATGCCTTTGACCACCGATAAGCCTCTTCACTCTCATTTGCTCACCAGGAAATCACGCCCCGTCCAAGCTCTTTATCCGGTTTTCCCAGGGTAATGCTGACCTCGCCACTTCTTCCTAACGATACATTCCCCCTCATTCTCTTCCTCAATACTCCCTTCTCGTGCGCTTAAATAAGTCTCTTGCCCCTACGCGACAAATTCGAAGACTACTACATACCTCTCTTTTCTATAATTATTTCTTAACATTTCAGTCCATAAATAAAAAAGACGACCGCAGTCGACTTTTCTTGTTGCACTCTCTGCCAATATGGTTATAAATCTCGACTGAATTCGACTTTTGCGATAAACAGAGGGAAATACACTATGGCCACACTCCGGGAAAAGAAAAAACAAAAAACCAGAAAGGCTATCATCGAGGCGGCCGTCCGCCTCTTTGGCCAGAAAGGGTTTGAAAAAACCTCCATTGAGGAACTCGCCAGAGAAGCTGGCATCGGCAAGGGGACCATCTATACGTATTTCCCGACCAAGGCGGAGATTTTCTACGCTTTTTGCGAAGAACAGTTTGAGTTCATTCATAAAGAGCTGGCGACCAAGACCGACCCCGAAGCACCGGTGATAGAGCAGGTAATGACAGTGTTCATGGGTGAGTTTTTTCATGTTACCCAGAATAAGGAATTCGGACGCTTTTTCATGCAACGGGTCCTTTTCCCCGAGGAAAAAGATAGAAACAGCCGCGACGAGGTCGACAACAAGTGGCTCGAACTCCTTTTCTCCATTTACCAGAAGGCCCAGCAGCGTGGTGAACTTCGCCAGGATATAGACCTGCTCTATCTGGCTGGTCATTTTTATGCACTTTATATACTCATAGTATCGTCTTGGTACACCGGCAGGATCGGTACCGAAGAAGTTGCTGCGGCAATGCGGCTGCTCTTTGAACAGGCACTCGACGGACTTGCCCCGACGGAGTCCTCACTTTCGACACATCAAGGATGAAGCATATGGATCCTCAGCAGAAAGCCCCCACGACAACTCGGGCAAAAACGGTATTTTTCATCTGGAAACTTATGCCCAGACTGGTCCTTTTGACCATGCTGATTTTCATCGTCGTCATGGCCATGGCGATAGTGAAGAAACAAAACTCGATCGCCGCCGACAATGCCAAAGCGGTGACTGCGGAACCACCACCGGTCAATACCGTGGTCTACCCCCTGTACCCTTCCTCCATAAGAGACAGACTCAACCTGCCTGGAAGCATCGAACCCTGGACAGAGCTCGAACTCATGGCCAAGGTCGGCGGCAGTGTCACCGAAGTCCTCGTCGAAGAAGGCGACGAAGTCACAGAAGGCGACATCCTTGCCCGCATCGATGACAGCGACTATACAATTGCCGTACAGCGGGCCGAAGCCGCCTACAAGCTCGCCAAAGCCGATTACCAGCGCGACAGGACAATCTTCTCCAAAGGCGTCATACCCGAAGCCCAGCTCGACGCCAAGGAAACAGCAATGCTCACTGCCAAGGCCGATCTCGACAACGCCAGACTGCTTCTCTCCCGCACCACCATCCAAGCACCGCTAAGCGGTGTGGTCCGCCGGCTCGATGCCAAGGTGGGCCTGCTGCTTGCCGTGGGCGATCCCATCGGCCAGTTGCTGCGCATAGACAAGGTCAAGGCCGTCATCGGCATCCCCGAATCGGATGTTACCGCGGTACGCAGCCTCGACGAAGTCAACGTTACCATGCAGGCGCTGGACAATCAGGTTATCGCCGGTAGAATCCATTTTCTGTCGCCCTCGCCTGACAGCTCGGCGCGACTGTATAAACTTGAACTTGAACTCAACAACCCATCACGGGCCATCTTTCCGGGCATGTTCGTCAGGGCCGACGTTGTCAAACGCACAGTCGATGATGCCATTACCGTTCCTTTTTACAGCGTCATCTCCCGCAATGACGAACAGTTCGTCTTTATTGAAGAACAGGGAAAAGCCAGAAAAAAAATGGTCGAACTGGGAATTATGGAACAATGGATGGTCGAAGTCAAAAAAGGTCTCAAGGCCGGAGAAAGACTGGTGATAGAGGGACATCGGGACATTGAGGACGGTCAGAATATCGAGGTCGTCAAGGTGGTCGACTCTGTGGATGAGTATACGTTATGATAATCTCCGATACTGCCATACGCAAAAGCACGACGGTGGTGGTGCTCACCATCCTGCTGATCATCTTCGGGGTCTACAGCTACCTTTCTCTGCCCCGCGAGAGCGATCCTGACATTACCATCCCCAATGTCTTCGTCTCCACCAGTTATCGCGGCGTCTCCCCCGAAGATATGGAAACGACGGTGACCATTGAAATAGAAAAGAAGATAAAGGGCCTCGATGGTCTAAAAAAATTGCAATCGATCAGCTCCGAGGGTCTTTCCTCCATAAACGTGGAATTTGTCACCGGCACCGATATCGATCAGGCGCTGCAGGATGTCAAGGACAAGGTCGACGAAGCCCTGGGAGAACTGCCCTCCGATCTCGACGAGGACCCGGCGGTATTCGAGGTAAACTTTTCGGAAATGCCCATAGTGGTCTTCTCCATTTCCGGCACCTGCGGCCTGCCCTGCCTCAAGGAAATCGCCGACGACCTCCAGGACGATTTCGAATCGATCACCGGCGTTCTCGAAGCAGAGGTAACCGGCGGCCTTGAGCGGGAGATACGAGTGGAGGTATCCCCGGAAAAGCTCGCCTATTATGGCCTGACCATAGGGAACTTCCAGCAGGCCGTGCACAGCGAAAACCAGAATACCTCCGGCGGCAATATCCGCCTGGGCGCCGGTCGCTATCAGCTCCGTGTACCCGGCGAGTTTTCCACCCCCGAGGAAATCTACGGGCTGGTACTCGCCACCCACCAGGGCCAGCCCGTCTATCTCAAGGACGTGGCCACCGTGATCGACGGCTTCAAGGAGGAGAGCAGCCGTTCCCGTCTCGACGGCCGTTCCGCTATAAATATCGCCGTCAAGAAGCGTTCGGGAGAAAACATTATCGCCATCAGCGAACAGATTGATGCCATTATTGCCAAACGCCAGGCCACCTGGCCCAGCGGCACAGAAATAACCAAGGTCCTGGACAAGTCCCGTGACATCGAGCTGATGGTCGCAGATCTTGAGAACAACATTCTCTCCGGACTTGTGCTGGTACTGATCGTCATCTTTTTCGCCATGGGCATTCGCAATGCCCTGCTGGTCAGCATGGCCATCCCTCTTTCGATGCTGCTCTCCTTTACGGTTCTGCAGATACTGGGAATAACCCTGAACATGGTGGTGCTCTTCAGTCTCACTCTCGCCCTGGGTATGCTGGTGGACAACGCCATCGTCATCATTGAAAACATCTACCGTTTCATGGAACAAGGCGCCGGCCGCAGAGAGGCGGCAATGAAGGCCACCTCCGAGGTGGCATATCCGGTCATCGGCTCGACCTTCACAACACTGGCTGCTTTTACGCCCATGCTTTTCTGGCCTGGAATCATGGGCGAGTTCATGAGTTATCTGCCCCTCACCCTTATCGTCACCCTCGCTTCGAGCCTGTTTGTAGCGCTGGTGATAAACCCGGCCCTCGCCTCTATCTTCATGAAGGTCAAAACCCCGGCGAACAGTGCACAGCGCAGTCTGGAGGAAGTCTCCCGCGCCGTGGAAAAACCCATCGCCATCAAGGGCCCGTTTTTGAAAAGCTATACCAGAATTCTTTCTTCGGCCTTGGATATGCCTCTGACCGTGATAGTTACGGCCTTCTGCGTGTTGATTCTGCTGTTTGAATCCTGGCTGCTGGTCATCGGCCTGGAAAAACCGGTGGAATTCTTCCCTGAGATAGATCCCAAGGGCATGTATCTCAACCTCGACGTGCCCGAGGGCGCTGATCTCGACTACATCGATACCATCATCAAGCGCATGGAATTTGCTTTGGCGGGATATGGTTCCGAAGCCGAAGAAATAACCGTAGAGCAAGCCCTTGCAGACAAAAAGCACATTACGGCCACCGGTGATGAGTTTTACGGTCCCAGCGATCTGGCTAACATCAAAAACATCTACACCAAGGGGGTTCTTAACTCCGGTGGAGGTCAGGCCTTTGCCGCCAACACCCCCAACCATATCGGCATCCGTTTCCTCGAAATCGATCAGCGTCTGCGCAATACCCACGAGACGGTCGACGATATCCGCGAACGCGTAGCAGACATTGCCGGAGCAAAGATCACCGTCGCCATGGAAGAGGACGGCCCCCCCACAGGGGCACCGATAAACATTGAAATCGCCGGACAAAATTTTGCAGTCCTCGGCGAAATAGCCCGCCACATCAAGGATATACTCGAACAGGTCCCCCATGTCAAAGACGTCCGCGACGATTTCGTCGAGGGCATCCCCTCGGTGCAGGTCAATATCGACCGGCAGAAGGCGGCGCTGTTCGGCCTGTCCACCGACGGCATAGGCTTTGCCTTGAAAAGCGCCTATAACGGCCTGGAGGTGTCCTCCTTTCGCGAAGGTGACGACGACTACGATATCACCGTGCAGCTTGGCGAAGGCAACCGCCGGGTGGTGGATGTACTCCATGAGCTGATGCTGCCGACGCCTTCGGGGCAGATGGTACCGCTGTCAACCATCGCCACCGTCAGTTTCACCGGCAGCCTCGGTGATATAACCCGCATCAACAACGAACGGGTGGTGACAGTCAAGGCCAATGTCAACGAGACCAAGATACCCGGCCCCGTTGCCCGCCAACAGGCGGCTGAGATCATGAAGGATCTGCCCATTCCACCTGGCTACACGCTCAGATTTACCGGCGAACATGAGTTTCAGAAAGAATCGGAGGAATTCCTCTCCAAGGCTTTCGCCGTAGCCCTGCTCCTCATTTTCCTGGTACTGGTGAGCATGTTCAACTCAGTGATCCAGCCGTTTATCATCATGACCTCGGTCATTCTCTCGCTGGGCGGCGCCTTCCTCGGCCTCATCCTCTTCCGTTCGCCCTTCGGTATCATCATGACCGGCGTCGGCGTCATTTCACTGGCCGGCGTGGTCGTCAACAATGCCATTGTCCTTATCGACTATACCAACAA
>CAKZOA010000389.1 GCA_937132035.1 uncultured Desulfobulbaceae bacterium | reverse complement strand
TCTCCGCTTAAGAGCGTGCCGTGCACGTATTCGTCGAGGTGCAGGAGCGGCATCTCCCTGCGCAGCCGGACCAGCGTCCGCACGGAGTCGAGAAACGCCGGGTCGTCATCGCGGCCGCTCCAGTCGATCCAGCCGGTCTCGTTGTCCTGGCACCAGGCGTTATTGTTGCCGTTCTGGGTTCGGCCAAATTCGTCGCCGGCGGTGATCATGGGAACGCCCTGTGACAGCAGCAGGACAAGCGCCATGCTCTTCATGCGCCGCAGGCGGAGCATTTCGATATCCTCTGGTGCCGGTCGGCCCTCGACGCCGCTGTTCCAGCTGATATTGTGATCCTCGCCGTCCCGATTTTCCTCGCCATTCTGCCAGTTATCCTTTTCCTCGTAGCTGACCAGATCGTAGAGGGTGAAACCGTCGTGGCTGGTTATCATGTTTATGGAATTGCATGGCCCCCGTGAACTGGGCTGGTAGAGATCCGAGCTGCCGGCTATTCGGGTGGCGAGGTTTTTGACGCTGTCCTTGGAGCCTGCAAAAAAGCTGCGGACATCGTCCCGGTACCTGCCGTTCCATTCACTCCAGCGCGTATTCGTGGAAAAGGAGCCGACCTGATAGAGACCGGCCGCGTCCCAGGCCTCGGCAATGATTTTGGTGTTGCGCAGGATTGGGTCCTCGGCAATCAGTTCGAGCATGGGAGGGTCCGGCAAGACCTGGCCTTGGGTATCGCGACCGAGGATGGAGGCAAGGTCGAAGCGAAAACCGTCGACGTGCATTTCTATCACCCAGTAGCGAAGGGCGCTGCGGATAAGTTCCCGAACAACCGGATGATTGCAGTTCATGGTGTTGCCGCAGCCGGAAAAGTTCATATATTCACGGCTTTCAGGGTCGAGAAGATAGTATATGGGATTATCGATACCGCGAAAGCTCGAAGTCGTGCCGGCATAGCCGCCTTCACCGGAGTGGTTGTAGACGATGTCGAGAATAACCTCGATTCCCGCCTGATGCAGAGCCAGGACCATTTCCTTGAATTCGCTGATATGGTTTTCGACATCGGCGGCATACCCTGATTTGAGCGAGAAAAAATTGATGGAGTTGTAGCCCCAGAAGTTTTTCAGTTTTTTTCCGGTGTCGGGACAGGTGAACGGGTTGTCGTTTTCGTCGAACTCAGCAACGGGCATCAGTTCGACGGCGGTTATACCCAGCGCTTTGAGATAGGGTATTTTTTCGATTATACCGCGGTAGCTGCCCGGATGGTCCACCGCCGAGCTGGCGCTTCTGGTAAAACCGCGGACGTGCAGCTCATAGATGATGGTGTCCGAGAGCGGGGTCTTCAGCGGCGTATCGCCCTGCCAGTCGAAGCTGTGCTGCGGAATTCTGCAGCAGGGACTGCTTCCATAGAAGGCCTGCGAGCCCCATGCTCTCGGTGTGAGCATTCTGCAATAGGGATCTATGAGGACACTGTCGGCGTCGAAGTAGGTACCGGTCTGCTGGGGATCGGAGGTACCCCGCAGGCGGTATCCGTAACGGATCCTTTTCCAGTAAAGCGGCAGCAGAATATGCCAGACATCGCCCGTACGGTGGTAGTCAGGCGATAGCTCGAAGGAGTATCGCTCCGTTTCCCCCTCTTCGGAGAAGGTTTCGACAATCAGTTCTACTGCGTCGGCATGGCGCGAGAAAATGGCAAAATTGACGCCGTCCGGCAGTACAGTGGCTCCGAGCGGTAAGGGGAATCCTCTTTTTCCGGCCGCAGGAGAGTTTTTTTTCGACATCGTTGATAGTAATAATTATAATTGAAAAGGAATGGAACTCGAAGAAATTATCTGTAGTACAACCTATAGTAATACCGGAAATGTGGTTGCACAAACAGTTTATACGACCAGAGGATAAAGCATGTATCACAGTCTCAAGGTAGGCAATAGAATAGTGAGTCCGATCGACTGGGAAATGACGCCTGATCTGAGTTTCGGTACCTATGAATCCTGGGGCGGTCGCGAACGGGTAAGGGACAACAAGGAACGTGTGTACTACTTCTTCGTCGACAACTGGGGCGAAAATCCCAAGGTGTGTTTGATGGAACGGGCCGTAAAGCATGCCAGGGTTCTCGCCGAGGTCGATGTGCCCCCGGAACTTGTGGAAAAATGCGTGAAGAGTCAGGGGGACGTGGCCAGATTCGAGCGGAGCTTCGCCGTTGACGATGATGTCAAAGACTGGCTGGTCCGCCATGTGCTGGAGGGTGATGAAAACCACCATGTCAAACCCATTGTTGAAATACATCAGAGGGAAAACATGGGTGAGCCGTTGCCGCCTCAGGGCCGGGCCTCCGAAAAACACCACAAAGTCACGCTGCCGTCGGATCAGGTGGTTGTAGACGATGCTCAGGTCGAGCAGATACTCCGGCATTGGAACGTTTATGATTCTCACCTCAATACTGCAGGAAGTTTTGCCAATAGTCTGGTCGATGCAGGCGACGGGCTGACCGTCATCGATGAACGCACCGCCTTGCAGTGGCAGAGCGGCGGCATTGATATATGTTCGAGCCGGACAATGAATAAAAAGATCAAAATGGTAAACGATGAGAACTTCGCCGGCTTTGCCGACTGGCGTCTGCCCACCATCGAAGAGGCGATGTCGTTGATGGAGCCGGAGCGAAACTTCAAAGGCATCTATCTTCATCCCTGCTTTTCCGTAGCCCAGCCATTTGTTTTTGTCGCCGCCCAGCGCAAACCGGGAGGCTACTGGTTTGTGGATTATAAGCAGGGCCGGATTTTCTGGTCATCGGGCACCATACCCGGCGGCTTTGGCAGGCTCTGTCGCAGTCTGCAATAAGGTTGCTCCACCCTCCTCCTTCCTCCTTAAGCTGCCTTCGGGCAGCTTTTTTCATTCGCGGACTGCGAACATTTTCCTGATTACCCCTGAAACTCAGCCTAGCCGATTATGGGGAAGACAGGGGTGCCCTTTTCACGAGCATCTGCAGCCTGGACGGTTCAGTCGAGTTGCCAGCGATGGGTTCATGGCGCACCGGAAAAAGTGTATCCCTGTTTCAGACCGAGTTGTTGAGAAGAAGGGGTAATCAAAAACATTTTTTATGAGCAATTGCCATTGTGTACTGCTAGTATAGTCCCCTCTGTCATGGACGTCCGCTGGATCGATTTCGTCACGTACCGTTGTGGTCCCGGAGTCGCGGCCGGAGTGCACACAGCTCGCCGGCAGAGTCCCTGTCTGCGGTAGAAGTGGGCCCATGGCGGATTGAAAGAGATGATACTTCTCACTACCAAATTCGTAAGGTTGTGTATGTGTGTGCCACGTCATTTCAACGAGCAGCGGATTGGAAGAGATCTT
>CAKZOA010000388.1 GCA_937132035.1 uncultured Desulfobulbaceae bacterium | reverse complement strand
CGAGAATGGACGTGGCGGCGCTGAGCGCTTCTTCCTCGGTCCTGGCGAGTTTGACACCGCCGCCTTTACCTCTGCCGCCGGCGTGTATCTGTGCCTTGACGGCTACTGGCAACCCGAGCCCGACGGCGATCTCCGCGATTTTGTGCGGGTCGGTGCCGACCTCTCCCTGGGGAGTCGGTATGTTGTATTTGCTGAAAAGTTGTTTGGCCTGGTATTCGTGGATCTTCATAGACACTCTTCCTGTTTCGAAAAAAACGGCTTTTCACGAAGCCGCCTAGGGTGGTGGTAAAGGTGCCCGACAGGGGTACCGTCGGGCACCGGTTGGTTACTTTTTGGGATATCCCATCTGGTTGAGGGTATCGGTAATTTCATCGAGGATGGTCGGATCGTCAATAGTCGAAGGCATGTTGTACTCCTTGCCCGAGGCAATCGAGCGCATGGTGCCGCGCAGAATCTTGCCGGAACGCGTCTTGGGCAGTCTGGCCACAGCCGTTGCTTCGCGGAAGCAGGCAATGGGGCCGATCTCCTCGCGTACCATCTTCACCAGTTCCTTTTCGATCTCCTTCGGGTCCTTGTCGACTCCGGCCTTGAGGACGAAGAAACCGACGGGCAGCTGGCCCTTGAGTTTGTCCTCGGTACCGATGACGGCGCATTCGGCTACGTCCGGATGGTTGGCGATGATCTCTTCCATGGCGCCGGTGGAGAGCCTGTGGCCGGCGATGTTGATGACATCGTCCATACGGCCCATGACGTAGACGTAGCCGTCCTTGTCGACAAAGCCGCCGTCGCTGGTTTCATAGTATCCCGGGAATGTAGCCATATAGGATTTGATGAAGCGCTCGTCATTCTTCCATAGGGTCACCAGGGTTCCTGGAGGCAGAGGCAGCTTGACGACGATGTTGCCTTCCTTGCCGGGCTCGACCTCGAAGCACTCATTATCGAGGATGCGTATGTCATAGCCGGGAACGGCCTTGGTCGGCGAACCCGGTTTAATAGGAAATTCTTCGATGCCACGGCAGTTGGCGGCAATCGCCCAGGCGGTCTCGGTCTGCCACCAGTGATCGATTACCGGTACCTTGAGCATGTCGGTGGCCCAGTGATAGGTGTCGGGGTCGAGCCGCTCGCCGGCGAGATAGAGGCACTCAAAGTTGCCGATGTCGTATTTTTTGAGGAACTCACCGTTGGGATCCTCCTTCTTGATGGCACGGAAGGCGGTGGGGGCGGTGAAGAGCGATTTTACCTGATGCTCTGAAATGACCCGCCAGAAAGCACCGGCGTCCGGGGTGCCGATAGGCTTGCCCTCGAAGAGGATCGAGGTGCAGCCGGCGATGAGAGGTCCGTAGACGATGTAGGAGTGGCCGACGACCCAGCCGACATCGGAGGCAGACCACCAGACATCGCCGGGGTCGATATCATAGACGGCCTTCATGGTCCAGGCCAGGGCGACGGCATGGCCGCCGTTGTCTCTGAGCACGCCCTTGGGCATGCCGGTGGTGCCGGAAGTGTAGAGGATGTAGAGCGGATCGGTGGCTTCGAGTTCAACGCAGTCCGCCGGCTCGGCGGTGGCGACCAGTTCGTTCCAGTCGATGTCGCGGCCTTCGGTCATATCAGCCTGGACAAAGTCGCGCTGGAAGAGGACGACCTTTTCGACTTCATGGACAGACTGTTCCAGAGCCTTGTCGACCATAGGTTTGTAGGCCAGGGTTTTAGCGCCTTCGATGGCGCCTGAGGCTGTCACCAAAGCCTTTGGCTGGGCATGATCGATGCGCACCGCCAGTTCGTGAGGGGCAAAGCCGCCGAAGACCACCGAGTGGATGGCGCCGATACGGGCGCAGCCGAGCATGGCCACCGCCGCCTCGGGTATCATCGGCATATATATGACCACGGTGTCGCCTTTATTTACACCCAGACTCTTGAGACCGCCGGCGAAGGCGGCGACCTTTTCCTTGAGCTCTTTGTAGCTTATCTTGGTGATTGTGTCGGTTACAGGACTGTCGTAGATGATAGCTGTCTGATCGGCGCGGTCGCCATCGGCATGGCGGTCGACGGCGTTGTAGCAGGTGTTCATCTTGCCGCCTTTGAACCAGCGGTAATAGGGAGGGTTGGATGAATCAAGGACCTTGTCGCACTCTTTATACCAGTCTATTTTCTTTGCAGCCTCACCCCAAAATTTTTCAGGTTCGTTAATACTTTGAGAAAATACAGCATCGTAATTCGACATAATAGCCCTCATTTGTTTAATTTTCGCGTTCCTGTGAGTTCCCTGTTCTCATAACTGCGGAACTGCTTTCGCTTTGCCTCTCCTCCTCCGTTGTGTTGCTCTGGTGAAAATCTATGATACTGATCTTAAAATTGTTTAAAAAGCAGCCTGGAAAGCCCTCCCTGGTCGAGGAGACTCGGGTTGACCATACCGCGCCATACCATGCCGAACATGGGGTTGGCGCGCTCGGCCAGGCTGTCTTTTTTGCCCCTCTGGATCCACATGAAAAAGCTGCGCTGAACGAAGCCCATGAGAAAGTCGAGCAGTACCGAGGCATCGACCTGGTCGTTGAGGATGCCCTCCTGCTGACCCTGGCTGAGCACCTTGATAAGCAGGGTCATCATCCTGCGCTGCTCGAAGGTCTCATCGGCCATCCAGGTTTTCATAGGCAGGGTCATGAAGACGATGCGGCCTAATCCTTCATGCCGTTCGTAATAGTCGAGCTGCAGCCAGAATACTTTGCGCAGTTTTTCCTGAAGGTTCTCTATGCCCTGAATATGGTCGACGATGCGATCGGTCAGCTTGCCCATCCAGACGTCGACGAAAGCAAAGACCAGACGCTCTTTACTGCCATAATGTTTATAAATGGTGGTGAAACTGACTTCGGCCTTTTCGGCGACGTCGCGGATACTGGCCTGGTGGAAATCGGACTGGGAAAACACCTCGAGCACGGCTGCTTCGAGGCGCGTGTAGATATCTGGATTGAGGCCGTTTAACATCGTTATTGACACCGGCTTATAAGGGAATGGGTGAGTGTCATAGAGTGCTGTATGTCGCTGTATCTGTGCTTTGCGTGCTGGTAACCGATACGGATGCAAACGAAAATTCTTTTGAAATCTGGACGTCTTGTTTTAGGCTGTTATGATATATATCTATCTGAAAAAATGTAATAAGTGATGAATCAGTTGAGGAAAAGCGTATACCTGCAGAACAATGTTACACTGTTCTTATACTGTTGTAATATACGCAGGGTATATTTTCAAGAAAAAAAGGTTCATACGAGTTTGAGGACCGCTTCTTGACCGCAGGCACTTGGCGGAACAGATGGCAAATTTCCAGAAAGAATGCCTTTGAGTATGCTCCTCAGCTGTCGAAGCCGGCGGCGGCTCTGGCTAATTTCGACACCTCAGAGGTCAGCCGCAGCACCTTGACTGCCAGTTCGGCAGGTAGCGATCCTGTTCCGCAGGAAGGGGCGATGAAGGTTTGCTCGTGCAGTTTCTCCACCGGCAGGCTGAAGGTGGAGAGCCGCTTGAGCTGGTTCTGCCACTTGTCAAAGAGGGCCTGGGCGTTTTCTGCTCCGAGTACCTCGGCATCGCCCGTGGGAACAATACCCCAGGCCAGCATACCGCCTCTTTGGAGGTAGCTGCAAAGAAGCTCTCTGTAGAGGGTGAAATTGTCAAAATAGAAGTAGGCATCGAAGCTTATGATATCGGTGTCCGAGGATAGCACCGGTCCCCAGTCGCCGTTGGCGCATATATGAACGCCGGCCAGGCCGCCGGCTTCATGGATGCCGGCAATAACTTCGGCGACGGCATCGGCAACCATTTCCTGGGTAATGCCCACAAAGGCGCTGGAGCCGTAGCTGACGATGCCGGGCTCGTCGATGAAAATGATGGGAGGCGCTCCGGCGGTCAGCGGCTTCAGCTGTTCAATCTGCCAGCGAGCCTTGAAGGTGAGGTGCTTGACCAGCATGTCGCGGAGGTTGTCGTCATAAAAAATGGACCGGTTCTGGTCATCCCTGACGCTGATACCGATGGTCACCGGTCCGGTTATCTGGCCTTTAAGTGTTGTATGGCCATCAAAACCGTTCATGCTGTCGAGAAAGACAGCAAATCCGGAGGCAGTGTCATCACCGAGACAAAAGCGGCTGTTTTCCGGAAAGCTTCCCCGCTCCTCAATGCCCATATAGTCTTCATAAAAGGCGGTCATCTGCTCTTCGAAATCTTTGCAGGAGGTGTCGATCCAAAAGCGGTCGCCCTTCTCCTGCAGGCCTGGAAAGCCGCTGAGAAACTGGCGGACCATACCTTCGCCTGGCAGCTTCGGCAGTTGCGGCCAGAGGGGAATGGCGGGGGAGTGCTCTTCAATAAGGCGCATAGCCGCATGATGGTCTGTGAGGGGCAGGCTGCCGATGAGGATCGGCAGGCAGTGTGCTGTGAACATAGGGCCACCTGTGACTGGAGTTGATAAGGGTTTGCGGGAGGCTGACGCTCCTGTACCATAACGCTACTCTGTTTATGGCAAAAAGAAAAGTCGGGAAAAGGGCAACCCGCTGAGCGCTGATCGCTTGCTGTTATGACGGTTCCTGCTGCATCTGGACCACGGATGCCCCGCGGGCCGGTATGAACGGTGATCGTCCAGCTCCTGGCAAAAGCTGTGGAGATGCGTATTCATGGCACAACAGATCGCCTCTCCGGGGGGATTGTGCTGACGCCGGGAAATGCGTCGAGAATCACTTTCGAAAATCTATGGTAAATAAGAGAAGGTTCTGGTAAAAGAATCTATCTTCCGGTTCCTGGGGGAAGCAGCGCTTCGTGTTGCTTTTCTTTTACACTATTCCGGGCGGGTAGCTCAGCTGGATAGAGTGTCGGCCTCCGAAGCCGAAGGTCGCGGGTTCGAATCCCGCCTCGCCCACCAGTAAAGACAGCCACTTATCATGTTTTGGTAAGTGGCTGTTGTGGTTCTTGTGGACCTATTGCGAACCCATTTCGTAAAAGGTGATTAGACGGTTGTGGATTGAAAGGGGAGGGAACTGGAATACAAAAAACATTATTTTTTATTGAAAAAAATGCGACAAGAGTCAAAAGCCGACTTGACCCCTTGTGATCGTACTTTTCAACACCCTATTTTTGTTTTGAATTGCGAAAGTCGGGCTAGTTATGCAAAAGACTCAATCTGTAAAAATAAATCAAAAATCCCCAATTAGCCGTCCGCTATGCAGGCGATATTGTCCTGCTCGGCACTCTGCTGAGTGGTTTCAGCCCGGACAACCGTCAACCGGGCTGAACCCCCCTGTCGTCCTGCCGGTTGATGTAGATGTTCAGTCAGTGGATGCAATTGACCGTCGTTCCTTCTAACTTCCGGCAATTGCGACAGACAAACGATGTCGTCGGGACCAGTAATCAGCGTCCCAGCTGGAGGGTTTTGTCGTTCCGGGTTCTCTTCTTCATTTGCCTCATATTCTCTTGATTGGCCCGCTTTTGCACAAAATTCTCTATATCTATTTGGAAAACTGCCAGATCCTCAGGACCGATGCGGAAGGTCACCCAGTCGCTCCAGTCGCTGTAGGTTGATGCACTCGTTTGCTCCAGAGTCATATAGCTCGCCACCTTTACCCGCCAGAACCCGTTTTTCCCCAAGGGCAGAGTCTCGAATCCCTGCGAGCTCGATTCTGTATACGACTTCATCGGGATCTTGAAGGTTCGGTATTCGTTCCAGCCCGTTGCTGACTCGTAGTGATCGAATCGTACGCCGTACCGGCTCTTCTGGTAATCGATGTGCTTGGCTCCGCACTTGCTGCGCACCTCTACGCTTACTCCCGAAACGTTTTCCTTGTAGACCAGGTTGTTCTTCGGCATGATCAGCTCCGGGGCTGCCTTCAGCATTTCCTGGGTGCACGTCATTGGCGGCGGCGGAGGAGGCGGCGGCGGTGTAGAGGCGACTGGGTTGGCTGCCTCATTTTTCATGTCTTCCAACTGGGCCGAAGACAGGCCGTGGATTGTCACGTTACGGGAGAACGGTATCTTCTGGAACTGCGGCGGGATGTATTCGACACAGAGGCCTTTCGCAAAAGCAGACGGATCGCCGCTGAAGGCCTTGAGGGCTGTCGGTATGAACGGATAGAGCCAGGGATCGAGCGGGCTGGTGCCAATTAAGTTCCACTCGGTCGACCCATCGCCCTCGATTGGATGGTTGCTGTGCTCGATACTGACGATCTCTCTAAATTCCTTGCTCTCGGAATCCCACTCCCCTGACACGGAAAAGAATATCTGAGGATTGCCTGTGGGGGAAAACTGCTCATTGTTTTCGATCAGCATGCAGTAACCCTCGAAACGGTAACTATTTTCCGTTCCGACAAACGAATAGGAGACGCTGTCGACGTCGCAGAAGATTGCCCCGTCTTCCGGACAACCGATCCCGCCCGTACGGTCAAGGGTACACCCCTGGACCAGGCCCAAGAGCACCAACACGGAAATCAAGAGCCCGCAACGCTTCAGGCTTCCCAAAAGGCTGAATTTGTCACAATATCTGTTGTTTAAGGATTGCTTGTCAGAGTATCCTTTCTTCTTCATGGCCAGTTCCCCCCGTTCGAAAAGGCACATAAACCGCAATAGCTTCAATTAATAGAGCCGGCAGTTGGGTGTTGCTATAGGTAAGCTAATCACCCGATAGGATTTTTGTACTACCTAGTAGTCCATTTTGTCGCTGTAGGCTGCAGAATGAGGAAATGAGCTTGCGGCTACTGAAAACGTAGAATGATCGTCTTTCCAGCGAAATTTATGGAAATGGGGGGGATTGGGCAAATTCATGTCTCGAATCACTATTCGGCGACGGGTAGGCTGACGATTTGATATGCCACTGTCGAAACAATGGATATAATAGATTAGGATTGGTTTGAGTTTTGCGGCCCCGCCTGCCG
>CAKZOA010000387.1 GCA_937132035.1 uncultured Desulfobulbaceae bacterium | reverse complement strand
CCGGCTGCCCTCCAAGGGTGCGAACGATGGCTTCGAGGGTATCAGGCACCTCGTAGTTGACGGCACCGGTGATTTTGGGATGCCGCAGCGACAGGCAGCCGTAGTAGCAGGCTATGGACAGATCGCCGAGACCGCGAACGATGCTGTCGCCGATTCGGCTGATGATTTCATCCGAGGCCAGAAACGAGCTGATATGCACTATCCGGAATTCCGGTTGGTACCGGGGCACATCCCAAAAATCGGAGTGTTCCCTCAGGGCCAGATCGGCAGCCTTCAGGCGCTGGAAACAGGCGGCGCAAGGTACCAGGATGTCGAGGCCAGCCTCCTGATTGAGCAGCAGGTTGCGGATCGGCAGGCGCATGCCTATTTCACGATTGGTCATATGGGCAGAGGAGGCCCCGCAGCAGTTCCAGTCGGCAATTTCGACAAGTTCAATGTCGAGGGCGCCACATATTTCTCTTACCGATTTGTCGTAGTCAAGAGCGGTGCCCTGCAAAGAGCAGCCGGGGTAGTAGGATAATTTCATCGTTCATACTCCTTGCCCTTGCCCGAGAAAATCTGACGTATCTCGGGTTTGCCTTTTATGGAATGTGGCATGAGTGAAAGTTTGCCTTTGAAAAACATGTTCATGCCCAGTTTCATGTCGCCTAGAAAATCCTTCGAGCGTATCTTGTAGGCACCAATCATGCCGATTTCATAAGCTCTGCCCCAATTGCGGATAGAGTCGAGGAAACTCTGGTGGAAAACCGGCACCCGTTCTTCAGCGGGACTGATGCCTTTACGCAGAGTGAGTTCGCGCAAAACGTCCATGAGTGCGGCAATTTCGATGTCGTTTGGACATCTGCTGGCACAGGTTTCACAGGCGGCACATAGCCATATGGTTCTGCTGTGCAGCAATTTCTCTTCCATGCCGTAGGAGGCCAGACGGACGACCTCCATGACGCTAAGATCAAAAAAATCGGCGACTGGACATCCGGAGGAGCAGCGGCCGCACTGGTAACAGGCGTGAACATCTATTCCCAGGCTGTCGAGTTTGTCTTCGAGTTTGGTTGTGCCGCTCGTGGGAGCAATGAAATCAGTGCTCATGGCTTTCTCCGATGAGGTTTTCAAGAACAGCCGGAAATCTCAGGGTAAAGGTTGTACCCTCTCCCTCAGTTGATGAGGCCCTGATGCTGCCCTTATGTTCTTTGATGATGGCATATGATACGGAAAGGCCGAGACCGGTACCTTCGCCGGTGATTTTGGTGGTGAAAAAGGGCTCGAAAATCTGGTCGAGATGCTCCTCGATAATGCCGGGACCGTTGTCATTGATAATTATTTCGTTAATGTCGTGATTTGCTCGCATGCGGCTGGTGATTGACAGTTTGCCCCGTCCCTCCATGGCTTGAGCTGCATTGACGATAATGTTGAGCACAACCTGGTTGAGGCGGATTGAGTTGCCGTAGGTGGGAGCAAGTGCGTCCTCGAGGTGGAGGGTGATCTCGACGTTTTGAAAAAGGGGCTGATTCTGGACCACTGTCAGGGTTTTGCGTACTACTTCGTTGAGATCGATCAGCGACATTTCATAACTGGTCTGGTGAGAGAATTCGAGCAGATCGGCAACGATCACCTTGCAGCGTTCGGCTTCGGTGATGATGGTTTGCAGATCCTCGGTGGCTGGATGGTCGTCTCCGAGATCTTCCTTGATGAGATTGGAATAGAGCATGATGCCCGACATGGGATTGTTGATCTCATGGGCGACGCCGGCGGCCAGACGGCCGAGACCGGCCATTTTTTCCGATTGCATGAGCATGTTGTGTGTCTGCTCCAGGTCTTCTTCTATCTGCAGCATGGCCCGGAGGTCGGTGAAAATGCCAAATGTGGCTATTTCCTGATCGTTATCGTAAATTATACCTCCGGAGAAGTTCACCGGAATATCGAGTCCGTGCTTGTGTTTGACAATGAGTTCCTGGTGCCGCAGTTTACCAACGCCGCCATAATCCTCGCTGCGCATTCTCCTCAGTATCGTTTTGGCCATTCCTTTGTGGTAGAGGCCGGTGACATGGAGCTTGAACTTTTCTTCGTCGTCATAGCCTAGCAGTGCCTGGGCACTCTGGTTGAATATGATCAGGTTGCCGCTCATGTCGGAGGCGATGATGCCGTCCACAGACGAATCGATGAGGTTGTGGAAAAAGGTGTTTCGTCGGCGTAGTTTGGCTTCGAGCTTTTTTCTCGTCGTAATATCGATGAGGTAGAGTAGGTAGTAAGTGGGTGAAGAAGGAGGATAGACCAACACGGCATCGAGTATCTGGGTTTCGTTTTCTCCGATTTCAACCTGTATTTCATGGCGTATTCTCAGTTCATCGCGGTTTTCCGGGTAGGCAAAAAAGGCTTCGATGAGCCGGTACAGTTCTTTATTGTGGTTTCCCAGCGCCTTTTCCAGATCGCTGTCCTCGAGTTTTCTATGAAAGGCTCCCAGGAACCTGGCTGCGGCCGGGTTGGCATAGAGAACCTGATGTTCGAGATTAACGACCATGACGCCGTTCGGTGTCTCTTCGAGAATCTGATAAAGATAAAGGTTGGAACCAAGCTCTTCTGTGACCGTGGCAAGATTCTTGTTGAAAGGAGAGGTATTCACAGATTCATTCACCTTCCTCTATCGCTCTATCATATCAAGAAAATCAGGAAGCCTCTGACGCCATCCTAAAGCGAGGAGAACCGTTCCGTCACCCAGTTGCTCTAACTCCTTGAGGAAATCGGCCGCCACCTGCATGCCGGCCTCCTGCTTTACCGGCGCCTGCATCATACTTTTGAGAAATTCCTGCGGGATCGAGGGCACACCAGGAAGATTGTTGAGGTAGCGGACCATGGTTACAGACTTGAGATACATCAGCGAAGTGTAAAGCTTGATGCCGGTTTTTTCGGCAAAGGGCAGGAACTGCTCGATGATGTTGAGGTCGTAGGTCGGTGCCAGCGTCACCGAGTCGATGCCGAATTCCTGCAATTGATAAAAAAACTCAGCCCTTTCCCTGTTGCGGTTGACGTCGTCGGAGAGTTCCAGGCATACGCCGATGGTGAAGTCTGTGGCGCCGTCAAGTTTTTCGCCGGCGAGGTCGGTGCCATTGTTGAGGTGCGTGGCGCATTTGAGCATGGAGATCAAATCAAGGTCGCCGCTGGTTTTAGCCACTGGCTGATCCCCCTCCGAGGCGTCGTGTCCTTCTTTGATGATGATGCTTCTGATACCCAAGGCAAAGGCGGACAGCAGATCGGCCTGGAAGGAGATCCTGTTTCTGTCACGACCGTTGATGACCATGGTTGGGGTAATGTTTTTTTCCTGAAGAGAGACACAGGGAGCGAGAGGAGACATGCGCATGATGGCATGTTCGCCGTCTGTCACCCTTACGCCGTCAACCCTTCCCCGGATATGAAGGGCTGTTTGCAGAAATGATTCGAGATTAACTCCTTTGGGCGGGTCAATTTCGGCGATGAGGGTTTTGGACTTCCGGGGAGTGACGACAGTAGTGCTTTCCATGCAAACTCCTCCACATGATTGAAGGTCAGTATCTGGGAGACAGCGGTTTCATGCAAAACGGCGTATATTGATACCTGTGGCGCATCTTGGGCCGCTGAGCATCTACTTAATCTTTAAGATCACTAAAATTTAACAAAAATATAAATGGAACTCAAGTACAAAAAAAGGTCCGCCGTTATTCACCTCGGTGCTATCCTGCTCAGTTGGTGAAAGACAATGAAGCCATAATACAACGATAAAATAATTATATGCTACTCTGGTTTCTCCTTCTTCGGGCCGGGTGTAGAAAGATGAAAAAACGACGATAAGGGCCTGGCTCAATATATGAATTCGAAAAATAACAAAATGGTAGAGTAAAGGAGAGGTTCTGTCGGTGGAGGACTGCAGCGGAATTCTCAGGGATGGGTTTGTCGCGTCCAGTGATAAGATCTATTCCGACCCGCTGGTCGCCAAAATTACCTGGTACACAAATACAATACCTTGCGAATTTGGTAGTGAGAAGGGTAGGGTGGATATCCGGAGGCAGCAACGACCTGCCCGGGACCCTGTAATGGATTTGGCAAATTATCATATTTAAAGGAACTTCCATGATAAAGATACGATCTGAAAGTGTGGTACGCGATGATTGTGTGAGTGTGATCGTCGTTCCTGAAAAGGCCTTGGTGGAGGCGGGATACATCCAGACTGCCACTGGCAGTAGGGACGCATCTTCAAAGCATGAATTTCAGGCCATGGCACAAGTGGCCTATTTTCAGTATCAAGATGATGAAATACCGGTGACGCCCCTCAATGCAGCGGTGGAAATAGCAGTCTCGGAGAATGATCAGTGGCTGTATGAGGCGGCGCTGGTGGTTTATCGCGATACTCAGGGCGCTTTCCAAATACTCGTTCATGAAGGACTGCCGGTGAAGAAGCTCCTCGAGACGGCGCATCGTTTTTGTACCAGATGGGTACGTCTGGATATATAGGAGTGCTGCTCGATATAGCCACTGCTCCAGAGGGAGCTGCTGACCACCAGGAAGATCAAGTTTTTTTCTCTTTTGTGCAATTTGTAAGAAAAATGTGGGATTGGGCAGTTAGGATTACGGATAACGAAGCCTGGAGAGGTCAAATTCCTCTCCTCTTAATTCCTACTTCCAAGGAGAGAAAGATGAATGCAAGAAAACTGGTACTGAGTCTTTTGGTCGCAGCGTCCATGATCGTTCCTGCAGGTTTTACCCTCACGGCAGCCCAGGCTGCGGCCTCGCAAGAGCAGGTGGTGACAGGGAAAATCAGCATCAACACAGCCAATGCCGAGATGCTGACGGAGGTCCCTGGTATCGGGCCGAAGACGGCAGGAAAGATCATCAGCTACAGAGAGGAACATGGAGCCTTCAAGACGCTTGAAGATTTACAGGAGGTCAAGGGGATCGGTGATAAATCCCTGGCGAAAATGAAGCCCTACCTGACGATGTAGCAGGGTCGCCGGCACCCGTATACTCTTATCGGGTGCCGGTAGTTTTATTCGTGTGGTCGTGTTGTACTCCCCCCCTTCCTCTCTCGATGTTTCTATCACGTACTGAAATAGAAAGGCAATTTGTCATAATCTGTATCGAAATACTACAGAGTCTGACAGGTACCGTGAGGGTTTGAGATACGAAAACAAAGTTCTCAAAATAATTTGTAGCATTTGCAACTAGACAATGTTTTGACCGTTTAAGTTAAAGCGAACTCTCAACCTCCTTTAGGTAGTTGAGAGTTCATGACAGGTAATTCTTTAGAATCAAAATAGTTATTTTTGGAAAAGAAGCAGAGATGAGTTGAAATTTCGCAAGGCCTTTTTTCCAACAATCATGGACCCAGGGTCATCAATGTCCTGGCGGTTGATGGATGAGGTTAAAATTGTACTGAATAATCGCGGTGCATCGACATGCAACTTACCACCTCTTTAACTAGATCCTCCGGTAACCGGCGCTGCAGTCTAAGACCAATGGAATCCTTGATTGCATTGTCATAGGAGGCTAGCGCAGGGGCGATTTCAGCTGCGGCCCGACGCCGCCAATCTACTTCAGAAGTATAGAATGCCAAACCTTCATTCAGGAACTGAATTGCCTTCTTGGGCTCCATGATTCCTCCTTCGTTTTGAGGAAGAAAGTGTTACCTTGAA
>CAKZOA010000386.1 GCA_937132035.1 uncultured Desulfobulbaceae bacterium | reverse complement strand
TAATCACAAAGAACTGGTAAGAAATGGAGTACCTGCAGCATTTAGGTTTCCAAAGTTATGTTGCGAGTCGGCCTATCTGTTCGAAATAACACCGATATCCACACAAACACCTATTATTACCTTATTTTCTTTCATTTCAAGCATTTCTGCCATATTCGAGAAAGATTCCTCTTTTCCATGCAACATAATAAATCTACTCATTCATTACCTGCCCATCAACTTTACTGAGACCGGACTTCCCCTAAAGGCTATCGAGCCAGTCTAGAATTTCCTCCTTGTTTTCCCAGTCGATTAGTTCATCAACCTTATCATCCTGGTTGAGCAAAGATTGTGTATGATCGATGAACTTTTTCTGGATTCCTTTTCGTTGACCTATATCGAGGTGCAGGTAGATCATAGTTGATTTAATGCTTTCGTGACCGAGACGGTTTTTGATATCTGATATGGGGTGTCCCGCCAGAAGCATATTGACCGCACAGGAATGCCTGAAGCTATGAGCAGGATTAAGGTCTTTCAACCGCTTTTCCGGCAAGGTTTTTTCCAGATATTTCCGACAAAGCCGATATATTCCGTGTCGGGTAAGTTCTTTTCCACGCTGATTTAGTAACAGACGGTTCCTATAGAGAATATGCGGAGCAACTCGATATTTTTCGACATATCTGGAGAGAAGATCAACAGTTTTTGGCCAAAGGGTTATCATCCTGAAGTGACCACCTTTGCCGAGAATGACCAATGACCTCTGCTGTGGATCAAAATAGTCGAGATCAAGTGTAGCCACTTCGCTGGCCCTGGCACCAGAATCGAAAAGCAAATTGAGTATGGTATAATCCCTGAAGCCTTGCGCTGAGTTGATATTAACGGATTCCAGCACTGCCAGAATTTCTTCTTGTTTAAGATAGCCGATGATATTCCTGTGGTAACGCTTACAGGGAATATTCAGTATTCTCGTCGTAATATCTCTTTTTTCTGGATGCTTATAGAGGATCATCTTGGCCAGAGACTGTATGGCCGCCAATCGGTGGTTTCTAGTTCTGGTGCTGTTTCCCCGCTCTTTTTCCAACCAACCAAGAAAGTCCACAATTAACTCCGGGGTGAGTTGCTCAAGCTGCAAAGAGTTTATGGGCACATCAAGCGTATCTCTGGCAAAGGGTAGAAAGAGAGAGAATGCATCACGATAGGCCTTGATCGTGTTGGGCCCGTATCCTTTGATCCGTGGCAGATATTGCTCAAAAAAATGGTGAACACAGCTGACAAGTTTCATGGGCTAAATGGGTACTTGGTCATGAAATCAATGAGATTTCTGTGTTGGTCCGCATCGGTCAGTTTAAGGTAGTAGACAGTGTAGGAGTACATTCTGTGCCCCATGTATACAGCAAGAACAGGCAAAGCGTTTTGTGGAGAATCGCCTCGTTCCTTTACCCGCCTGAGGGTATTGACTGCAAAAGAATGTCTCAACGAATGCGGTGTAGGGGCGCTGATGTTGGTATTGCCTATAACCTGTTTGGTTTGGGTGAGCCCGATCTCTTTTCTTGCCTGGTGGAAATAGTTGCGAATACGCTGGGCATGTAAACCTTTGGTGGGATTGCAGGCCAGAAGATATAGGTTTTGATTATCCGCGGGCAGCAAGGTCTTGCGAAGCTGAAGATAATCCGACACATAGTTTGCCACGTCCATGGGAATGGGGATGAGCCGATCCTTGCGGAACTTTGTCTTTCTTATGTAGATTGTTCTCTCGTCAAATCTGAAATCACTCACTTTTAATCGCAGGGGTTCAGATATCCGCAAACCGCAGCGGGCCAAAAGCTGCAGGGCCATGCAACAACTCATGTCACCCAGAAAAGACTGTTTATTTTCCCTGCGAACCTGTTGCCAGGCGGCTTCAAGCAGCTGCTCAGTCTCATGTTCGGAGAAAATAAAGGGGATGATGTTGTTTCTCTTGAAACGGGGAACTCCGGTAAGAGGATTAGCCTGGCAGAACTTGATCCGCACGAGATATTGAAAGAAACCGCGCAACCCATCAATCACCTGGTTTATTGTATTCTGGTCTATCGCCAGATCTGTTCGCATTTTTATAAAAAACAGAGGTGTCAGGACCTTGAGTGTGGTCACATTTTCCATTACCAGGTAACGATCAAGCAGTCTCAGCCAGGTTATTGCTGTTGCGGTATAACCAAGGCTTTGCCGATATTCACCGTATTGTTCCATCTGCGGAGCCAGAAAGCTTTTAAACGGGTTCGCCAAGGATAACCCTCCTCATGAGTTTGAGATGAATATGGAGGTACGCGTTGGTCGCTTCAATGTCCTCATGACCAAGCATTTCCTTGATCTCAAAGATCGACGCCCCGGCTTCCAGTAAATGTTGCGCATGGCTATGTCTCAGCCAATAGGTGGTGGCCTCTTCAGGTAGACCGGCTTTTCTCATACAGCTTTTTATTGCAGAGCAAACATTCCATGACTTGACAGGGTTGAACGGGCGGTGGCATTGCAAAAAGAGTTCCCGGCAATTGTTTTCCGGCCGACCTCCGACCAGGTAGGCCGCAATGGCTTTCAGCGTTTTCTGCGGAATTGGCATCGTGACCGGTGAACCGGCTTTGCGGTATCGTACGCGCATTTCGGCCTTGCCGAAAGCGATATCATCCAAGGTCAATTTGCTGATTTCCTGTGGTCTCAATCCCATCGTGTAGGCTATATGAACCATCGCATATGCCCGTAATCCTGAAGGGGTTGTGTTGGTCATACTTTCAAAAAGTTGCTGGATTTCTCCAGGACGCAGGAAGCAAGGCGGCTTTGTCTGATGGTACATTCGCGGCACCTCGAGTAATGTTGCAAAGTCTCGCTTGATCACATGACGATCATGGTAGAGGTACCTCAGAAAACCCCTGAAACAGTTACGGTTTAATTTCTGGCTCTGCCGGGCATACGGTGCATTATACTCCTGATCAAAGGTGTCAATTTGCTCTATAGTTACTTTTGAAAGCTTGAGATTATTGCGTTTGAGATATTGGTTGAATGCTTCAAGAATCCGCCGTATATGCTCTACCATTTTTTGAGTATCATAGCGGGCTGTCGTGCAATAATGTAGATAGTCCTGGAATATTTTGGACAATGTTGCTCTTGATTTTCTCGGAATGGGTCGGGGGATACGTTTTTCTTGGTACAGGAAGTTTGCCAATCCCCGGACAGCCCCTTGTCGCCTACTGATGTCATTGCCGGTATGCATGAATTCCTGCAATATTTCGAGGGTAAAAATTGCATCCCATTCCTTCACTCGTTTTTTTACAAAGACCTGAAAATCCAGCAGTATTGTGCTCTGAGAGATGATGTCCGTATCCCGGTATCCCTGTTCTATCCGTTGCAAAAGATATTGCTCAACTGCCAGTGAGAGCCTTTCAGAGTCTTTATCATTCATGGTCACGGTTGAGTTGTTTCTTCATGATTTGCTCAATCGTGGCCCTGTCAAATGTCTTCATATCATCCTGGTTTTGAAGCACTTTGGCGGATTGGATTACAGGGCTTCGCGGCAAAGAAAGAACCTGGAAAAAAATGCCGTCGAAGGCGACCAAATCTTTGTCTATCAGCAGGTTGCGGGCAACGATGTAGTCATCTAAAGAAATCCCAAGCAAAGAGCAGATCTTGTCATAGTGGTAATAGGAAAGTCCCTGGCGGTCGGCCACAAGGATCAGGAACAAATACAGGAGCAGCTCATGGTGACCGAGGCTGGTGAAATACCCACCCCGCAGAAAGCGATGACCGATCCAGGCGAAGCTTCCTTCTATTGTTCTGATGCGATCACCGACAAGGGGTTTTCTGCTGGTCATGTGCTCCTCCTGGGACTCAGAATGGTTTGCGATAGGCTCCTGAACCCCGTCGTCCGTATCCACGTCGGGGGAAATGTTCTACGACAACGCCCTTTCCACCACAAAAATGACAACGGGGGACAATAAACGGGTCATCTTGAGGTAATTTATCATACGTAATTACGACTGTTGAAGATGCATCAGCCACGGTTTTTTCAGAAACTTGCATCCTGCGTCTTCGTTCAGCTTGCCGGTGGGCTTCCCGACCTTTTTCTGTCTGACGATATCTTTGCTGGGCTAAGCGGTGAGTTTCTCTCTGGGCATATTGCCGACAAGGATCACTGCAATATGCCTGTCCACGCCAGCAGCTCCGGCAAATGTAAAAAATCCTGCCACAGCATCTGCATGGCACAGCCTTGAGTAGGATAATCTCCATTCTTCCGTCTTGAACAAAAACGAAAGCCGTGATTAGATGAAAGAGCTTGATGGGCTTCCGTATTTACGGGATGTCTAGAGAAAGGCCCGAAGTTGCAGCTTCGGGCCTTTCGTCCGTTATGAGACTTTCCCGTTATTATCGACGGAAAAACGGAAGAAAAAGAAGAAAATCCAAAGAAAAAGTAGAAAGAAGAGACAAAAGTTTACAACTTTAAAAAGCGGGAAGAAAAACAAAGAAGAAAAGACACAGCATAACTAATCTCGCACCATAACCAAAGAACACGTAACAAAACCTGTTCTTGCTGAATCGGGGCGATACCCTTTCACTGAGATTGAGTAGGCCGAGCTACCAAACGGACACCGAGGGCTGCACACACCTTATTGATTGTGTCAAATCGAGGTTTGGCATTTGGTTTTAGCGCTTTATACAGAGCTTCACGGGTTATGCCTGTAGATTTTGCAACTTCGCTCATACCCCGAGCTTTGGCTGCTACTCCTAAAGCATGGGCCAGTTCAGCTGCATCACCATCCTCAATCACCATCGTGATATAAGCAGCAATATCTTCTTCGCTCTTCAGCTGTTGAGCCATATCGAAATCTGGTAAGTCGGCAATGTGTTTTTTCATAATTCAATCCTCCAGCGTAGCTTCACGCTCTTTGGCTGTGGCGATATCCCTCTCTTGACTGCCCTTGTCTCCACCGCCAAGCATGATGATTAACGTATCACCTCGCTTGGTATAATACATCCGCCAGCCCGGACCGAAGTGCTCCCGCATTTCGAAAAGGCCTTCGCCCACAGGCTTTACATCGCCGAGATTTCCCCGCTGGGCTTTATCAAGACGACGGCTTAGGCGAAGCCGTGTAATGCGGTCTTTTATGCGGTCCAGCCATTTATCAAATTCTGGTAGTGTTTTGACTGTATACATACACTGAATTGTAATCGTTCGATTACAATATGTCAAATAGGATGTGGCCCAGGATTTACCAATTCTTGAGTTTTAAAAGCGAACCGGTTTATGATTTTGCATTGAAACGAGTAAGATCGTATCTGTAAAGATTCGAATTGGCAGTATTAGGTGATAAAATGACACTACAGGGTGCAGATGTTTCCTGAGAGGGTAGGTTGGCCAATCAGACAAGATTGATCAAAAATGGAGCAACGGCAGATCCGAGATAACCAAAGACTCTTCAGTACAAAAGGAAGATGGAAAAACAATACTCTCCGATCTAAATCTGCATAGACGACAGCGGAATACCTGTTAGATGCAGAAATAGTTATGCAAAAGAATGCTGATCTCTTGTAAATGGCTTCAGTCGATTAATCTGTTTTGCCTCAGGGCTGTTCATGGCATTCCAAAGATCCCAATCCTGTTGCAAACCTAGCCAGAAATCCGCGGACATACCCAAAACACGAGACAGCCGCAATGCAGTATCTGGAGTTACCGAGCGCCTGCCTTTGATAATTTCGTTCAGACGAGGGTAGGAGACGTCAAGAAGACGAGCAAGTTCTGTTTGTGTAAGGTCAAGTGGCTTAACAAATTCCTCTAAAAGCATTTCCCCCGGATGTGTCGGGGGGCGATTACGAGGCAGCCGTCGTCCAACATCAGTGATAATCTGTGATTTCGATCTCGTAGGCATGGCCTTCCTCCCATTTAAAGCAAATTCTGTATTGTTGGTTAATGCGGATACTGTATTGATTCTGCCGGTCGCCTTGCAAGCGCTCCAGTCGATTACCTGGAGGTACATTAAGTTCATTGATCTCTCGAACCCGGTTAATTTGATCCAACTTTCGACGAGCAACCGGCCAAATAGATTGAGGACAGCATTTTCGAGCTTCTCGAGATGCCACACCATCAAAAATATCTTCAGTACCAGCAGACTTAAAGGTTCTTATCATGGATCATATTATAATGGGGTCCATTATAGTTGTCAAGCTGTTCGAATAATCGCGGTGCAGTTGCTAATTGAAAGAGAACGGCTTGTTACCCGACCATCCTCTCGCAGATCCCTATGGAAGAAAAAAGAGAGATTGCATGAGGCAATCATAACCATTTAAGAAAACAGGCAAATTAAGAGTATTCCTGAGAGGGTAGAATCTAGTAATCACAAAGAACTGGTAAGAAATGGAGTACCTGCAGCATTTAGGTTTCCAAAGACAGTCTAATCACTCCCAAGGGTTGATAACGTTAACACCTGCGGCTTGGAACGGACTTACATCTCGTGTCGCAACGGTAAATCGGTTAGTCGCTGCAATAGACGCAATGTATCCATCTGCTGCAGCAATTGCTAAGCCGATAGATCTAGCTTTGGCCATGAGCTCAGCATAAGCGGTCGTGCAGTCCATATCAAACGGACGCACACGTCCCGCAAACAGCGGCAAAATTTGGTTTTCAAGACTGGCTTGCAGTTCTTCTCGCCGCTTTCCAACCGGAAGGTTTGCTACTCCAAAACGCAGTTCTGCCACAGTGATTGCTGATAAATAGAGCGTTTCTAGTGATTGTGCATCAATCCAGTTAATAACACGGGGTTCAGGAGCACGACGCAAAGGTTCAGAAATTACATTTGTATCCAACAGTATCATTCAAATTCCAATGGTTTGGCCGGAGATTTATCTCGACTCTGTTCTAGAATCGAAAATTCATCATCGCTCAAATTGATTTTACGACCAATGCTGGCAAGTAAAGAACCAAGTTTTACCCTTCCTTCCGGCTGGACAGCATTTTCCAGTATCTCACGAATTTCAGCTTCGGCGCTTCGTCCATGCTGTGCGGCTCTAACCCGCAAAGCGCGATGAACCTCATCCGGTACGTTTCTGACAGTGACTGATGGCATGATTTCACCTCCCTCTTTTGCTTTATTTACTTACATTATAGCACAATGCAAGCAAATAAAGCAAAAGTCGCAATCATTTTCAAAAATACCCGTGACCGATGATGTAGCATGATCAAGTAGTCCCAGCAGAATATTTCCAATGGTAGTCATAGCCAAGTTCCGGCCTTTCCTACTTAAGGTTCTTCCTGAGCAGCAACCAGGCTCACAGGTAGGTTTTTAGCTCCAGATGTCCCCAGAAATATTGCACCATTTTCAGGTCCACAGGTGAACCCATTTGCATGCTTTCGAGACAAACGCTAGTGGTAAATGCGTATTGCCGGGGGAATACTGCTGTATCGCTGAACTCAATGGAACAAGGGTGAGAGCGAAAACTGATAATTCTCACTCATGAATAAGAAGCAAAAGTCAGAGGCTGTAGTCGCATGTTAATGATCCACGAAAATTATGGGTAAGGTTAAGTTCATGCCCCCAGACGCCTAATCTCAATCTTTTTTAGCTGCAAATCACCTTTTAATTACCCCGATCTGATGTTATTTCCGAAAAGGATCAGTAGTTCATCTCAACAAAAGCTGAAAACAAGGATTCAGAGGTTCGTCCCGTCAATCACAACCTGTAATCAACACAAGTGCAACAGATAGTAATAGTTCGTAATCTCTTGTTATAATAGAGTGACGTGACTTTTAGATTACCAACGAGCTTTAGCGAGTCTTTTTCTCGGGCTTGGAACGTCATGATCAGCCTCTTCCTGGGAGATCATGTAGTCTCCAGAAATGAACTTACCAGCAATTATCTGTTTCATACTCTGGTGCGTCCTAGAATAGCGATAAGCCATGACACCAAAACGATCAGGATGGCCGAGATAAACAATGGAGTTGATAGCCTCGTTACTACCAAATTTATATTCGCGCCAGTGGTCGAGCAGATGTTTTCGAGTGGACTCAGTCAATACCTCAAATTGGACAGTATAGGCAAAAAACTCATGGGTTGCTCTGTCTGGCAAGAAACTATTACTTTTCAGGTGGTGGCTGTCAAGATAGCTGTGAGCGATTTCATGGGCAATCATAGAGATGTAAATCTCCTTGGTCACCTCTGTTCCAAGGAAAGAAGGAATATGTGTGGCCCTGCTTCCCATGGATAACATCAATATTGTACCGTCCATCCTGTCATAGCTTCCTGTAACTTCTTCTGTAAGAATATACGTTCCATGCTCATTGTAATGGTTAATGTATAGGTTGTCCTTAAAACGGATGTAAAGTATCTGGTCTAGTTGGATAGGGTACTGTTCGAGGAAATGACGAGTTTCTCGTATTGCCGCACAGGCGCACTCATAGTCATACTCGTTTGAATATTCTATCAGCACACCGGGTAAATAACAATCTCCGTTATATGCATGGACCGTTAAGGGCACCGACAACTGAAAGAGGACCAAAAGAACAATGATGTATAGCATATACAATCACCTAATAATGAATAAGTGAGCTTGGTAGTTGCCAGATCTACTGAATTATTTTGGGGAATTACTTGAATAGGAATCTGGTATAGTTACTTGCTTCAATCGCAAATATAATCCATCGTTTTGCCTTACCATCTCAAGGTTATTCTGAGAGCAAATATAAGTTAGGACGTTTAACCAGACCGACTCACATCTGGCTGAAACAACAATCCCCATGGCTGCTGGGGAAAGAGTTATATTGGCGTCAAAATGGGAATTAATATAAGCTACGACCCTTTCCAACCGCTCCCCTTCGACATCTACTCGAAGGATATTGCTGACTAAATTATGACTATAGATCGAAAGAGGGGGCTTTGCCTGTGCGTCCGTATCCGCTAACAGGCAAAGTAGTGAGCAGATATAGACCAATATTCTCAAAATCATAGCCTCAGTTCTAGGGGGCAGAGTGGAAGCAGACCTTCCGGGGATATTGCTTGCCCATCATATCCAATACACGGTGAAGTTATCAGCTGTATAGATGTATTTTTTCGAACCTCTCAATGTGCTTACCTATCTGATGTGGCCCTCAAGAAAGGCATAGGGTAGGTGTATGGTTTTTTGATTAAACTAAGGTTAAAAAATATCCAATTACTGCATTTATCCTCTATTTAGAACACTGGCACAATTTCTCTGGATATAAAGACTTTCCACAATTTCGACAAACAGAAGCCAAGCAGCGTTTTGTCTTTTGAAAATACGTCTCTGCTGAGACCTGATTACCGCAATTGGGACAATCTTTATTTCTCCCATACCCACAAGAATCAAATTTAATTACTTCACCGCACACGTCTCGAGAAATCATTGCTTTTCACCAACTGAAATTATCTTCTCATTATCATGAAATAGAACAAGGAAGATACTGTCATATACCTTTCTTTTCGAGGGCTTCCATTTCAACTGATAGCTTGTATTGCTAATAGCTAATATGGTTTGCCAGATAGAATTAAGTGTGACGCAAGACCCCATTATCTTGTAGCGTTTTGGGAGAAGGTAGCGCGGTACTACTAATGATATCTACAACCCTGCCATGCATTAATATATTAAAAAATTTAAACAAGAGCCAACAACACAACATCAAAAGAGGGAGAATAATTTGCAATACAACTGGTATAATATAGAGTGAGAATATCAATACATTAGAGTCTGTTATCATCATGACCTCCTTATTTAATGAGTGAACCTACAGTAAACAATTCCACCACTAAGACGTATTTTGCTGCTCATTTTTTTTGATAGACAGCGAGAGGTCGGAAGGTTATAAAAAATAGTGGAAGTAATTTTCTTCACTCACCTTCCGGTTGATTATAATTTAGTTATCAGTGAATTGGGGCTTTGAAATATATTCTAACAGTTTGTTGCTTACAGATTGCTTACAGATTCCGGTTTTTTTGCAAATTCGAAATAGTTTTGAAAATGATTAAGCAAGCTCAACAACATACTATTATACATAAGGAAATACCTAATTTAAGGATTAAGCACACACTGTCTGGAGAAAAAAATCAACTCTATGGGCATCTATGAAACAAATCTTACATCCGACCAAAATCATTCGTCCTCATTTGCCTCCTGTTTTACTTAGAGAAAGACTTTTTCAAATAATAGACCGGTTAAGATCCCTTCAGATTCTTTGGATTTCTGGGCCAGGGGGTTCTGGTAAAACTACTTTAGTCAATTCATATATTGATTCTAGGAAAAATCCGTGGATATGGTACCAGATCGATGAAAGTGATAATGACTTAGCCAGTTTTTTTCATTTTCTTGGTGCTACAAACAATTTAAGCGATGATGGAGAAAAAGTACCACTTCCTCATCTCACACCTGAATATATGCTTGGAATACAAGAATTTAGCAGGAATTATTTCTCAAACTACTCTTATAATCTGCAACAAAAGAGCATACTGGTTTTTGACAATTGTCAGGAAATCAAAAAAGACTCACACATCTTCAGTGCCATTGTAGCAGGGATATCCCGACTGGATCCAAAAGTATCAATAGTTTTCATTAGTCGAGAAGAGGCTCCGAAGCAATTTGCAAAGTTAATCGCCAACAGGGAAATGGGCCTAATAGGATGGAAAGATATTCGTCTAACTCGTGAGGAGTTCAATGATATCACCAAAAATTTTGGCATTAAGATTGATCAAGAACAGCAAAGCTTTGTCCACAAAGAGTTAGATGGTTGGGCTGCTGGATTACAATTAGTCTCAGGAACTATGGATTTTCATAAACGCGATTCTCATTCCTTTATAATTGGAGAAGAGTCAAGAGAGAGGATTTTTAACTATTTTGCTGAAGAGATATTTCAAAATCTTGAACAAAACAAGAAAGATATATTGTTAAAAGCATCATTATTACCTTTTATTAGCGAGAGTCTAATTAATCACGTGTGTGAGTATGAGGATGCTTTTTCTGAATTTATAAAACTCTATAAGTCAAATTTATTTATCAGCCAACAAAGTGGTCACACAAGAGTATTTCAATTCCATCAACTTTTTAAAGAGTTTTTAAGACATCGCTGCTATGACACTATTTCTCTTGATTCGATCCAAGATATTCTAAATCGTGCAGCATCAATCTTGATGGAAAACGATTTAAAAGAAGAGAGTGCTCAGTTATTCATTGGGGCTGAAAACTGGCTCATGTTGAGTAATCTCATCACTGAGCAGGCACCAGAACTATTAAAGCAGGGTCGCTTTTCTACTCTTCAAGACTGGCTTCAAAGTATACCGCAAGAAGTTATTTTAAAAGATCCAATGCTTCTGTTCTGGTCAGGAATGTCTCTAATGCTGCACTCTCCTGAAGATGCAAGATATTATTTTTCCAATGCACTTCAATATTTTGAAAAAATTAAGAATCTTCCAGGAATTTTTCTAACTTTAAGTGGAATGGGAGAAGCGTTGACCTACAGATTCGATACTTTCGTCTATTATGATCTTTGGATAGAGAAAGTAGAAAAACTCTGTGGTGATTTTATAGATTTTCCAACAGATGAGATTGAAGCTCGCATCACTATGGTGATGCTAACTGCAATTGCTCTGAGGAAACCCAATCACCCCAATGCAGAGAAATGGCGCAGTTCAGCTATTACAATACTTGACCAGAGTCCGAACAAACAAGTAAATGATCCACTGAAAGCCCAATTATTAAATGCATTGATTTTAGAACGTATTCTAGCTGGATCACTTAACGAGGTACAGCTTTATTTAGAAACTTTTCGTAATATTGCCAAAGCAAGGGAAATGGCACCAATAGAGCTTATTACACTTAAAAATTTTGAAGCGTTACTCGCTTGGCGTATTGGTCAATTTGATGTTTGCCAGCAATCTGCAAATGATGCTTTAAACATAGCAAGAGAAACTGGCGTTCATATAATCTCATATGTTGTCATGATTAACGGAGCTAGCGGAGCTCTTAGCGATGGGAATCTCATCTTAGCAAAGAAATATCTCAAACGGTTAGAGGATCAAATAGAATTTGCAGGAGCTTATGTCAAACAACTCTATCACATAAGTAAGGTTTGGTATTATATACTTGATAATCAGTCTAATAAAGCAATAGCTCAAAGTGAACGTGCAGTTAATCTTGGAGAGGTCGTAGGCAACCCCGAGTTAATGATAGTAGCTTATCTGGCAAGAGCAATTTCCTTTTATAATGCCCAACAAATTAATAAAGCAAAAAAAATCCTTAATGAGGCTATCGAAGGATGCAACAATTTGAATGTTCAACAAATGGAGTTTACTTGTTTGCTATTAAAAGCTGAATTTGAATTTGATGAGAATGATAAGAAAGATGCTTTAGTGGCATTAAAAGAAGCTTTAAAACTTGGTAGAAAAAATGGATATATTAACACCCCATTTTGGCGGCCACTGCCAATGGCTGAATTATGCAAGAACGCATTGGAAAATAACATAGAAATTGAATACGCTAAATTTCTAATACAACAGAGAAAGTTGTTTCCATTATCACCTCCAATATTAACTGAAGAATGGCCTTGGCCTATACGAATTTACTGCCTAGGTAGATTTGAAATTGTTTGTAATGGTGAAACTTTAAAATCAACAGGGAAAACTCAACATAAGCCAATTGAGCTGCTAAAGTTGCTCATTACCCTTGGTGGTAGAAAAGTATCAAAATCTTTAATTTCAGATAGATTATGGCCAGATGCAGATGGTGATTTTCAGCACCAAAATTTCCAAACTACTCTACATAGGCTTCGCAAGATTCTCAGCATTAAAAACGCGTTAATTTTTCAATCTGGTGAATTAACGTTGAATGATAGAGTGTGCTGGGTCGACGTTTGGTCATTTGAGAGATTAACCGGGGAAGCAGAAAAAGCCTTAGCGTCCAAATTAAATACTAATTCGTTTATTCAAACAGCTAAAAAGGCAATAGAGCTGTATAAAAAAGATTATTTACAAAGTGATAACAGCAGTTTCGTTATCACCAGAAGAGATGAATTACAAAGTAAATATTTCTGGTTGGTTGAGCATTCAGCACGATTATCAGGTTCAGATTAAATATAAACATATTGTTTTTAGCCGCGATTGAAGGGAAAGTAGTCACTACAATATTGAAAAATCGTTCAATATCATGACGTAAACTTGAGATATCCACAACCAATTTAAAATTACCGTTTGAAACCAGATTGAAGATGTTTCCTGTCAGGTTACTACATCAGGCAAGAGAGCTAATGTTGGCCTTATTCCCGTAAACCGAATTAAGCCCTTATCTCAATTTTTCAAAAAGAGAAGTTCCAGGTGGAGTCGAGGGTGCCACTTAACCTTGTCTGTACATCTCTTCACCGGTTGCATTTCTGTATCTACTTAACAGGTCCACCGTAAACCGATGACCTCGGACAGATTTCTCGGGGTTTACCATCCGTGTTCTTACCTCTTGAGATGTACGGAAAACAGCTTAAAAGATCTGAGTAGCCTGCTCTGCGTCGGAGACATTTTGAAAGTAGCGAGAGTGTGTTCATGACACATTCCTTAAAAATATTTCGGCTGTATGATACAGTTATATTTGATAGCATAGTGAGTTAGCCGACAGGCGGCATTGCCAATGTGTCTTTCAGTTCGATTCAAACCTTTCAATAATGCCTAACGGGGAAGGAGAACAGCATGACCGAAAACAGATTTCTCAACAGGCGTGATTTTCTCATAGCCAGCAGTGCAGGACTCTGCGCCACCGGTTTACAGAGCGTCCTGCCCCTGCCGGCATGGTCGATGGCGGCAGGCGGCGATGCCAGCAAGATGGCGACACGAAAACAGTACGATCTTGCCCTGGAGTACACCCCCATCCTGGTAGACGGCCGCGAAGGAGTCTTTACGGCCATCAACGGAACCGTTCCCGGCCCGCTCATCCACCTGCGCGAAGGCGACGAGGTTCAGCTCAATGTCACCAATAACCTGCATGATACCGATCATGCCTCAATCCACTGGCATGGTCTGCTGGTCCCTTTTGCCATGGACGGCGTGCCGGGCATCAATTTCAGTGGTATCAAGCCAGGCGACACCTATGAGTACCGTTTCCGGGTCAAACAGTCCGGTACCTACTGGTATCACAGCCATTCACGTTTCCAGGAACAGACCGGCGCCTATGGTCCGCTAATCATCGACCCGAAAGATGATGAGCCGTTCTCCTACGATCGCGACTATCCGGTAGTACTCTCGGACTGGTCGTTCGAGGATCCGGAGACGATTTTTCGTCATATCAATATCGCCGGGCATTACTACAACTACCAGCAGCGAACCTTCGGTGAATTTCTCGAAGATGTCGAACGGCGTGGCTTTAAAGCGACTCTTGGCGAGAGGATGGCCTGGGGAAGGATGCGGATGAGTCCGGTGGACCTTGCCGATGTCACCGGTGCCACCTATACCTTTCTTATGAATGGCCATTCGCCGGATATGAACTGGACGGGGCTGTTCAATCCCGGAGAGACCATCCGGCTGCGTTTTATCAACGCTTCGGCCACCACCAATTATGACGTCCGCATTCCAGGTCTCGATATGGAGGTCGTCATGGCCGACGGTAAACCAGTGCGGCCTGTCTCCATCCATGAATTTCGCATCGGTGTGGCGGAAACCTACGATGTGCTGGTCCGGCCGAGGCAGGATAAGGCCTTTACGCTTTTTGCCGAATCGCTCGACCGGAGCGGGTATACCAGAGGAACCCTGGCTCCGGAACCGGGGATGGAGTCCGAGATTCCTCCCCTGCGGCCGAGGCTGGCCAGACGCCTGGACGATATCGGCATGGGCATGATGGACGACAGCATGTTCGGCGGCATGGATCACGGTTCAATGGACAACGGTTCAATGGACCACGGTTCAATGGGCAACTCTGCCAAGCAACATGGGTCCACCGGCCACAGTGATATGGGCAAAGCCAAAAAGATGATGGAACACGATCCGCGCATCCCAGGTCCCAATGGTCCGGCACCCTTCCGGCCCGAGGGCAACCGGTCGAATGTCGCCATGGTGGTTATGAATCCACGCTACCGTCTCGATGAGCCCGGTCTCGGTCTTGGCGACGACGGCTGGCGGGTACTGACTTACGAAGACCTGGTCTCCGATGCCCCCCAACCCTATGCGGAGACGGTGGATCGCGAAATGACCATCAACATCACCGCCAACATGGAGCGGTACATGTTCTCTTTCGACGGCAGGAAATTCACCGAGCATCCCGGTCCCTATCTGTTTCGTCACAACGAGCGGCTGCGGCTGTTTCTCGTCAACCACACCATGATGGATCACCCCATTCATCTCCATGGCATGTGGATGCAGCTCGAAAACGGCGCCGAGAAGCTGCCTTTCAAGCACACCATCCTCTCCAAACCCGGCGAGGTGCTCTCGGCGCTCATTACCCCCATCGAGAAGGGTGACTGGGCCTTTCACTGCCACCTGCTCTACCATATGGAAGCCGGAATGTTCCAGGTCGTCCGCGTCGCCTGATACCAGGAGGAAACGAGAATGAAACGCACCCTTATCGTACTGCAGATACTCCTTTTCTGTGTCTCTGCCTCAGCGGCGCAGAATGCCGCTACCAGCTCATCCTTTCCCGAAGGTTACAGTGAAGCCAAGCCGCCACCCGCCGGAAAGGAGATTCGAAAATACGCCGATGATCAGCAGTCCGGTCCGGCCTCTAACTTTGGGGTTATTCCCGTGCACGACAACCAGATATTCGCCATGATCCAGGCGGATCGCTTCGAATACCAGGCCAGAGAAGGCAGTGATCTGCTGCTGTGGGATATGCAGGCCTGGGTAGGCAGCGATTACAACAAGCTCTACCTTGAGAGCGAAGGGGAATATCTGCTCGATCCGGAGGAGTTCGAGGAAATCGGCATGGAGCTGTTTTACAGTCGTAATGTCGCCACCTTCTGGGATGTTCGGGCAGGTCTGAGGCACGACTTCAAACCCGATCCCGACCGCAGTTTTGCCGCCTTCGGCGTTCAGGGAATGGCGCCCTACGAGTTCGAGATCGACGCCACCGCCTACCTGAGCGAGGACGGCGATGTCTCGGCAACTCTGGAGGCGGAATACCATATCCTCTTCACCCAGCGGCTCGTTCTGCAGCCGCGTCTGGAATTGAGCGCTGCAGTCCAGGAGGTGGAAGAGTACGGCGTCGGCCAGGGACTGGGCGGCATTGAGCTCGGTCTGCGGTTGCGCTATGAACTCAGCCGAGAATTTGCCCCGTACATCGGTATCGCCTGGAACAGAAAACTGGGTGACACGGCCGACTTCGCCGAGGCAGAAGGTGAGGATACCAACGTCTTCTCCACCATTGCCGGTATCAGATGGTGGTTCTAAACAGTCTGGTTCTCATTCCGACCTTCCTGTTTCTCACGGCAATGGGGGTGGACGACGGTCTCCGATATGTCAGCAGTCTGGCCGACATATAACCGGAAAAAAACTGATTGTCATAGGCAGTGACGGTGCATGGGTGGCGGGGGATCCACAGCGAGGGTGCTCCCGAAACCATTATCGAACACATCAATGACGAGATCGAGCTGTTTCTTGACGGGAGGCCGCCTCAGGATGACATCATCTTTGTCATTATCAACATCGATGAAGAAACGTTTGGCTGATTTTCGCTCAATAGAGCAGGAAACGTAATCTCGTCCTCCTCCGGACTGTCGCTCAATGCAAGTATTCC
>CAKZOA010000385.1 GCA_937132035.1 uncultured Desulfobulbaceae bacterium | reverse complement strand
TATCGGGTGATGCTCGCCAGGTTGGTTTCACCGTTGATCACCCAGTCCTTGAGGAAGGTATCATTGGCCATCAGCGAAGAAACAAAAATCGGACGCATCAGGTCCCGCTGTATTTCTGAATAGATGTTATCCCTGGCAAGCGGCAGACTGTCGCCAATGATGCTTTCTCTGACAAGGTCCCTGGAAACATTATAATTGACAATATTGGTGGTAAGAAAACCAAATAACAGGATGATGCAGAGAAGAGCTGTTAATCGTGTACTTACAGAAAACTTTCTCATGTAACAATCCGTTTCATCAGAGTTTTTGACTATTTGAGCACCACCGGCTCATGTGAAAATTCTATTGCGATAGTATTCCATCTCTGAGTATCTCGTCAAGGAGCAAGGGCAGCGAGGGTGTTTCGGCACAAGGCTTTTTCTCAATGCGGTGAGAGGAAGGTGTACCCGAGAGAGGATTGCGGGAGTATTCGTCATGGCTTAGATATCTTTTCACCGGTACTTCCAAGAGAGGAACCGTCGAAAGAGGGTTACTACACCCCCAGATACCGTGACTGGATTTGCGGATCGTTCTCCAGCTCCTCGGTGGTACCGTTCCAGACAATCTCGCCTTTTTCCATAATATAATGACGTCTGGCGATTTTCATCAGGGCCTTGATGTTTTTATCAACCACGAGAATAGCCAGACCTTTGTTCTTGAGTATGGTGAGGCCACGCCATATTTCCTGGCGGACCAGCGGTGCCAGGCCTTCGGTGGCTTCGTCGAGGATAAGCAGTCTGGGGTTGATCATCAGGGCCCTGCCGATGGCGAGCATCTGTTGTTCGCCGCCCGAGAGCTGGTTGCCGAAATGGTTGAGCCTGTCGCCCAGACGAGGAAAGATAGAGAGAATATCGTCGATGACATAGGGGGATGGCCGTTTGGTGTAATTGGCGGCAGTGACGAGAATATTCTCGCGGACGGTAAGGTTGGCAAAGACCTGTCTGCCTTCGGGAACAAGTCCCAGGCCCTGGCGGGCAATGGCGTAGCTCGGCAGTCGGTGAATCTCTTTGCCGTCGAAGGTGATTCTTCCCCGGCGTATGGGGGTGAGGCCCATGATGGAGCGGATGGTGGTGCTTTTGCCCATGCCGTTTCTGCCGAGAAGGGTGACCACCTCGGCTTCGGCGATATCGAGTGTTGCCCCGAAAAGCGCCTGACTCTGACCGTAGAAGGTTTCTATGGCATTGACACTGAGCATCATTTACCATCTCCCAGGTAGGCGGCGCGGACTTCGGCATCGTCGCGTACCCGCTCAGGTTCGCCGGTGAGCAGATTCTTTCCGTAGACCAAAACGGTGATCATATCGGCCAGGGAAAAGACCACGTCCATGTCGTGTTCCACCAGCAGGATGGTAACCCCGCCTTTGAGTTTGTTGATAAGTTTGGACAGCTCCACCGTACCCCCGGGCCCCATGCCGGCCATGGGCTCGTCGAGGATGAGCAGCTCCGGTTCACCGGTGAGCGCCATGCCGACTTCGAGCTGGCGCTTTTCGCCGTGGGAGAGAACTCTGGCCGGCATATCGGCGCGGTGCTCGAGATCCACAGCTGCCAGAGCCTGGGGAAGCCTGCGGCGAACGGCCTGACTCTTGAGGCTGTTGCGCCAGAAGCGAAAATTGTGCCCGTTATGGGCGCATATGGAAAGGGCCATATTTTCGGCGACGCTGAGGTTTTCAAAGATATGGGTGATCTGGAACGACCTGGCGATGCCCAGCCGCGCCCGACGATAATCGGGCATGCGGGTGATATCCTGCTTTTTGAAGAGAATGCTGCCGCTGTCGGCGATGATGTCGCCGGTGAGCTGGTTGACGAGAGTGGTCTTGCCGGCGCCGTTGGGGCCGATGACCGCGTGAATGTGACCGCGTCTGACAGTAAAGCTGAGATCCCTGGTGGCCCAGAGGGCACCGTAGCGTTTGCTGAGATTGCGTACCTGGAGAATGTTTTCAGTCATGACCGCCTTTTTCCCCCACGATCAGACCAAACAGTCCCCGTTTGGCGAAAAGTACCACCAGTATGAGAAAGGGGCCCATGTAGACCATCCAGTGTTCGGTATAGATGGCCAGCATCTCTTCCATCAGGAGAAAAACCGCTGCCCCCAGCACCGGACCATAGAGGGTGCCGAGGCCGCCGAGCAGGACCATGACCATCAGTTCACCCGAAAGCGTCCAGTGCATCAGGCCGGGAGAGACGTATTCTGTCTGGTTGGCGAGAAGGGCTCCGGCCAGACCGGCACCGGCGCCGGCAATGACGAAACAGGCGAGTTTGTACGAAAATGAGTGGATGCCCAGGGCATTGAGCCTGCGCTCGTTGTCCCTGCCCCCGCGGATAACCAGGCCGAAACGTGAGTGCACCAGTTTCTGGGCCAGAAAAAGAAAAGAACAAAGCAGCGACAGACAGAAATAGTAGAAGTGGGTATCGTCGCCAAGGTCGATCAGCGGCAGAGAAGAACGGGAGTAGAGCGAGAGGCCGTCGTCGCCGCCATATTTTTCCAGGGAAACGAAAAAATAATAGATCATCTGGGCAAAGGCCAAGGTGATCATGATAAAGTGCATTCCCTTGGTGCGCAGGCATAAAGCGCCGATGACCAGGGCAAAGGCGGCCGAGACCAGCATAGCCGCAGGTAGAACCAGAAGGCCGTTGTCACTGCCCTGGAGGACGAAGGGAATGGTCAGCAGCGGCGTGGTCTCGGCAGCGTGAAAAAAGAAAATACCGACCACATAGGCGCCGATGCCGACATAGGCGGCATGCCCGAGACTGATCATGCCGCCGTAGCCCAGCAGCAGGTCGAGGCTGACGGCGGCCAGGGCGTAGATGAGTATTCTGCTGAACAACGAGATAAAGTAGCCCTGGCCCGCCAGAATCGTCAGCGGCGGCAGGAGGAGGAGAAGGAGCGCGCCGGCGGTGATGACCGCTATTTTTCGTGATTGCGGGTTCATCAGCCGTGGGCGGGGAACAGCCCCTTGGGTTTCCAGACGAGTATGACGGCCATGAGAATATAAATGGCCATGGAGGCAAGCGAGGCGGCAGCAGCGTCGGCTGTGGCTCTGTCGAAGAGCAGTCGAAAGAGGGTCGGCAGGAAGGCGCGGCCCAGGGTGTCGACCATGCCGACCAGCAGGGCGCCGGCGACGGCGCCGCGAATGGAACCGATGCCGCCGATAACGATGACCACGAAGGTAAGGATGAGAATGGACTCGCCCATGCCGGATTCCACCGCCAGAATCGGGCCGGCCATGACGCCAGCCAGGCCGGCCAGGAGTGTGCCGAGGCCGAATACCAGGGTATAGAGCAGGCGTATATTGACCCCGAGTGCCGCTGTCATGTCGCGGTTTGAGGCGCCGGCGCGGATCTGCATGCCCAGCCGGGTCCTTGAAAACATAAACCACAGGGCCAGGGCGACGAAAACTCCAACGCCTATGACGGCGAGGCGGTAAAGCGGGTAGATGAGGCCTGGCAGCAGCTCGATGCTGCCGCCCAGCCAGGGGGGCACATCGAGATAGAGCGGCTGGCGGCCCCAGATAATCCTGGTAAGCTCGTTGAAGAACATGATCAGCCCGAAGGTGGCCAGAACCTGGTCGAGATGCTCGCGACCGTAGAGCCGGCGCAGCACCACGAACTCGACCAGCATGCCGCAGCAGGCCGCCGCGGCAAGAGCCGCTGCCATTCCCAGAAGAAAGGAGCCGCTGCTGGCGGCAACGGTGGCGCAGACATAGGCGCCGATCATATAAAACGACCCGTGGGCCAGATTGATGACCTGCATGATGCCAAAAATCAGCGTCAGCCCGGCCGACATCAGAAAGAGGGTGATGCCCAGCTGCAGGCCGTTGAGAATCTGTTCAATAACTAAAAGCATGGCGGCAAGGGGCCGCGGCGGGCCCCTTTGACGTGGCGGTGGGCGTCTGGTGCACTCATGCTCTTCTTAAAAACGCTTTTAACTGTTTGATGTCCATCATAAGTGTTGAGGAATCGTCCATCTTTTCAGGAAATATTCGGGGGCAGCCCGTTATTTCATGGAGCATTGGTCGGCATAGGCATCGATATGATTGGCAAAAACCTTTTCAACGGTTCTGTTGGTATAGCCTTCGGTGGTTTTGACCACTTCGCGTATATACACATCCTGGACGGGATGCTGGTTTGTGCCGAAGCTGAAATTGCCCCGTACCGAATCGAAATCGGCCTTGCGCAGTTCGACTTTAAAGGCATCGAGGTCGCTCAGCTTGCCGCCCACCGCCTTGAGGGCGGCGGCGATGAGCCTGGCGGTGTCGTAGCCCTGGGCGGCATAGAGGGTGGGCATACGGCCGTAGGCCTCCTGATAGGCAGCGACAAATTGACGGTTGGCTGCATTGTCGAGGTCGTGGGTCCATTGCGACCCGTTTTTGACCCCTTCGGCGGCTGGCCCTACCGCGTTGAGGATGCGCTCGTCAAAGGAAAAGGCCGGGCCATAGACGGGAATGTCGCCTTTAAGACCGGCCTGAGAATACTGCTTGAGAAAATTGATGCCCATGCCGCCTGGTAAAAAGAAGAAGACCGCCTCCGGTGCTGTCGCCCTCAGCGTCGCTATTTCCGCGGCATAGTCGGATTGGCCGAGTTTGGTGTAGACCTCACCCTTGATTTCGCCTGTATAATAGCGTTTGAAGCCGGCGAGATGGTCCTTGCCGGCGGGATAGTTGGGAGCGATGAGATAGACGCTTTTGTGACCGGCATCGGTGACATACTGTCCGACCACCTCGTCGAGGTTGTCGTTTTGGTAGGAGACGCTGAAATAATTGGGGCTGCACCCCTTACCTGCAAGCTTCGAGGGCGCGGCGTTGGCGCTCAAGTAGACGGTTCCTTCACGAACCACCTTGGGGACTACGGCCATGGCAACGTTGGAGAAAACAATGCCTGTGAGGATTTTGGCGCCGTCCTTTTCAATGAAGCGCTCGGCGATCTGCTTGCCCTTGCCGGGTTTTCTGCCGTCGTCCTCAACCATCAGCTCCACCGGTATGCCGCCCAAGGTGCCGTTCTCCTGGGCGATGGCCAGTTTGAAGCCGTCGCGGATGTCCTCGCCCAGATAGCCGGCCTTGGTGGAGAGAGTGGTAATCATGCCGATTTTGACAGGTTCGGCCGCCGACAGATGTGTGGCCATCAGACAAAGAAACAGCGCCGTTAGAATTCGTTTCATTCCTTTTTCCCCCCGTAATGATAGGTTTTTCTTTTGCGTAGCTGGCGGTGTGTGGTAAACAGACAGTACTCTGTATGGATGATTTCCTGCAATGATATGCACGGAAGCAGGCAAGCATCGGTACTGTGTCCTTGCTGTGGCTCCGAGCCCCATGGCGGTGTCCGGGAACTCCTGGGCATGCTCGGATGTCCGGATATGCTTGTCTCTGCTCAACTTTCGAATACGAAAGACTAGATAAAGATAGCAAAAGATGCAAGGAAAATAATTGAGGGAAACCGCTGTGCAGCCTTTGGCAGTGCCGCAAAACCAGGGGGCTGTACCGGTTTATCCCCACTCTGATTCTTTGAATTGACGAGGCGATCCCCATGGAAGGAATCGAACAAATGGCACCGCTGGTTGATCCCAGGCTCTATGCCCAGCTGGAAGGGAGGCGGCCGCAGGAGGTGGTGATGCCACCGGTCTGCCGCTTTAACGACGACGACAAAAGCTATACCGTCACCGTCTGGGGTACCCCGTACACCGTATGGCCGCACAGGCGGCAGATATGGCCTGTGGAAAAGCGCGGGACCCATGAGTACTTCCCCATCTTTCTGATCAACTACCTGCTGGCGGAGAAACGGCGGCAAACCACGGGACGGTGGATTTCGGAAAAGGATCTCACCGGCGGCACCACCTTTTTTCGAGGACCGCATGCCATCCCCACCGAGCTGATTGTGCAAAGATTCGGTGATAATATCGACGAGCTGCGGCAAAAATGCCAGGCCATGGGGGCTGTTTCCCTGGATATGGCCGACTGCTCCTTTTCGTTCGACGTCGTCGGCTCGGTGACAATTGCTTTGCTCTACTGGAGGGGCGACGAGGATTTTCCGGCAGAGGCAAAGCTGCTTTTCGACAGTTCGGTGGGCGAGACCATGCAGCTTGACGTCGTCTACGCCTTGCTATGCGATGCCTGTGTGCGTATAGCTTCGGAGGTGAGGGAGTAGCGCACCTCCAGAACACCAGTATGAAATTGGCTGAAACTCACGAAAAATGAGAAAAGATAATGCTCTGAAGCTCAGATTACCGGTAAACAGAAGAACCGTGGAAGAACAGCGGTTGATAAGGCGGAGGAAGCAGCGGAAATGGTGGTTGCGTATCACGGCTATGCGCCAGGCTACGTGCATCGAACATGAGAACCCCCGGAGCCCTGGAGAGGCCCGGGAGTCTGTTTACGATGTCTATTTTATCTCCTCGGGACTGCAGAGCCTGCTTTGATCAGGCGCCATCTTGCCACAGGAACTGCAGGAGTATTTCATTGCCGTCAGTTTTTCTTGGCAGACATGGTTGACACCCACATCGTCAGCTCCGCAGTATTCACAGGAGAGAACTTCTTGTGTCGGGTCGCAGAGATGACCGGGATCATCGGCTACGGCGCCGCAGCTATTACATGTATGAGCCATTATAGTTCTCCTTTGCCTATAAGAATGATATCGTCGATACCGGCGATCCCGGATCGGCGCCACCGCCCCGCTCTGCAGTGAGTCTGCAGCTGGGCCGTGGTATTCTTTTTGAAACTGTAAACAGACGGGCAATAATGTCAATAAACCCGCAAATGGCGCCAGGCGTGGTTCAATTTCACTCTTCCCAGCGTCGGAGTGCAGGTCGACGAATCCCGGTGCTGCCAGCCGGTCACCGAGATCGACTGCTTTGTCGGCAGGGAATATGGCGCCGCCTGTCACAACCGGCTGGGAACGCACGCAGTATCCCCGTTCATAAAAGTTCATGTTCAAGGCTCGCATCAGATATGCGTAATATAAGAAAAGTACTGTTCACGGAGTGAGCGGTGGAGGCCGAAGAGGAACGTGACTTTGCAGGCGACCCCCGGTGCGCCGGCGAAATATCCCGGCTATCTGCCAAGAGTAACTGGAAATGTATGGAAAAAACAACTACAATACCATAGTGTCGGAATAGAGAGAGTTTACAAACCACTGCCGCTTCCCGACCAAAGAGTTGAAATCTTTGGTTTACTGTGGAGTTGCGCGCGGGCTTGCGCCGGGGAGCGTCTGAGAATGCAGTCAAAAAGAGAGCAAGCAGATGAATAGTGAAATCCCTCACTTGGAGAATATAGCCTATATTGAGGAAATGTGGCGCCGCTATCAGAAGGATCCCGGAAGCCTTTCCCGGAGCTGGCGCTCGTACTTTGCCGACGTCGGCACAGACGAGAATGCAGCCATGCCCTCAAAACCTCCGGCAGGCACAAGCAAGGGTCGGCAGCAGCTTAGACAGGGGTTCGGTCCGGGCGGCCGGGCGTGTGCCGGATGCGGCCGGGCCGAGGCGATGTCCTTTCTCCAGTATAATGTCAGCCTGCTGGTAAGAAACTATCGGGTTCGCGGTCACCTGCTTGCCGACTGGAATCCCCTGCGCAGTCCGCGCACCACCTTTGCTGAACTCGATCCCGAATACTACGGGCTTTCCGACGAGGATCTCGATCTGCTCTTTAATTTCGGTCACATCTCCGGCCACGAGGCCATGCCGCTCAGGGAAATTCTTACCATTCTCAAACAAACCTACACCGGTTCCATCGGCGTACAGTTCATGCACATAGACGCCCTCCATGAACGAGAGTGGCTGCAGAAACGGATGGAGGCGAGCCGCAATACAATTGTTCTCTCCAAGGAGCAGCAGGTACGCATCCTCGAACGTTTGACCGATGCCGTCGTCTTCGAGCAGTTTATCCAGAAGAAGTTCGTCGGCGCCAAGTCTTTTTCCCTTGAGGGTGCGGAAACACTCATTCCCCTGCTTGACCAGGTAATTGAAAAGGCCGCTGAAAACGGCATTGACAACATCGTCATCGGTATGCCTCACCGGGGAAGGCTCAACGTGCTCGCCAATATAATGGGAAAATATCCGCGAACTATTTTCGAGGAGTTTCAGGATTCTTATGCCGAGTTCAATATCGGCCGGGGAGATGTCAAATATCACAAGGGCTACCACCGTGAGTACAGTACCAAGGACGGCAAGAAGGTCGTCCTCGATTTGAGCTTTAACCCCAGTCATCTCGAGTTCGTCGGTCCCGTGGCCCAGGGTGCCCTGCGGGCACGCCAGATCCGGCGGGGAGACAAGGGACGGGGCAAGGGACTGCTCATCCTCATACACGGCGACGCCTCCATGGCCGGCGAGGGAATCGTCCAGGAAACCCTCAATCTCAGCGGTCTGGAAAATTTTTCCGTCGGCGGTACCCTCCATATCGTCGTCAACAACCAGATCGGCTTTACCACCCTGCCGGCTGAGGCCCGTTCCACTGCCTACGCCAGCGATGTTGTCAAGATGCTGCAGTCTCCTATTTTTCATGTCAACGGCGAGGTTCCCCACGCAGTCGCCCAGTGTCTGGATGTATCCCTCGACTTCCGCCAGGAGTTCGGACGCGACGTGGTCATAGACATGTACTGCTACCGCCGAAAAGGGCATAACGAGGGTGATGAACCACGCTTTACCCAGCCGGTCATGTATCAGGAGATAGACAGGAGACCGACGGTGCGCGAGAGCTATACCCAGCATCTAGTATCCCAGGGCGAGCTGGAGGAAGAGGAGGCGGATGTCATACGCAAATCCCGGGAGCAGTATTACGAGGAGGAGTACGGCAAACTCGACGATCCGGCCGACAACGGCTCAACCCCGCCGAGCCTTTTCACCCCTGTTCATGGACCGTATGTCGGCGGCGAGGACGACAGGGTGGCGGAGGTGAAGACCGGCGTCTTTCGTGAGCGCCTGCAGAAGTTGGGAAGCACGCTGGTCAATGTCCCCGAGACCTTCACTGCCCACAGGAAGATTGTCAAGTTGCTCAAAACGCGAGACAAGATGTACAAGGGTGAAGTTCCGCTGGACTGGGGGGCGGCCGAGCTGCTTGCCTATGCCACCCTGGTCAGCGATCAGGTTCCGGTGCGGCTCTGCGGCCAGGACAGCCAGAGGGGAACCTTCAGCCACCGGCACAGCGTTCTCCATGACGTTAAAAACGGTTCAAGTTACATGCCTCTGGCCAATATCAGCGAATCGCAGGCCAGAATCGATATTGTCAACTCTCCCTTGACCGAAGGTGCCGTTCTCGGCTTCGAATACGGTTATTCTACCGCCTATCCAGAGTCGCTGACGGTGTGGGAGGCGCAGTTTGGTGACTTCGCCAACGTCGCCCAGGTCTATATAGATCAGTTCATCAGTTCGGCCGAAACAAAGTGGAACCTGCTTTCCGGTCTTATCCTGCTGCTGCCGCACGGCCTGGAAGGAACGGGGCCCGAGCATGCTTCGGCCCGGCTGGAGAGGTATCTCGCCAATACCGCCACGGATAATTACCAGGTGGTCAATCCGACGGAGCCGGCGCAGTTTTTTCATCTTCTCAGAAGACAGGTCATGCGTCGTATCCGTAAGCCGCTGATTGTCATGTCCCCCAAGAATCTGCTCCGGCATCCCGAGGCGGTATCCCCGCTGGAGAGTCTTACCGAAGGTGGCTTTCGCAAGATTATAGGCGATGAAGAGGTTAACGGTAACGATGTTAGGAAGATTCTGCTGTGCACCGGTAAGATTTACTACGATCTGGTCAGGGAGAGGCGGGAGAGAAACCTCGACGACACCGTTGCCATCATCCGCGTCGAACAGCTTTATCCGCTGGCCAGTGAGACCCTGGTCTCTTCCCTGGAGCCGTATCCGAAGAATATTCCCCTGCTCTGGGTTCAGGAGGAGCCGCTGAACATGGGAGCCTATTCCTATATGCGGCTGCGCTTTGGTGATGTGCTGGCTGGCAGCTGGTCTTTTGGAAAAGTAGGACGGCCGAGGTCGGCCACCCCGGCGACGGGTTCGGCTGCGAGCCATAAACTGGAGCAGTCGCTGCTGTTCACCGAAGTTTTTGAATCCTGAGCTCAGGTGCAGGCCGGTGGCTTCAAGCCGGCAGCGTATCCTGCAGAGTATGCAGGGGAGCGAGAATTTTTTTTTGATTACCCCGTATTCTCAGCAACTCGGTCTGAGACAGGGATACTCTTTTCCCGGTACGCCCGTGAAAAGAGCACCCCTGTCTTCCCATAATTGGCCGGGCTGAGTTTCAGGGGTAGTCAGGTTTTTTTTTAAAACTGTGAATTGATAGATATCTACCGACAACTGTTGAACTCAGCGTTTGACTAGCAACTGGGAGAACACATGATCGTTGAAATCAAGGTGCCTGACTTAGGAGAATCGATAAACGAAGTGGAAATCGGCGAATGGCTGGTAGAGGTCGGTGACTGGGTAAATGTCGACGATGATCTCGTGGCCGTCGATTCCGACAAGGCGACGGTGGAGATTCCTTCTCCCCAGGCCGGCGTGCTGGTTGAGATTATCAAGAAACAGGGGGAGCCGGCGGCCATAGGCGAAGTGGTGGGCCGACTGGACACGGAAAAGGAAGAAGCCGAAAGCGACGGTGGCGGTGCGGGCGAGAAAACAGAATCCGAAGCTCCTGCCGGCAAGAGCAAAGAACGCGTTGCAAAGACGACGACGCGGGCTTCTGAGGATACTGATACCGCCACGACCGAGGCGGAAGAGACAGAAGAACTGGCCGACAACAACATGGTCATGCCGGCCGCTGCCCGTATCTTAGGGGAGCTGGGCATAGATGCCGACGGTGTCGAGGGTACGGGCCCCGGCGGCAGGGTTCTCAAGGAAGATGCGTTGAAGGCGGTGGAAAAATCGAAGGCACCGCAAGAAAAGAAGGAGCAGCCGCCGTCTGCGAAAACACCTCAGGGCAACGACGGCCAGGAAGAGGAAGAGCGGGTGGCCATGACGCCCATTCGCCGTACGATCGCTTCACGACTGCTCGAGGCCAAGCAGAATATGGCCCTGCTCACCACCTTCAACGAGGCGGATATGTCGGAGGTGAAGCGGTTCCGCAGCCAGTTCGGCAAGGATTTTAATGAGAAATACGGCATACGTCTCGGCTTCATGTCCTTTTTTATCAAGGCCTCGGTTGCCGCCTTGCTGGATTTTCCCGTGGTCAATGCCAGGATCGAGGGCAACGAGATTGTCTATCGCCGCAGCTGTGACATCGGTGTGGCCATCGGCGGCGGCAAGGGACTGGTGGTGCCGGTGCTGCGACGGGCCGAAACCATGAGTTTTGCCGGCATTGAGCAGCAGATAGGCGATTTCGCCGAGAGGGCCCAGGCCAACAAGCTGAGCATGGACGAACTCAGTGGAGGCTCGTTTACCATCAGCAACGGCGGCGTTTACGGCTCCCTGCTGTCGACGCCCATCGTCAACCCTCCGCAAAGCGCCATTCTCGGGCTGCATGCCATCCAGGACAGACCGGTGGCCATCGACGGCGAGGTCGTTATACGGCCGATGATGTATCTGGCTTTGACCTACGACCACCGCATCATCGACGGTCGGGAGGCGGTGACTTTTCTCAGAGGCATTAAGGAGCGGATAGAAAACCCGCAGAAACTTCTTCTGGAGATATAAATATGGCAGGGCAAAAAAATTATGATCTTTTGGTGATAGGCGCCGGGCCGGGCGGCTATGTTGCAGCCATTCGTGCCGCCCAGCTGGGGCTGAAGACCGCCTGCGTCGACAAACGCCATGCCCTCGGAGGAACCTGCCTCAACGTCGGCTGCATTCCCAGCAAGGCCCTGCTCGAATCGACCTGGAAATATCATCAGTGCACCCAGGATATGGCCGTCCACGGTATAGATCTGGAGGAGATCAGCTTTGATCTTTCGCGGATGATGGAGCGCAAGAACGCCATCGTCGCCACTCAGACTAAGGGGCTCGAACACCTTTTCAAGAAAAATACAATAGAGCGCCTTACTGGAACGGCCAGACTTCTGGGAGAAGGCCGGGTTGAAATCGAAAACGGCGATCGCACTGTGGTGGAAGCCGAAAACATCCTGGTGGCCACCGGCAGCCGCGCAGCGGAGATTCCGGGAGTGAAGATAGACGGGAAGTCTGTCATTTCCTCCACCGGGGCGCTGGAGCTGGACGCCGTGCCCGACCATCTGCTGGTGATCGGCGCCGGGGCCATTGGGCTGGAGCTGGGCTCGGTCTGGCTAAGGCTGGGGGCCGAGGTGACCGTGGTCGAGTACTTCGATCGCATCCTGCCGACGCTGGATAAAAAGATTGCCAAGATGGGCCTGCGCTTTTTCAAAAAGCAGGGCATGAAGTTTCATCTCGGCGCCAAGATAGAAGCGGTGAAGGAGGAAGGGGGCCGGTGTCGTATCGACATAGCCGGTCAGGAATCGCTGACGGCCGACAAAGTATTGCTCGCCGCCGGCAGAGCGCCCTGCCTCGACGGTCTGGGGTTTACCGAACTGGACGGGGAGGTTGACGGTCGGGGATTTATTCAAGTGGACTCAACCTGGCAGACTTCCCTTGCCGGAGTCTATGCCGTAGGTGACGTCATTGGCGGGGCCATGCTCGCCCATAAGGCATCGGATGAAGCCGTGGCCTGCGTCGAGCAGCTGGTTCGGGGATACGGCCATGTCAATTATCGGGCCATTCCGGCCATCGTCTACACCCATCCGGAAATAGCCACCGTTGGTCTCAGTGAAGAAGAGTGTGCCGAGAAGGAGATACCGGTGAAGACAGGGGTGAGCTATTTCAAGGGCAACGGCCGGGCCCTGGCTCTTGACGAAACCGAGGGAATGGTCAAGATCGTAGCCCACCGGGAAACCGACCGCATCCTCGGCGTCCACATAATTGCCGCCCAGGCCGGCGACCTGCTGGCCGAAGCCGTTGCCGCCATCGAATTCGCTGCCAGCAGCGAGGATCTGGGACGCATCAGCCATGCCCACCCGACCCTGTCTGAAGCCCTGCGGGAGGCGGCGCTCAGCCTCGGCGACGGTGCTATCCACGGTTGACCGTCTACAGAAGACTGCGGCTGCTGTTCCCATGTCTTAGCCCCGGAAAAACTACTCCGGGGCCAGATGATCGGGCAACTGGACAGCGACCACCCTGCCCCTGGCCGTCTTCTTTCCTTCAACGATCAGATCGGTTTCGACCACGACTTTGCGCTCCTTGATTTCGACGACTCTCGAGCGCAGATGCAGTTGTGGGCCCAGCGGCGTCGGCAGCAGATAATCGACCTGCAGAGATGCGGTGACAAAGCGGAAGGGCGGCAGGGTGTCCATGGTGCGGCCTTCCCGCCGGTAGCTGGCAGCGGCGGCGGTGCCCGTGGAGTGGCAGTCGATTATCGAGGCGATTAGACCACCGTAGACATAGCCGGGAAAGGCCAGATGATGCTTTTCCGGTGTGAAGTGGGCAACCGCTTCATCCCCGTCCCAATAGCTTTTGACCTGCAGACCGTGCTCGTTTTTATTGCCGCAGCCGTAGCAGTGGCTGTAGTATTCGGGATAATAGTCTTGAAAGGCTTTCTCCGGCATGTTCTTCCTCCTTCTGCTGTGAGATTCGGAAAAGAGGTTGAAAAGATAATGATTACCACTACTGTTCAGGAGAGAGGGAGTGACAAAATGGCCGGTCTCCGCTGAAACATTTGCCTCTGCGCCTGTTCGCTTGAGAATTGAGCGCTAATCAGGTAAAGACGAAACCAGCGGCTGCCGGCAACAGCTGTTGACAGAGGCCGGAATGTGGCCTCACATTACCGTAAAACACGGACACTGCAAACAAATTATTTTGATAACTCCATATTCTCAGCAACTCCCTCTGAAACAGGGGTGCTCTTTTCATAATTGGCGAGGCTGCGTTTCAGGGGTAATCAGATAGATTATTGCGAGGAGGAGTTCATGGCCCGTCTCTTTTTTTCCGCAGGTTCCATTCTGGCCGCACTCGCCGTGGTCATGGGGGCGGTGGGTGCACACTCCCAGGCCTTTGATGAGGTTCAGACCGTATGGATAGACAAGGGGGTGCGCTATCAGATGTTTCATTCCCTGGCGCTGCTGTGTACGGCCCTCGTTCTGGCATTTCAGAACACAACGTCTACACTGGCCGTCCTCGCTGGTCTCTGCTTTCTTGCCGGTATCGCCCTCTTCAGCGGCAGTCTGTATATCATGGCCTTCACCTCCGTTGATGCAGGCTATATCACGCCGGCGGGCGGTTTTCTTTTTATGGCCGGTTGGCTCTGTCTGGCCGTGTCCGGCCCCGGCGGAAAATAAGGGGCCGACCTGCTTTGCCCCTGGCACGCCAGCAAAAAGCATCAGTATATCTGCTCTCTGTCAGTCTGCAGCTCTTCGGCCTTGAAGAGCTATTGATGCCCTCAGCTATTGTCGCGGTGTTGGCCGTACTTATGTTCGAGAAACACAAGAGATTGAGTAAATGTGCAAACGGTGAGATATGAGGCGGTTTAAAAACATTCTTCTGGTCTTGAACGGCTCTGATCTGAAAGGCCCCGAAACCAAGCGGGCCATAAAGCTGGCCCGGGCCAACCGGGCAAGGTTGACGGTGGTCGATGTACTGCAGTTCAGCACCCTGGGGCTGCGTCTGCCTTCCCTCAACGAGAAAATGCTTACGCTGCACAGGCAGCTCGGTGAAGAACGCCGGCAGGAGCTGGAAAAACTGTTTTTCGAACTCAGCCAGGAGATCTATATTCGGTGCGAAGTGCTGCAGGGAAAACCCTTTGCCGAGATCATACGCTTCGTGCAAAAATGCGACTGCGACCTGGTCATCAAGGCGGTGGGGGAGGAGAAGCGCTTTTCATCGATCCTTTTTGGTTCAACGGACCTGCAACTCCTGCGTAAATGCCCCTGTCCTGTCTGGTTGGTCAAAGCCGACGATAGCGCGGAAAGTAGAAACATACTGGCGGCTGTGCAGCTCGAAGCCATAGGTGAAGAGGAAGAGCTCGATGAACTCAATTTGCAGATAGTGGAGATCGCCTCATCCATGGCCTACAGAGAAAACGGAGCCCTCCATATCGTCAACGCCTGGATCGTTTTCGACGGCGAAACTCTGGCCAAGAAGCTTTCAACCCACTATCATGAGCAAGTGGAGATATGGGTGGAGGAGCAGCGGCAAAACATTGCCGCTGCCCAGCTTGTTTTTCAACGAAAGGTGCAGAAATATCTTGAAAAGAACGCCATATCCGATATTAGTTGCACCTTCCATTTTCTCGAAGGTGAAGCCGAAGAGGTGATTGCTGGACTGGTCGAAGAGCAGGGCATGGATCTGGTGATCATGGGCACGGCGGCCAGAACCGATCTTGCCGGGTTTTTTGTCGGCAATACCTCGGAAGCGGTGCTTCGTCAGATCGATACTTCCGTGCTGGCTGTCAAGCCGCCGGGGTTTGTTTCACCTGTAACCGCCGACGGCGGATAGTGCTATCATGGCCGATGCAAAACCATCAGTACCATTGAAGGGTCTTTTTCTGCGGCTGCGGCCGCTGTTACGGCTCATCAGGGGATTTCGGGGGTCGCCTGAGGCCATTGCCGGCGGCTTCAGTCTCGGCCTTTTTCTGGCCCTGACACCGACCGTAGGTATACAGATCATCGTCGCTATATTCCTGGCGACCCTTTTTAAGCTGAGCAGACCGGCAGCCTTGATCTCTGTGATGATAACCAATCCGCTGACGGTGCCGCCGATTTTCACCTTCAACTACTGGGTAGGCAGTCTTTTCTTCGATGGCCCGTCGGTGAGAGAGGTTTACGGGTATTTTATCAGAATCACCGGTCAAATGGCCAGGCTGGATTTCTGGGAGGTTGGTGCCCAGCTCAAGGTCTTCGTCCAGGCCAGTCGGGAGATGCTCTTACCCCTGATCTTCGGCTCTCTGGTAGTGGCGTCCATATCCGCACTGCTCTCCTACATCCTTCTCGTTCGCTTTCTCTGGTTTTTGAAACTGCGCAAGGAGCGTAAAATACAACTATTCAAGATCAGAAAAAAAGCCCAGAGCCCTCCCGCTTCGGACGACTGAGAAGTGCGGATCAGCCAGCTGAAGGGCATTCGGAGTCTGTGCGTATATGTCTGAGCGCATGAGAAAAAGGAGGGGAGCCTGGAGAGCGTTTCCCTCTCACCATTACCTCCGGGAAAATCAACAGAGAGGATCCGGTCGCTCTTTTCCGCCTACAACACGAGCAACCACCTCGGCAAGTTCCTGAAGTTGGTAGGGTTTGATAATGATGCCGGAAAAACCAAAGAGACGATAGTTTTCTATCACCGGATCGCTCGAATATCCACTTGACACAAGAACACGCGCTGAGGGGTGTCGTTCGAGCAGTTTATGGATTGTCTCCTTTCCGCCCATCCCTCCCGGGATGGTCAAATCCATAATGACAGCGTCGACCATCTTGCCGGATCGTACTGTTTCATCGTATTTTTCGAGAAGCTGAGCGCCGTCTTCGACCGTGTCGACCGTGTATCCAAGACGTGTAAGCATCTGTTCGGCTACCTCGCGGACAACCTCCTCATCATCCATGACCAGAATAAAGCCGCTTCCGCTCTGGTCTGGCTTTTCTGTTGTAACCGCAGGCTTCGGCTGATGACCAGGCATTGCCGGCAGATGGAGTGTGAAGGTTGTTCCGGAGCCGAGTGTCGAATTGACCTCGCTATTGCCGCCATTCTTCGTGACGATGGAATGGACGATGGCAAGGCCCAGGCCGC
>CAKZOA010000384.1 GCA_937132035.1 uncultured Desulfobulbaceae bacterium | reverse complement strand
TGCAATGAAGAAGAAGTAATCTATAGGCGATGTCAAAAAGAGACTGCTGCGGGATAAGAGCGCATGCCTGCCTGCGGCAGTCTCGGTATCGACCATAACCGCACCTTCATTTCTTACAAGACTGTTTCCATTGGTGAAGCACAAAGTCTGCAATACGCAAAACTCATAGGAGATTTTCATGACCGGGTCGCAGAGAGATACCCTCCTTTTCAGTGGAATCGTACTGTGCTGTGTATTTTTTCTTGTCTGGGTAATCCCAACCTACACGCCTGCATACCCCGGCTACGGAGTTCCAGGGTCGCTCGTGCCTAATGTGGCGGTCTCAATAATCCTGGTCCTTTCCCTTCTCACTCTCTCGTCCAATCTCCTCGCATCATATCGGGCCAGACGTGACCATAAGAAACCAAAAGCCGACAAAAGTCAGGTCGACCGGATTCACCTGGGCCATCTCCTGTTATTTATGGTACCGAGTTTTTTGCTGATGCCTGCCATGAAAAAATTAGGATTTTTGCCCTTCGATCTGGGATTCATTATGCCCGGATTAATTTTTATGCTCATCATGCAGTGGCTGTGCGGACAGCGCAAACCGGTCCCTCTGGCCCTTGTGGCGGCAATTCCCGTCGGCGTCATCTATATGGCCATTCGCTTCGGGCTGGGTGTCCCCATGCCTTAACACAGCAAAACAAAAGGTGAAACACCATGTTTGAAGTAGTCATTGCAGGATTCATTGATTCTCTGCAGTTCTCCAACTTACTGTTTGTCTTTATTGGGGTGACTGCAGGTATGATGGCCGGTGCTATTCCTGGCGTCAATGGCCCCATGGCCATTGCTCTGTGCATTCCGCTGTCATACTATATGTCGCCGATGGCAGCTATCGGCTTTCTTGTTGGATTGAATAAAGGTGCCTTTTTTGGTGGTGCCATATCGGGGGTTCTGCTCAACACGCCAGGCACCCCTGAGGCAGCAGCGACGACTTGGGATGGTTACCCGCTTTCCCAGCAGGGCAAAGGGGAAAAAGCCCTGCGCATGGCCCTTTATAGTTCCGTCTCCGGTGATGCTTTCGCGACGATTGTTCTCATCCTGGTGGCAGCTCCACTGGCCGCGGTAGCATTATATATGGGGCCTCCTGAGATTTTTGCACTTATCTGTCTGGCAATGACCATTATCGCCGGACTGGGGACCACCTCACTTGTACGGGGGCTTATTGCAGCGGTTTTGGGCATACTTGTCGGTACTATCGGCATGGAACCCGTTTCAGCACTGCCACGGCTTACCTTTGATATTTACCAGCTGGAACGAGGTATTTCACTCATCCCCATAGGAATCGGCATGCTGGCTTTTTCAGAAATTATCATTCAGCTGGAAAGGCGGCTCAAATACGGCGATACCAACCGTACTATGAGTTTTTCAGACAAAAAGGAAGATCGTTTTATCTCCTGGCGGGAATATTGTGGAAGCTTTCGAACGATTATACGCTCCGCCGTTTCCGGAACTGTCGTTGGTGCTCTGCCTGGCCTCGGTGCTCCCGTCGCTTCGTTCTTCGCCTACGACCAGGCCAAGAAGAAATCGAAGGATCCTGATGCATTCGGTAAGGGGAAGCTTGAAGGTATTGCCGCCTCGGAAGCTGCCAACAGTGCAGTCGTTAGTTCCAGCTTAATTCCATTGTTCACCTTGGGAATTCCCGGCAACGTCGCCGCTGCGATGTTAATCGGTGCTTTCGTGATTCACGGTATGATACCCGGGCCGTTGATGTTCGAGGAAAACGCCCAGTTTATCTATTCAATTTACGGCAGCCTGATTATCGCAAATATTTTTCTACTGGGCGTCGGCCGCGTTGGCTTAAAAACCTTCTGCAAACTGGTCCAGACACCGGCAGTGATTCTTTATCCCATCATCATTTTTACCTGTCTGATGGGATCATACTTGGCGCAGTACTCGATTTTCGACGTTGGGCTTATGCTGTTTTTTGCTTTTGTGGCCTATTTCATGAGAAAGTTCAAGTTCTCCCATATTTCCTTTATCATCGGTTTTATTCTCGCTCCGATCTGGGAGACAGCGCTGCAACAGCTCATTATCTCTTCAGAGCAGAATCCGTATATGATTTTTACTCGCCCGGTGGCGATTGGATTGCTGCTCATTACAGCTTTTGTCGTTGCCAGAACGACCCTTACAGCCATCAGAAAAAACAAATAAATACTTAGCACATCCAATGAAAACAGAGACGACGAGTTCCTACCTCAGATGGCCTGAAGAAAATGCAGGCAGAAGCAGCGACTTTTTTCAATGGTCTCATCCCGGTTCAAACCTTTGTCTGGATTTTCATGGAGATCCGATCAAGGCACAGCTTGTTGTGTTCTCCGATGGGAATCATCACATGGCACTCAGAGAGTGCTTAGACTCTTTTTCTAGAAAATACGAAGAATTATCATATATTTTCTATGCAACAACGCCTCCCGGTCCAATTGTCAATATGCTCAAACGCGGAGGGCTGCAACTGGGCAATCTTATAATCAACATACAACCACATGTTTTCATCAGTCCACCAAACATCCTCGAAGGCCTCATCGAACAGGGGGTCATGACAACTCATAGCCCTTTTGTTGAGAATCGAGGAAATGTTTTACTGGTCAGGAAAGGGAACCCGAAGAATATAACCGCAGCATCAGATATTATGGATGAGACCGTCAGGATTTTCCTGTCCCATCCTGAAAGAGAGAAAGCCAGTTACACCTCTTACTATGATACTTTGAAGGCATTGATCGCAGTAAATGAAATGGATTCGGATTTTTTGAGAGAAAAAATTCTACAAGGACAGATCGTCTACGGTGAACGTATTCATCACCGGGAGGCCCCCCAGGCCCTAGTCGACGGGGCTGCAGATGTTGCCCCTGTTTTTTACCATCTTGCGCTTCGCTACCTACGAATATTCCCGGATTTTTTCGACATCGTGCCTCTTGGCGGAAGTGTGGAAGAACCTGTCCCCTTACCCGGAAACGTCGTGGGTACAACCTCGAGAGGACTTGTTGGCGACGGAGGAATCTGGGGAGGCAGATTGCTGGACTATCTCATTTCAGATGAAGCGATAAAGATCTATGAGAATCATGGCCTCAACTCGCGAATAAAAGGTTAAGTGTCTTGGATAAGTAGAATACTGGTTTTTTTCTAAGAAGTGATAGGAATAATGTGCATTTTTGATATTGAAATCAATTCGCAGGAAAAAAGGATAAGATATGCCGCTGAGAAAAAAAATTCGCGAAATCATGATACCAATTGCCGACTATGCCACCACCAACGAAGACACCCCTCTGAGCGAAGCGGTACTCAAGCTTCGTGAGATATATTGCGAGACTACCACCGGTGAATGTACCGAGGCTGGTCATCGAACCTGCCTGGTCTTCGATAAAGATTCACATTTAGTAGGTATCATTGACTTTCAGTCCATTTTACAAACATTGATTCCCGAAATCATCGAAGGCATCAGTGAAAAACTGACTTCACTTGAAATCTCTGTGGCGTTATCCGAAGGCAATACAGAAAACATACAGGAGATTACTGCTAACCTTGCTCAACGAGTACTCGCTCATGGGAATATACGGGTAGGGGATATGATGTTGAGGGTGCGCGGGAAAGGAGTCCAGGCAGACGATTTTTTCATCGAAGGTCTTAAAGCCTTACACCGCCTCAGAGTAACAGTTATGCCAGTTTATGATGGAAATTCACTTGTAGGTGTACTTCGAGATTCAGACCTGTTTCTTACTGTAGCGAGCACCTTCGATCAATAGATTACCTTATTACCTTTGAAACTCAGCCTAGCCGATTATGGGGAGACAGGGGTGCTCTTTTCATGGGCATTCCCTGAAAAGATCTCTTCCAATCAGCTCCTTGTTGAAATTGGGGGGCACACACATACACAACCTGACGAATGTGGTGGTGAGAAGAAGATTATTTACTACTGTTTTGGAGAATACTGAGGATGTAATTATTCGGAAATATAGCAAAAGAGCAATAGAGATAAGAACAATCACCCTTGAGGGGAGTGAGACCGTGCCGCAGCCCTCACCAGGCTGCGGCACCCAAGAGAAGTCTTACAGCTTACCCGATTTTTTCAAGGCCCAGACCGCACCCAGATAGGAAACGACTATGAGCACCGGCCATGACAGCATCAGAAACATATCCATTTTACTCTCCTTTGATCAATAGTATGACTTATCGCCGGTAACGTCATCAATGCCGATCTGGCGGAAGTTCATTTTTTTCCAGACATAGCTGATGTAGGCCAACACCACCGGTATCACAAAAGCGACATAGCTCATCACCGTCAGGGTGTAGTGTGACGAGGAGGCGTTGTAGATGGTCAGGCTCGACTGCAGATCAACCTTGGAGGGATAAAAGGCGGTATTGTTGTAGCCCGCCAGAAAAAAGACGCACAAACCGACCAGCACGGTTCCCAGCCCACCGAACCAGATCCCCCTGGTGCCGGATTTGAGACTGGTAAGTACCACGCCCCAGATAACCAAGAGCAATCCCGCCAGGAGCATGACCAGAACCCAGGGCATGGACAGCAGATTGAGTAGATATTTATGCGCCACCATGGAGACGGTGCCCTCGGCATCAAAGCCGTAGCCGTCAACGATGAGCAGACTGATGAGCACATAGAGCAGAAACGGCAACGCGCAGATGAAACTGACCAGACAGGACCTGCGTACACGCTGTTCAAGTTCCGGCAGGGAGCTGAAATTGATATTGTTGACCAGATACATGGCTCCCAGCACCCTGGCATTGAAAACCAGAAAGAGTCCAAGACTAAGATTAAAAAGGGAGAAGGCCGCCTCCAGCCCGCGCAGGGGATTGGTCCAGGTCGATTGATTGTAGTCGTTGAGGACGAAATTGGAGCCGGTAAAAAAGGTACCCACTGCCGCGCCGACCAACAGAATCCCCACCGAGCCGTTGAGCAACAGAAAAAACTCATAGGTTCTCGAACCAAGGAGATTGCCCTCCTTCCTGCGGTATTCGTAGCTGACCGCCTGAACGATAAAGGTGAAAAGGATGGCTATCCAGACCCAGTAGGCGCCACCGAAGCTGGTGGCATAAAAAAGCGGAAAAGCAGCGAAAAAAGCGCCGCCAAAAAGCACCAGCGTGGTGAAGGTGAGTTCCCATTTGGTGCCCAGGGAGTTTATCACCAGAGATTTTTCCGTATCGTTTTTAGCCACCTGCCAGAGAAGGGTTTGACCTCCCTGAACAAAGGTAAGAAAAAGAAACAGCGAGCCAATGACCGACACAAGCAGCCACCAGATATGTTGCAGTGTTGCGTGATCAAGATTTCCTATCATCATATACCTCCTTCTGGACCCTTTTTAATGACGTTGAGCATGATCTTGATCTCGGCGATCAGCAGCATTGTGAAGATGGCGGCAAACATGAAGAAAGTGGCCTGCACGTTGCCAAGCGAAATATTGGTGGCACCAACGGCCACGGGCATCATGTCCTGTATGATCCAGGGCTGTCGCCCTACCTCGGCGGTGACCCAGCCGGCCTGCGACGAAATCATGGCCAGAAAGAACGAGAAGAAGCCAATGCCCAGCAGCAGTTTTTTCTCCTGCAGAGTGTCTTTCATGGCAAAGTAGAGATAGGCTATGGAAATAAGCAGGAAAAAAGCGGCGAGAAAAACCATGATATGGAAGGAATAAAAGGTCGTGGCCACCGGCGGCACCGCTTCCACAGGATCATTGAGATATCCGTAACCGAGGTAGCTCTCATTGACGTTGAACCTGGTCAGATAGAGACCCGCCTCATCATCGTTGCCCGCCTTCGTCGCCGTTTTATAAGCCGCCAGATCTTCAATAGCCTGCTTGCCACGTTTGATCTTGGCATCCACGCCCATGACATTTTCCGCCTCATTGCCCCACAGCAAGTCCTCAATGCCGGGGATGAAGGCATTCGGATCATGGGTGGCCAGTAGAGACAGCAATGAAGGTATCTTTATCTCGAAGAGGAAGGGATCGGCATCATCGCCTGGCTCCTTGTCATGATTGAGAACCCCTACGGCGACAATGCCGGCACCCCGTTCACCTTTGTACAGCCCCTCATAGGCGGCAAGCTTCATCGGCTGGGTTTCGTAATTGACCACCGCCGAAGAATCACCGGTCACCGCCGTCATGCCGGTGGAAAACAGCGCGAAGACCGAGGCGATGATGATAGATTTTTTAGCCATCTCCATATGCCTCCCCTTGAGCAGGTACCAGGAAGCTACGGTAAAGATGAACATTGAGGCGACAATGAAACTGGAAATGGTGGTATGCGTGAACTTGGAAATCGCCACCGGCGAGAAGAGTATCTCCCAGAAATTCTGCATCTCGAACCTGGCCAGATCGGGATTGAAATCCATGCCCACCGGATACTGCATCCAGCCGTTTGCCACCAGTATCCACAGCGCCGACATATTGGCGCCGATGGCCACCATCCAGGTGGAAAAAAGATGAAATCTTTTGGAAACACGGTCCCAGCCGAAAAACAGAACGGCAAAAAAAGTGGCTTCCAGGAAGAAAGCGACGAGGCCCTCTACGGCCAATGGAGCTCCAAAGATATCGCCGACCATCCAGGAATAGTTGGACCAGTTGGTGCCGAATTCAAATTCAAGAATGATGCCCGTGGCAATGCCGATGGCGAAGTTGATGCCGAACAGCTTTACCCAGAACTGGGTAATTCGCTTCCACTCCTCATTACCGGTGCGGACATAAATCGTTTCCATGAAAGCACAGAGAAACGACAACCCCAGGGTCAGGGGCACGAACACCCAGTGATACATGGCGGTCAACGTAAACTGGGCCTTGGCCCAGGTCACCATGTTCAGATCAATCGCATCCATCTACTTTCCTCCTTTGTTCCTCGTTTGATCTCCGTTTTGCAATGCCAGCTGCCTGAAAACATCTCCGACACAATATTCTTTACCGAAGAAGGCGGTTTTCAGATACTTCCGAAAAAAGAACAGTTTCGAAACAGCAAACATCACAAAAGTTCAATAAATAGGTATTTTTCCACAGAGTTCCCCTAGGTCATCCGGCAGATGCCACCCCTGCAAAAAGGGCATAATCTTTATGCATTATCAGCATCATAACCGCACCTCTTCCCTGGATACCAGTTGTTCTTCAGCATCACCACACCGCCTCCAGCCGAGATAAGGCGCCGGCTTTCAAGTATGGTGGAAAGAGGAGGGCTGCGACGTCGATCAGTATAGATTGAGGCACAGGCCATTGTCAATAGTAATAATTATTCGTATCTAGAAACACTTCCCACAATGCCCTTTTTCTCCACCAGAAGCTTATCTATCATCATTGTCGAAAAAGCTTTCCGTGAAAACACGTGATCCATCAAAACGATTGTCTATAATTTTCATGGCGTCACCGACCATTTCGCCATTGCCGCAGAGATAAAAAGTGTATTGCCCGGGGACAAGCTCCTGCCGGAGATAATCGGTAACCCGACCGGCGAAAATATCGCCCTCGACGCTTGCGGCCTCATCAACAGGGGCGAGGCAGCCGATATACACCCCGGCCGTTGTCAAAAAAAGATGCCGGTAATACAATTCCGAAACAGCGGCAACGCCGTGGAGCAGGGTAAAATCGCGAATTCCTGCTCTGGCAAAGGCTACATAGGGGGCCACGCCTGTTCCCGTGGCCACAAAAACCGACCTGCCCGGTCTGTGGAGAAAAAAGCCATAGGCGGCGGAGAACGCAACGATATCACCCAACTGTAACGCTGCCAGCCGGGACGAGACCTTCCCTTCGGCCAGATGCCGGATGCAGAGCGCCAGGTATTCCTCCCCAGGTCCACTGACGATGGTATATTCTCGTGCCATACCGGCAATGTACACCTTAACCTTCTGGCCGGGGAGAAAATCAAAACCCGCAGGCTTGACCAGAGCCAGCTCGAAAACCCTGTTGCTCAGCCAGCGCTTGGCGACAACAACGCTTTCGTGGGCGGCAGAAGGCGGCTCTTTCTCATCCATGCCAGCTTTGTTCGGCAGTACCTGTCATTATATTGAGATATCGGCCAAGGACAAAAAAGTAATCGGAGAGGCGGTTGACATACCCCAAAACCGCTTCACTGTGATAATCGCCTTCCGCCTCGAGGCAGGTCAGGATTTCACGCTCGGCCCGACGGCACACGGCTCTGCTCACCTGCGCCCATGCTGCAGCGGGATGGCCGCCGGGAAGGATGAAGGAGTGGAGTTCCTCAAGTTCTTGATCCATGGCATCGATCCGTCTCTCCAGCCATGCAGTCGCTTCTTCTCCGGCGAAGGGCTGCACCATTTCGACATCCGCAGACTTAGGGGATGTGGCAAGTAACGCCCCCACCTTGAAGAGGGATATCTGGATTTCTTCAAGGGTTGAAACGACACCCTGCCGGTCGTCCAATTGCGGCAGAGCTGCAATCACCGCCCCGATAAACGAGCAGCGCTCATCGATGGTTCCATAGGCAGATACCCTGTCGGCATTCTTCTTCAATCTCTCACCAGAGAAAAGGCTGGTTCTGCCCTTGTCGCCGGTGCCGGTATAGATCTTCATAACCCCCCTGGCCGCTTAGAATTACAGAACATTCCGAATGCCTAAAAAGTATACCCTTTTTTCTCGAAAAATCAAAAGGCCTTCGGCAAAGAATCTCTCTGCCGTTGCAAGCCACCAACAATCATATATTTTTTTTTCCGGACGATCTGTTCTCCGCTAACAAAGAAAAAAATCAGAGGGGAAAAGAATATGGGAACACAGATGGAAAAGAAGAGTGCTGAGCGTATCAGCGCTGGAGATTGTGGTCGAATATATAGTCGCTATCGGCGGCAAAGCTATGACAGCCGAGGCATTCTTTGACCTTGCCAGCCTCCTCGACCTGTCCCTCGGCGGAATATTTGGCCCAGAACCAGTCACCGGCTTCACTGTTATAACCTTCGATTTTATACATAACCGTCAGTCCCTGCAAAATCTTCTCCGCACTGAGATTTTCCCTGACGAAGATAGTGCCGAAATCAGCGAGCATCTTCCCGGATTTATTGCTGATATTATTAACATAAATCCTATAATACGGAGCATAGGGCGTCCCGCTCTTTTTCCCCGACAGGTGATTGTCAAGGTGGTGCCAATGGCTGTAGGGCGTCTCGACGGTTATTCGCTTCCAGAGCTTCTCAGCCGGGGAATCGGAAATTGCTGCAAACAGCAGAGTAGCGGTTATCCCGCCGATGAATACCAGCACAGAGAAAAGCAGCAAACGCTTCATTGTGTTCTCCCCTGGCCCGGCGCCAGTCCGTCTTTCTCAGCCTCCCGCCTTGCGGCAGGCCCAAAAAAGCTGACTCCACGGCCAACAATATCAAGCGATCCTGGCACAACAGCGCAAAAACATGTGCCAGAGCCCCTACACGAAAAGAAAACAGACCTCACCCATCGAAACAGTGCGGCTCCCCTGAAGAATTCGCTCTATCCATAATGAAATCAAATGCCGTAATTGTCAAGAACATTGGATAATTAATAAACGAATTGCTGTGTTGATAAAACCAAACGGGTTCAAAAAATGTACTTCTGGGTTCAGAGCGAGAGTGGCAGTGCGATCGAGGCCGACTCACACCATCTCCGCATTCAGCTGTTCGGTGATTTCGGCAGAATTCCTTGGCGGAATAAAAACTGCGGCACAGTGGTGATGTCAGGTTTCAGACAGCATCGTCACCGTTGTCACCATCGATTGTCCGACGAATGATTTTTGATAACTCCTCAAGGGCCAGAGGTTTGTAGGCAAGGTTGCGGATGCCGATTTCTCTAACGCTTCTCTTTGAAATATTGGGACTGTAGCCAGTACACAGAATGACCGGCATGTCCGCTTTGAGCGAGAGGATCCTCCTGGCAAGATCCATGCCGGTCATACCCGGCATGGTCTGGTCCGTTACCACCAAATCCACCTCTCCGGCATGATCACAAAAATACTCGAGTGCCCTGCGACTGCAGTTCATGGCGGTAACCCGATAGCCCATCAGCTCCAGCATGTTTTTCTCCATTTCCAGCAGCATTTCTTCATCGTCTATCAAAAGAATATGCTCGCTGCCGTAAACGAGAGTTTCAAAGACTTCCTCCTGCTTGGCGATACTGTTTTCGGCAAGAGGTAAATAGACATGAAAGACAGCTCCGGCATCAGCTCGCGACTCCACCCGGACAGCGCCGCCATGCCCTTTGACGATGCCATGGACAATGGCCAGTCCCATGCCGGTGCCCTTGCCTTTCTCCTTGGTGGTAAAGTAGGGATCGAAGATCTTGGCCATGGTCTTTTGGTCGATGCCGCTGCCGCTGTCGGCAACGGAGAGGTGAGCATAGCTTCCGGGCCTTCCCTCGAGTTCGTCGAAAAGACCATCCCCCTCAAGCCACTGTTCCCTGAGCCTGATGGTCAGTTTGCCACCGCAGCTCTCCATGGCGTGAAAGGCATTGGTGCAGAGGTTCATGATTATCTGATGATACTGGGTCGGGTCGGCGAGGACGGCACCGCAGTCGCCATCGATGTCATGCTCTATGTCGATGGTGGTGGGAATGGAGGAGCGCAGCAGCGTGACCGATTCGAGAATAATCTTGGAAGGCTGCACCACAACCTTCTCTATTTCCGCCTGGCGGGAGAAGGAGAGAATCTGCCTGACCAGATCCTTGGCCTTGTCTCCGGCTTCGCGTATGCGCTGTATGAACATGCGCAGCGGTGAGGCCGCTGTGCAGTTTTTTTCGGCAAGATCGGCATTGCCGATTATTACACTGAGAACATTGTTGAAATCATGAGCGATTCCACCGGCGAGGGCGCCAAGCGCCTCCATTTTCTGGGCCTGCTGCAAAAGCAGCTCCAGACTATGTTTCTCGTTTTCCGCCTGTACCCGTGAGGTGATGTCATGGCCCTGAAAGGTGATATAGACCACTCTGCCACTTTCATCTGTGACCGGTGATATGCTGCGACTGAGAAAATGGATCCGGCCGTCGATATCGGTAAATCTGGCCTCATCGCATATTGGTTCGCCCATCGCCGCCCGGCAAATGACCTCCTGCAGACGCTGATTCTCTTCATACTGGCCTATCCAGCAAATATTCCAGAGGTATTGACCGACGATTTCACCCCGGTAGTCGCCACAGAGTTTTTTGGCCAGTTCGTTGAGTTCAACGACCTTTCCCTGCGAATCAAGTATGGCCATGAATTGAAAAGACTGCTCAAAGGCGGTGCGAAAACGTACCTCGCTGTCGGCCAGCGCTTGCTGCTGCAGCGAAATACGCCTGTTTGCCGACTCCAGTTGCGCCGCTTTCTCGCTGAGACATCTTTTCTGCCGGTGAAGTTCGAGGAAAATACCAACCTTTTTTTTCAAGACCTCGGGATCGATGGGTTTGGAGAGGTAGTCCACGGCACCGGAGACGTATCCCTTGAAGACATGTCTCTCCTCCCGGTTCACCGCCGTGATGAAGATAATGGGGATCTGTCTGTCTTCCAGGCGCCGGCGTATCAGTTCCGCGGTCTCATAACCATCAAGACCGGGCATTCTCACGTCCATGAGAATAA
>CAKZOA010000383.1 GCA_937132035.1 uncultured Desulfobulbaceae bacterium | reverse complement strand
TGTTTTCGACAATGCGGCTTCCACCAAGATGGTCCATGTCAGTGAGTTCACAGCCGATCTCATCAAGCACGGCAAGCTCAAACTCGACAAGAGCAGAAATGCGCACCTTAAGGCCACCTTCCATGACTCCTGCAACCCGGCACGGGCCATGGGGCTGATGGATGAGCCGCGCTACATTCTCGACCATGTCGTCGACTGGGTGGAAATGCCGGAAAATACCATCCGTGAGATGACCTACTGCTGCGGTTCCGGTACCGGTCTCAACACCGATGAGATCATGGAGCTGAGAATGCGCGCTGGCTTACCGCGCGCCAACTCGGTTAAATACGTAGAGGAAAAACACGGCGTCAATATGCTCTCCTGCGTATGCGCCATCGACCGGGCGACGCTGACCTCGCTCATGGATTACTGGAATCCTGGTGTGGGCGTCTGTGGCGTGACCGAGCTTGTTGGCAATGCAATCATCCAAGAAGGTGAAACTCGGGGCGATGAGCTTGACGAAGGCCTTCGGACCTTGGTTTAATCCCGACCGTAAAGGAGTATAAGGAATGTATAATAAAGGTACAATAATCACCGGATTGATTATATTCGTCGTCCTGGTTACGTCTCCCATCTGGTACAACGGTCTGAAAGCCGGTCCTCTGCCCAAGCCTGAACTGCCTCCGGGCGGTGAACAGCAGTGCGTGCGGCCTGCCGATGAAATGCGGGACAAACATATGGTGCTGCTTAATGAATGGCGTGATGACGTTCTGCGCGAGGGCGGCAGAATGACGATAACCGTTGGCGGTAAAGAGTATCGCAAGGGACTGCAGATGGCTTGTATGGAATGCCATAGCAACAAGGAGAAGTTTTGCGATACCTGTCATGACTACACATCTGTAAAACCGTACTGCTGGGAATGTCATTTAGCTCCCGCTGAGGCAGCATCGAAGAAGAAGGAGACGCTCTAATGGATAAGCAACGAAGAAAATTCCTGAAGATAGCCGGTGCCACAGCACTCGCCGGCGTCAGCGCCCCCGCGGTTGTCAAATTGACATCCAGCCCTTCTTTTGCATCGAGCGGGCAGGGAGCAGCGGCTGACTCGCATTCGACCGCCAAGGATGCGGGCGGTGCTCAACACGATGTCGGCAAAAAAAGCATACGCTATGGTATGGTTATAGATATGCGCAAGGTCTACGGCAAGCCGGAGCTGATGCAGAAGGCGGTAGACGCCTGTCACACGGTTCACAATGTACCCGATTTCGACAAGCCGGAAAATGAGATTAAATGGATCTGGACGATGCCCTTCGAAAATGTTTTTCCCGAGCACTCCAGCTACCACACCTCCAAAATCACCGAGGACAACGAATTTTTCGCCCTCTGTAACCACTGCGACAATCCTCCCTGCGTAAGGGTGTGCCCGACCAAGGCGACTTTCAAGATCGAGGAAAACGGCATCGTCGCCATGGACTATCATCGCTGCATCGGCTGCCGCTTCTGCATGATGGGCTGTCCCTACGGTGCCAGAAGCTTCAACTGGTTTAACCCCAGAGATCATATCAAGGTGTACAACCCGGACTTTGCCACCAGGACCAGAGGCGTTGTCGAGAAGTGCAACTTCTGCGCGGAACGCCTGCCATTGGGCAAGGAGCCCGCCTGTGTTGAAGCTCTCAAAGAGTCCGGAGCACTTGTCTTTGGCGATCTGAACGATCCCGACTCCGAGGTTCGCCAGCTCCTTGATGAGAACCCTACGATCCAACGGAAACCTGCCCTTGGAACCAAACCGTCGATCTTTTACATAGTGTGAGGATGTCATGATTGAAAAAGCGCTTAAAGGCAAACCGGCTTACTGGATGTGGCTCGCCATTCTTGGCGTGTTTATCGTCATTGGCGCAGTTTGCTATCTCCGACAGTATATGATAGGCCTTGGTCTTACCGGCATGGGCCGCGATCTTTCCTGGGGACTGTACATTTCCCAGTTTACCTTTCTTGTTGGCGTTGCGGCTGGAGGCCTGATGCTGGTGCTGCCGTATTATGTTCATAACTACAAGGCCTTCGGCCGGATAACCATACTCGGTGAATTCCTGGCTATTTCGGCCATCCTGATGTGTCTGATGTTCATCATGGCCGACATCGGCCAGCCGTTGCGCGGCTTGAACATGATGCTCCATCCAACCCCCAACTCGATGCTGTTCTGGGATATGGTGGTGCTTCTCGGCTATCTGACGCTTAATATAATCTGCGGCTGGGTCATCCTCACCGCTGAGCGCAAGCAGGTGAAACCGCCGAAATGGGTCTATTTTTTCGTCTATATTTCCATTCCCTTCGCCGTTTCCATTCATACAGTAACCGCCATGTTGTACATGGGTCTGCCGGGACGTCACTTCTGGCTCACTGCCATCACGGCACCTCGATTTCTCGCTTCAGCCTTTGCAGCAGGTCCGGCGCTGATCGTGTTGGCCTGTCTCATAATGAAGCGGGTGGCCAATTTCGATGTCGGCAAGGAAGCAATCAACAAAATCGCCACCATCATCATGTATGCGACGATCATTAACGGCTTCTTTGTACTGCTCGAGTTCTTCGTCGGCTACTACTCCCAGATACCAGGGCATATTCACTCGCTCCAGTATCTCTTCTTCGGGCTTGAACATCACGGTCATGTCTACAACAATCTGGTGCCGTTCATGTGGACATTTGCCATATTCTGTGTCGGCGGTCTTGGGCTGCTGGCGTACGGCAAGATCAAGGACCGGCTGACCGACGGCCTGGTGGCCGCCGCCTGTGCCATGATCTTCATCGGCCTTTATCTCGATAAGGGACTCGGTTTTGTTCTCGGCGGCCTGGTTGTCAGCCCGCTGCATGAGATTCATGAATACTTGCCCACCGCCAATGAAATAGGCATTACCCTTGGCATCTGGGCCACCGGCTTTTTCGTTCTCACTCTGCTCTACAAGATCGCCTTGGGCGTGGAGCACGAGGTCGAGAGTTAGCGGTATAGTAGCCTTTTACCATCGTATACAGACCCCCGGCATCGCTGTCGGGGGTTTTTTTTTCGCCGAAAATCACTCGGTGACACCATGCTCACAGCGGCCGCGTCTCAATTACCTTTTGACCGGCAACCAGAGGGCGGCTGCATCCATGGCAGACAGAAAGGTACTCATTATATATTACTCCTGCAGCGGCCAGACGAGAAAGCTGGTCAATGCTTTCGCCGCCGGGTTGAAGGAGCGCGGAGTCGAAGTGGGCTGGCAGCCGCTGCGGCCGATACGTAAGGTTCCCTTTCCCGCTGGTTCCATAGGCGCTGCGCTGCTGATGATGGCGCGGACCTTTTGCAGAAGACGCAACGCTATAGGAGGACTCGACGGCAAAACAGCCGAGCAATGCCAGGCCATTGTCCTGGCGGGACCGACCTGGTCCTATAATCCAAGCGGACCGGTACTCTCACTCCTTGATGATCACTGCGACATCTTCTTACATAGGCCCGTGCTGCCGTTGATCTCCTGCCGCGGCTACTGGCGTCTGCATTACTGGCAGTTGCGGGTTCTGCTGCGGGTACGAGGGGCCCGGGTCCTTTCTCCCTTGATTTTCAAACATCCGGGCAAAGAACCGTGGCGCACCATTGGTGTGTTCCTGAAAATTGCCGGACGCAGTCCGGAAAATGACGGATCCTGGATTGGCAGGTTCTACAAAGGCTATGGCCATTCCAGCGAACAGGTTGACTGTGCCCGAAAAAAAGGACGGAGCTTTGCCGCAGAGCTGTTGGAGGATGATTGGTACAGAGGGAAAAAAAGATGCAGGTAATGCACAAGCGCGGGTTAAAGCTGCATATTGGCCTCCAGATAGAGCTGGAAGAGGTGGAATATTTCAGTGCGGAAGAAGAGAAAGATCATAGAGGCGATGGCGAGGAAGGGGCCGAAAGGGATGCGCGTGGCACCGCCTTTTTTCTGTTGTACCATTGCGGCGATACCGACCACGGCACCGGTAAAGGAGCTGAAAAAGATGACAAACAGCAGCGACTGCCAGCCGAGAAAACCTCCGATCATGGCAAGCAGCTTGATATCACCGCCTCCCATGCCCTCCTGTTTGCGGAGGATATAATAGAGCACGGCGATGGCATAGAGAACGCCTCCGCCGGCGGCGATGCCGATGAGCGAATCAAGCCAGGAAAGGTTTGGGTTGAAAAAGGAGAAAAGAAAGCCTAATACTATGCCGGGCAGGCTGATGCTGTCGGGGATGATCTGGTGGTGGATGTCGATGAAAATGATAACCAGCAGGGCGGCAGTGAAGATAAAATAGCCCGCTGCGGTGAGGGTAAGGCCGAATTCGGCAAAAACTGCGCCGCTGAGAAGGGCCATCAGCAGCTCGACCACGGGATACTGCATGGAAATTTTGGTCTTGCAGTGGCCGCATTTCCCGCGTAGAAAAAGGTAGCTCAGTAGGGGGATGTTCTCGTACCAGCCAAGCGGGGTGCTGCAGGAGGGGCAATGTGAGGCCGGAAAAATGATGGAACCCTCTTCTTTGGGCAGACGAAGGATGACGACATTGAGAAAGCTGCCGACCACGGCACCCAAAAGCAAAGCGAATATAAGCAACAGCGGTTCCAGATCCATATGATCACAATACCGTGAGTGTGAGGTAATACCACTTCCACCATCCAAGGACAAACCACATCTACTATGTCTCAATATCAGGAAAATGCAACAATTATCCGCTACGAACAGTTGAGCGAGGCCAATATTCGCCTGACCCTGCAGTCCGACGCCATAGCCGGCGCAGCCAGACCTGGCCAGTTCGTGATGATAAAAACCGCCACCGGTAAGGACCCCATGCTTCGCCGGCCCTTTTCGATACATCAGACCAGCTCCACCGGTCGTCTCCAGATCCTCTTCAAAATTATCGGCCGAGGCACCAATCTTCTGGCGCACTGCCGCATCGGCGAGACGCTCTCCCTCTTCGGACCGCTGGGACACGGCTTCGATATACACACCGAGCGGCCGGCCTGCATCGTCGGCGGCGGCATGGGCATCGCCCCGATGCTCTTTCTTGCCAAAAGGATGAGCAGGCTGAAAAAGGATACGGCCGGCGATACCATTCTCTTCGGCGGCCGGACGCAGATGGAGGTTGAGCCCCTGGTCAGAGATTTTCAACAGATAGGCATGCGTTGTATTACCGCCACCGATGACGGCAGTTATGGAAGAGAGGGATTTGTTACTGAAATAATACAGAAGCTGAAACTTCCCCAGGAAACCGTGATCTATGCCTGCGGTCCCGAGGCAATGCTCAAGCAGCTGCATATCTATACCCAGGTCAAGAAGATGGAATGCCAGGTGTCGGTGGAGAGCGTCATGGCCTGCGGAATGGGCGCCTGTCTAGGGTGCAACATTCCCGCGCATGACGGTCATTACGTCCATGTCTGTTATGAGGGGCCTGTCTTTCACGCAAAGGAGCTGGTATGGAAGTAGTACGTAACCGCGATCCCTATCCGGACCTGCGGGTCAAAATCGGCGCACTTCATCTCCAGAACCCGGTGATGACGGCGTCGGGAACTTTTGGATATGCCCGTGAATTCGCCAGTCTGATGAATCTGCATCGCCTTGGCGCCGTTATCGTCAAAGGCATCTCCCTGGAACCGAGGCTGGGCAATCCGCCGCCGCGTATCGTCGAGACGGCATGCGGCATGCTTAATGCCATCGGCCTCGAAAATGTCGGCGTCGAAGGCTTTATTGCCGACAAGATGGCATACCTCAGGGGCATCGATGTTCCCGTAATAGTCAACGTCCTGGGCGATACCATAGAAGAGTACGAGCTCATAACCGAAAAACTGGCCGGAGTTGAGGGAGTGGCGGCCATCGAGGTTAATATTTCCTGCCCCAATGTCAAAAAGGGTGGCGTAGCCTTCGGCACCGACCCGAAGATGGCGGCAGCGGTTACCAGATCGGTAGTCGAGAGAAGCGACGTACCGGTGATTGTCAAGCTCTCCCCCAATGTATCGGATATAGCCGCTGTTGCCGCGGCGGTGGAGGATGGCGGTGCCGATGGCGTCTCACTTATCAATACTCTCATCGGCATGGCCATTGATCTTCGGTCACGTCGGCCGAAGCTTGCCAATGTCATCGGCGGCCTTTCCGGGCCGGCAATCAAGCCGGTTGCTCTACGCATGGTCTACCAGGTAGCCCGGCGGGTCACCATACCCGTTGTTGGTATAGGTGGCATTGATACGGCAGAGGACGCACTCGAGTTCATGGTCGCCGGTGCCACGGCCATACAGGTGGGTACCGCAAATTTTATCAATCCACGTGCCAGCGAGGATGTGGTCAAGGGAATTGGAGAGTTTGTCAAGAAGGAGAAGCTGCCCTCCATCCGCGACCTCATCGGTACGCTTAAACTGGAGTAAGCTGGCCATGCTAGGAAAAATCTGCGTCAGTATCGGTAAGGCCAGTCCTGATCTGGCATTGGCTCAGGTCGATGGTATCGCCGCCAAGGTCGATGTCATTGAGATCCGCCTGGACTGTCTTGACAATCCGGCCGTAACACCGTTTCTCTCCCGAGTGGACCCAGCGTTGCTTTTCACCTGCCGTGCCAAGTGGGAGGGAGGGGCGTATGCGGGGGAGGAGGCGGCAAGGATAGCGCTTCTCGTCGAGGCTGTCACCGCTGGCTGCGCCTATGTGGATCTCGAGCTGCGGTCGCCGGCCCAGTCATGGCGCCAGCTGCGCCGCAGCGCCCGTGATTCGGCCACCAGGCTGATCTGCTCCTGGCATGATTTCACCATGACCCCGTCGAGGGAGGACCTCCTGAGAATCGTCACCGAGATGCGCCGAAGCGGTGCCGACATAGGTAAGATAGTAACCATGGCCTTAAGCGGCAGCGATGCCCTGCGGGTGCTGGCACTGCAGGAGAGGGCGGCGGAGATGGATTTCCCGCTCATCGCCTTCTGCATGGGAGAGGCGGGAGTCATCAGCCGAGTGGCAACCCTGCCGCTCGGCGGCTATATGACCTATTGCGCTCCGGAAAAAGGAGATGTCACTGCTCCGGGGCAGATCTGCATTGATGACCTGCAGGCCATCTATACCCATCTGCAGCTGTGAGAAGACCAAATATGAAGATTGACGGTACGACAAGGTTATACGGCATTATCGGTAACCCGGTGGGCCATTCACTCAGCCCGGTAATGCATAATGCCGCTTTTGACTCCCTTGGAGAAAACAGGGTCTACCTGCCCTTCGAGGTCGAAGATCTGGGAGCCGCCCTTTATGGTATGCGCGCGCTGGGCATCGAAGGGGCAAGCGTCACCATCCCTCACAAAGAGGCGGTGCTGGCCTATCTCGATCGTCTGGACCCGGTGGCAGAGAAAATAGGGGCCGTCAATACTATTCGCCTGGAACGGTCGGAATCAACACAAGAGAAACTGCTCTGCGGCTACAATACCGACTGGCTCGGGGCGGTGCGGCCGCTGCAGGAACAGCTGGAATTGCGGGGGAAAAGTGCGATTGTACTTGGAGCTGGTGGATCGGCCCGGGCCATTGGTTTTGGTTTGCTGGAAGCGGGGGCGGCCCTGACGCTTTGCAGTAGAACGGAATCGCGTGGCCGCGCTCTTGCCTCCGCCCTGGGTTGCGACTGGAGCCCGCTCGCAGAGGCAGAGAACCTCGAGGGAGACATCCTCATAAATGCAACTTCAGTCGGCATGTCTCCCTTCGAGGATAAAAGTCCAGTTGCCCCCGGCGTAGCTGCTAGCTACCAGGTGGTCATGGACATCGTTTATGCACCGCTTACCACCAGACTACTCGCCGATGCACAGCTATCCGGCTGCCGTGTTGTCGGCGGCCTGGAAATGCTTCTGCAGCAGGGAGCGGCACAGTTCGAATTATGGACTTCGCTGAAGGCGCCGGTGGACATAATGCGCCGGGCGCTGCTGGAAGCGATATCGCCCCGGCCATAACCTGACCGTGATGGCAGCTACCGTTTGCTGCGGTGAAGCAGGCGCACCCTGTCACCCACCTGGCAGTCGAGAATGGCTGCGGCATCACCTCTGTTTACGGCTATCTCTAGAAAGCCTCTGCTGTCGATCAGTGCCAGTGGCGCCTTCTCAGCAACTTCCCCATAGGTTCGGTGGATTCGCTCAAGGGTGGTGTCGCCAATGATGACCAGCACTTTCGCTCCCATGGCAGCGATATGCTCCGTGCTGATCGTGGTGGCGATGTTGCCGAAATGGTCGATGGCGCTCACCTCTCCGGTGACCCCATCTGGGGTTACCACGGCTGCGGCAGCCTCGATCTCCAGGCAATCTGCAGGCGCTACCTCATCGCCAAGAGTTGCCGGGGCAGCCCCTGCGGCCAGCTGCGCTGCGGCTGGAGCCATGATGTCGCGGCCGTGAAAGGTGGCGCTGGATTTCTCGGCGGAAGGCATCTTCAAACGATGGCAGGCACTGAGGGAGGGTGAGCGCAGCAGGGGGGTGAGCACGCCGTTGTCCGGGGCGATGAAGAGATGCCCGTCGGCTTCGACCACGAGTATATGCCTGGCGGTACCGACGCCGGGATCGACTACCGTCAGATGAACGGTTCCCGGCGGGAAATAGGTATAAGAGGTGGTGAGCATGGAAGCGGCTCTGGCAATGTTCTGAGCGGGTATGGAGTGGCAGATATCGACGATACGCGCCTGAGGGCAGCCGGTGAATATGACGCCCTTCATGACGCCTACGTATTCGTCTTCCAAGCCGAAATCGGTGAGCAGGCTTATAATCGGCGGCTGATCATTCATGGTCGGCGGCTCCAGGTTGTTTTTGAATAAGGAAATAGAGGCTTCCGCTCTCCTTCATGATTCCGGCAGCGGCCTCGGCGTACTCACCGCTGCCCCAGAAAAGATCGACCCTGCCAGGCCCCCGGATGGCGGCGCCGCTGTCCTGGGCGAGGACAAAGCGGTAAAGAGGCTGCCAGCGCTCGAGTACTCCGCGGTCATCGAAGAGAGGACGCCGGCTAACCAGATAGGCCACGGCCGGCGCCGGCAAAACCCTATGGTCGACGGCGATCGATCTTCCGGGGGTCAACTCCAGTCCCAGGCTGCCGCGTGGATGCTCGCTTTCCCCCCAGGCAAAGAAAATATACCGGCGGTTGGCGTTGAGAAGCTCAGCGCCCTTCTCCTGATTGTCGGCGACATAGTCGCGGAGCTTCTGTGTATCGACCTCTTCGAGCCTGAATATCTCGTCTTCCACCAGTTTCCTGCCGATGCTGGTATAGGGGTGGCCGTTGTTGCCGCTGTAGTGCAGCGCCCGGATGCTGCCATCGCGCAGGCGGATTTTGCCCGAACCCTGGACGTGCAGAAGAAAGGCGTCAAAGGGGTCTTTGAGATAGACCAGCTCGCTGCCGGCGAGTACACCGGAGCGCTCGATTTCTTCCCGGGTCCAGTAGGGGAGGAATTCGCCGCTTTCATCGATTCTGCCGATTTTCTTGTTTTCCCTGGCGCCGGTGTTCTCGACAAGATCAAGGGGAGTGGCATACAGCGGATAGACAAAGGGCGGCGCCGGCAAGAGGCTGCCCTCGAGCAGGGGCTCGTAATAGCCGGTTACCAGCATCTCGCCCGGATCGGCCTCGAGGCGGCCGCCGGCCTGGTAGATTTTAAAATTTTCCCGGATCAAGCGATCGAGTTCCGCCTGTTCGGGCTCACCGGCGAGGATTTCCTGGAAAGTGATCAGGGACTGGTCGAGCCACTCGACGGTGTAGATTCGGCCGCCAATGACAAACTCTGCATGATCTTCGAGGTTTGCCAGATAGCGGCGCTGGGCGGCAACGGCCTGCTGCAGAGAAGCCGGATTGCCGTCGTCGTGAAACCGGGGCAGACTGGAAGGCGCAAAGAGAGTGGGGCGGGGCTGGCCGCAGCCGCTCAACAGCAGGATGACGATGCCGGCAGCAAGCAACGGGGGCCGGAATATGCTGTATAAAGGCATAGGGCCGGACTTTCAGGTCGATGTCTTCAACGCTGGTTTCCGCGGATCGCTTCCGCCAGTTCGGCTACCGCCATGGCGTAGCGATTGGAATGGTTCCAGGCGGTGATGGCGTGGAAGTTCGGGTAGCCGGCGACGTATCGCATGCCGCCGCCCTTTTTCGGGGCCACCTCTAGCGAAACGATGGAGACTTCCTTGCCGTTTGCAGGTGCCGGCAGCTCGAGTCCCTGAGCGGCGTTGACCTTGGCGACGGCGATTCGGCCTTTGCGCCCCTTGAGGTTGGCGCTGATGAGCTCCTGGGAGCGCAGCTGGCTGCCGATGTCATAATAGATCGGCGCATCGAGTTGCCAGCGGTAGCGGCGAAGGTAATTGGCGATGGAGGCGAGAATATCGGCTTTGGAAGAGAAGACATCGCGACGGTCGTCGCCGTCGAAGCTCACCGCATATTCCCGAAAGCTCGAGGGGATGAACTGGGTCTGGCCGAAGGCGCCGGCATAGGAGCCTTTGATGGAGTGGAGGTCGTAGTTGTTTTCGCGGCTCAGCAGTAAGAAGTGAATGAGCTGTTTGCGAAAAAAGCTCGAACGTCTTGGATAGGCATCAAAAAGGGTGTTGAGGGTCTGAAAGACTTTATGGTTGCCAAGGTGGGTGCCGAATCGTGTCTCAATGCCCCATATGGCGATCACCACCTCGCGGTCGACACCCAGTTCCTTTTCGATCCTGTCGAGAAGAACTTTGTGCTCCTGCAGCTTTTGCCTGCCCTGTTCTATGACCTTGTCGGTGACAAACAGCGGTTTGTACTGGTAGTAGGGTTTAGCCTCCCACTGCCTGTCCATCAGTTCAAGCGCTTTTTTATGGATGGTGACTCCGCTGAACATCGCCTCGAGTTCATTTTGGCTGAAACCGTGTTCCTGACGCAGTTCGCGGAAAAGCTCGAGATATTTCGGCTGGCCGAGATCGATGGCCTGACCGTCTTCGACCAGCTCAGCGGCCTTGGGGGCAGAGGCATCGGCGTAGGAGTATGCTATAAAAAAGAAAAAGCAGACGACGAGAAAAATGACGAAATTATGAAAGGAGAAAAGTGATTTGATAGTGCCACCTCAAAGTATGCTGTGCTGATTATCTTTTTTACTGAACATCTCTTCAAAGGACTCGATGAATTCATCGAGCATATCTGCAGGCAGGTGATTGATGCCGGCAGCGGCAGCCCGGCCGCCGCCGGTGGGGAAGCTGCGGCAGAGAGTTTCGGCTCCGGTTTTGGCCGAGAGTGGGGCCCGGACGCTAATCTGCAGTGTGGAATCGTCGTTTTCGACGATTATGGCGTGGGCTCCCTGTGGCTGCTCTCTGGCCTTGAGGTTGGAAAAGACCCCGGCTATTCGTCGTGACCAGGAGGCTGCCGGCAGTCTGTAAACTCTATTCGGTCCCCGCTGGCCCAGGTTTTTCTGGTCTATTGCCCGTGCCATGTCCTCTTTGTAGCCCTTCTTGAGCCTGGCGACGATGTCGCTGGAGTCATAGAAACGCAGGGGCGAGTCATGGGGCTGGACCGCCCTGTAAAGCTCTGCCGGATGAAAATGAAGATCCTCGATCCTGGCGCCGTAGCCGTTGTAGTTGAACATCTCGCCGATATCCTGAAGTATGGCGGTCTCTTCCTCAGTCGCTCCGGCCATTTGGGCCAGCTGGTTTCCCTGTTCGTGGAGATTGTCGCCGTAGGCGCCGCAGGCGGCCCAGCCGGGGAAGGCGTTATTGAGCAGGGAGTTGACAAGCATCGAGGTGCAGGTCTTGGCGGAAGGCTCTATATGGTGCTCGAGGTTTTCCGATTTGGGAATGTCGCCGGCGTAATGATGATCGATATAAAGGATGCGGTTATTATTGGCCAGCAGAGCGAGGAGCGCGTCCCGGTTCTTGTCCAGGGAGATGTCGAGGGTGGAGACGCTGGCGTCCCGAGTCGTGCGGATACGCTCGAGCAGGGAGATATCGCGTTTGACTCCGGTAATCAGTTCGGCCTCCGGTACCGGCCGGGCAAGACGAAGCTGGTGGAGGGCAAAAATGCCATCGGCGTCGCCGTTGAATACATCAAAGTGCATGTGAAAGGTGTTCCCCCCGATGGTGGTGTGTGTGCCCCTTGCAATCCGGCTAGAAGCTGATGCCCAGCGGTGTACCGATATTCGCCAGATTGAAAACCAGCATTACCCGCTCGTCCGTTGGCGAATATCGGGTATTAAGCTGAACCGACCAGCACTGGGCAAGGTAGGTGAGGGCGAAGATGGCCTCGTTGGTCTCGCTCTGGGAGATGGAATGCTCAATATCCAGTCCGGCGCGGATCTGGGGCATGATCATGGCATCGAACGAGGCGTTTATCTGTTCGATATCCTGATCATCGTTGAAGCGATAGTCAAGGGTGAAGCGGTCGCCGCGGCTGTTGGTGAAGTATCCCTCCAGGCCGTGGGTGGTATTGTCGTCGTCTTCGATGGGAATCTCGGCTTTATAGAAAACCAGCAGTTTGCTCAATGGCTCCCAGCCGAGTTTGAGGGTGACCGGTGAAAACCGTTCGCCGGATGCCTCGCTGCGCAGGTCGTAACTTTGTTCGAGACGGACGAACCCGTACTGGCGGGCAAGAGAGTCATCGGTTTTGAAGAGATCGAAAAAAGTATCGACGCCATAGGTGATAGCATTTGTCTCCCCTATGCGGTCGATGGAGTCAAACCGGGGCAGATCGTCCTGGTCCGTTTCGGGGATGAAGTCATACTCTATAAAGGGGCGGATGCTGTGAGCAAGGTGTGAGTAGTTGGCAGTTCCCAGATTGAAGTCGCGGACCAGGGTGGTGGCCAGATCGGTGTGAAAGTTGAACAAGAGACGGTTGGGTGTTTCATCCTCTGTCCACAGGGCGTCGCCATATTCTTCAACGGCATAGAACGTGCCGCGGCCGCCTATTTCGGCGCGTGATTCGAGATACGGACCTACCGGTACCGGGGTGCTGAACCGTGGAAAAAGATCGAGCCGATGGCCGCCGATGCCATCGTCCCGCCAATAGTTGACGTAGTCGGCATCCCACTCCAGGGTAAACGTGGAATCGTTGAAGGGCAGTGCGCCGGCGTATTGGACGCTTGGCAACTTCCACAGCGGTGTTGGCGCAGTTTCCACGGCCCGGGCGTCATTGATCGCCAGCAGGTCGATGTTCAGAGACGAACCGCTCCAGGCCTTGAGGAGTTTCAAGGTATTGCGGCGCTGGTCGTCGCTCTGGTTTTCAAAACCGCGGCCGAAGGTGCTGAGGTATTTTTTCTGGGTGGTGTTGAAGCCGGTTACGCCGGAGCTGAACTCTTCGAGGTAATCACGGTCGGAGACCACATCGACATCGAGCCTGGTGATCCAGTCGCTGGCAAAGGTGTGGTCCAGCTTGCCCCGGAACCAGTAGCGTTCGCTGTCGATGAAGGTGGCGGCGGGGCCGTCTGCAAAGACCGCTTCCTCGCTGTCGCCGAGTTGGTCGTCGAGATAGCTGCCCATGAACTGGCCTTTGTCTTCAGCGCTGATCATGTAGCGGAATTCGGCGCCCGGCATGAAGCCTCGCTCGACATAGTATTCGGGGTAGAGGGTGACGTCGATTGATTCGGAAACGTTAAGGAAAAATGGCATGTTGAAGCCGAATCCATCTCTGCTGGAATTGGATATTTCCGGAAAGAGAAAACCGGTCTGCCGAGTGTCCTTGACGGGGACGATCAGGTACGGCAGATAAAAAATCGGCACATTGCGGACATTGAACTTGGCGTGCTTGAGAATGGCGTAGCCGCCCTGCTCGATGGTCGCCTCTGCACTGGAGAAACTCCAGGGGGGCGTCTTGCCGTCTTCGATGCGGCAGGTAATGACCCAGCCGTCTTCGATCCGGTAGGTTTTGGTGCCGGTCTTTTCAACGGCACTGCCTTCGAGATGGAGCTGATGCTTTTTGCGGGTTATCAGGGCATTCTCGAATACGCCGGTTTCGGTGGCGAGATCTATCTGGGCTTTTTCGGCAAAGAGCTGGTCGTCACCAGTGTCGATGCTGACATTGCCTCTGGCGGTGATGGACTGCTCTTCAACGTTGTAGGAGACCTGGTCGGCCTTGATGACGGCTGCGGTCTCGAAGGTGGGTTTTTGTTGCTGGGGGAGTTCGTCCGGGGTGAGACCCTCTTCGTCGACTTCTTCTTCGAGCAGTGTCGACCAGTCGGAGACCTGGGGTTGACGCTTTGGAGGCTGCGGTGGAATTTTCTCCCTTTTTTCCAAAACGATACTCCCCTCGGCTATGATCCGTTCGGGATTATCCAGGCGGGTTATTTTATCAGCTGAGATGTTCCACTCGGATGTTGCTGTTGACTCGGCAAAGCACACGGAGGGCAACAGCAGAAAAAAAAGCGCTGCAGACAGTATATGGGTGAGCGTGAGACCCTTCAAATGTGGCAAAACGTTTGTCACAGTTTTCTCCTTTTCAGCAATAATAGCGATTGCAGTTGTACATGGTGATCGATTAACGGCGAAAGGCCCATTTATGCCGCTGCCTCTCGAGCTGAGGTGGCTGTCGATAAGTGTGGAGATCCTTGTATTCAAGGCGTGTGGGCTGTCTGGCATCCGCCTCTCGGCGGGGCCGCTAACCAATCGAAGTTAACTTTTCGAAGGGTCAGGTGTCAAGCCTAAAGTCAGAATTACTCTTGATAATAAGGGGAAAGTGTTTTATTTTCACACAGGGCTGTGCAAAGCAGTATGTTTCCGGATATTTTCGGTATCTCCAAAGCTGAAAAAAGTGATGGAACACCTTGCGCCCAGCCTGAGGTACCGGAGGGTGTTTTCCTTCCGGTGAGAAGATTTCACGGCGCTCTCTTTTCCACTGAACCGGCCCTTATTTATCGATGAGGATCTGCACAGGGCAGATGCCCCTGAAGCTGGGGTGGCAGTGGCAGGCAGAGCGCTCAGATGTGCAGCGCCGCCATCGATCCGCCATCGATCAAAGATGAGTCGCAAATCCCCGTGTGTTCTGATAGTGGGAAACTGAAGACTCATTGCAAGGAATACCCCGACGTACCCATGACCGGCAGAATGGCTGGGAGGAGAGGGGCTGCCGAAGAGAATCGGCAATCGAGGAGAGGTGCGGCAGAGGGATATCGGCTTCCGGACAATCCGGACCGCAGCAGGTGTAAAACCGTTTCGGTACATAATCAATTCCTCAGCGTACTGCAAACACAGCGGTTTACTACAACGGACGTTCTATTAAGAGCGCCGAAGCTGCGATGATATCATCTAACTAAAAGATTTGGGATTCGGCTCAGGGCGCGATGCCGGCGCCGGATTCCGTTGACAGCCGCAATGCACGAAGTGTTTTCTGCAGTTGCGGCCATGGAAATCACATGGCAGAACAGAATACATCCAAAGACGAAGAACAGCCACAAAGTGTAAAAAAGACGAAAAAGAAAGTCTCGACGGGTCCATGGTGGAAGAGTACGACAATAGAAGAAGCCACTTCCGGCCCCCCTTCCAGTATTCAAAAAGCAGAACCATTTCCCGAAACGGCAGAGCAAAAACCAGAAGTTCCCTCAGAGAGCGTGGCATCGGCGCAGAATGTTGCCGTCACTGATGTCAAAGAGATTGCCGCTACAGTAGCGGAGCCGCAGCCGAAGAAAAGAGGGCCGGGCAGGCCGCGTAAGAGTGCGGCCAAGAAGCAATCTCCTGCCGATACAGAGGCAAGTCAGACGGCTTCCGCCGACAACAGCGCGAAGGCCGAGGCTGGCGCTGAACCCCAGCGTAAAAGGGGCCGCCCTCGCAAGAAACCGGTCGAGGCAGGTGCCGTCTCCGAGGCACAGCCGGAGCAAACGAAGCCGGCAGCCAAAAGCGGCCGCAAACGCCAGCCGCGCAAGAAAAAACCCGAACAGCCGTCGGCGGAGCAGCATCAGGCCGCGGAGGCCGCAGAAGGGGCGGCGGTCGAAATGCCGGAAGAGCCGGCAGGTGAGCATGCCCGGTCGGAGGACCAGCAACCGCCGGCCAAACCACAGGAAAAGCCGGAAGGCGAGCAGGAAGCAAAAAAAGAAGACGAGCAGAGAGGCAGGGGCGGCGCGGTACAGGAGAAAAAGCAGCAGTCCAAGACTGAGCCTAAGCCGGTCATAAAACTGCTGATCAATGCCGAAGAGCCGGAGGAGTGCAGGCTGGCGCTGCTCGAAGATGGCCGACTGGAGTCGATCCATGTGGCCACAAGCACCAGAACGCAAACCAAAAACAACATCTACAAGGCCAAAATAGTTGCCATTGAGCCTAACCTGCAGGCTGCCTTCGTTGACTACGGCACCGAAAAAAACGGTTTTCTGCCCTTCAGCGAGATTCATCCCGAATACTACAAGGAGAATGTCAGCGACAAGGCCCAGCAGCTTATCGATCAACAGCAATGGAAGAAGCTCTCCATAACCGACGTCATGGAGCGGGGACGTGAGGTCCTGGTCCAGGTGGTCAAGGAGGAGGTGGGCAGCAAAGGCGCCAACATGACTACCTACCTGTCGCTGCCGGGGCGCTGCGTGGTCCTGATGCCGGGCTCCGATTCCACCGGCATTTCCCGCAAGATTTCCGGCGAGGAACAGCGTTCGCAGTTGCGCGACCACATGTTGTCGATGAAAATCCCGGAAGGTATCGGCTGGATTATGCGCACGGCCTCGATGGATATAACCAAGACGGCCCTGGCCCGGGACGTCAACTACCTCCTCAATCTCTGGGAAGAGGTTAAGAAGAAGGGCCAGGAACTCGCTGGCGTCGGTCTTATCTATCAGGACCATGATCATGTCCTCAGGTTCCTGCGAGAGCATTTCGATCCCGATATTCAGGAAATCCTGGTGGATGACGAAAACGCCCTCGACCAGGTCAAGGCCTTTGTCGAACTGCTGCCGGCCAAACAGCGCAAGGTCAGGTGTAAGCTGCACAAGGGAAGTCGGCCGATATTTAACCAATATTCCATTGAAGATCAGATCGAATCCATCTACCAGCCAAAGGTCAACCTGCCCTCGGGAGGTTCGATCGTCATAGATCCCACCGAAGCGCTGGTGGCCATTGACGTCAACTCCGGTTCCACTCAGAAAGGCAAGAACTTCGAAGACACCATCTGCCAGGCCAATATGGAGGCAGCCACGGAGCTTGCCAGGCAATTGCGTCTGCGCGATCTCGGCGGTCTTGTTGTTGTCGATTTTATCGATATGCGATCAAAGAAAAACACCCGGGACGTCGAAAAGCAGGTCAAGACCGCTATGAAACGCGACAAGGCCAAGGTCGACATCAGCAGAATTTCCAAATTCGGCCTCATGCAGATCTCCAGGCAGAAACTGGGTGCGCCCATCGAGGCCGGTAATTACCGGGTCTGCCAAAGCTGCAAGGGCAGGGGGGTTGTCCGCTCGGTGGAGACCATGGCATTGTTCTATCTCAGGCGCATCCATACGGCGGCCAGCCGCAAGCTCGTCCGTCAGATCGAATGCCGCTTCCCCCTGGATGTCGCCGGCTACCTGCTTAACAACAAGCGCCAGGAACTGCGCGACCTCGAATTGAAGTACGATACCGAGGTCGTCATAACCGCAGATCCTTCGCTCACTCCCGGCGAACATGACATCGTCTATCATAAGGAAAAAGACAACGACAACAAAAACAGGTCTTGATAAACAGGCTGAACTGGGGTATACAATCCCCCTTAAGCGCCAGTGGCTCAGCTGGATAGAGCAACGGACTACGAATCCGTAGGTCGGGAGTTCGAATCTCTCCTGGCGCACCAGAAATTACAGGCACTTAGCTCTTGTTGAGTTAAGTGCCTTTTCTTTTGTGCGCCGGTCTGTACAACTCCTGTACAACTAACGCACTCATTAAAATTTTTCGCTCCACGATATGGAACCGCCAATAATTTTGTAAAAGGGGTGACTCGATCTATCAGTTCTTCAGTTGCTGTTTCGATCAAATCGTACGATAGATAATGTATAAGTGGTGGCCGATACGAAAGTAGTATCTTTCATCACCTACCATTGGAAATGGAGCAAATTCCCCGAGTGAATGACTGAACCTTATCAGTAGACATCTTCAAAATCAAGCCAGCGTAGAATTGAT
>CAKZOA010000382.1 GCA_937132035.1 uncultured Desulfobulbaceae bacterium | reverse complement strand
CAAACGCAGCGCCTCGAACCTCTTTTCGCCCACTATGATTACCGGGCCGGCACACTTTTCGAGGAAATGGTATCCTCTGGAGAATACCACCTGAGCCGCATAGGCGAATATGCCAGGATTGCGACACCTTCGGTGCCCGACGAACACCGGAAATCATGTCGGAACTGTAATTTTCCAGAGGACCTCGATCGTATCTAATCCGCAAAAATGCCTTGGCGGGCAGATCTTACCCCTTTGTTGATACTATGATGAATAGCGATATTTCGCAAAACTTTCGATCCCTGATGATATTTACGGCGGCCTATGTTGTGCTGGTGGCGGCTATCATCATGCTGCCGGGGAAAATACCCTACGAAATGGTGCGGGAAAACGGACCGGTGGAAACGTTCTCGGTCGGTGGCTATTTTCTATTCTGCCTCTTCATCGTCTATTTCAATGTGGCCGGCATACTTCGCACTGACATCGCCCCCGGTTTCTTCGTCCTTCTGCTCGGTCTGCGAGAGTTGGATTTTCATGCCCGATTCACGACCATGGGTATGTTCAAGATCAAATTCTTTATCAGCACCGAGGTTCCCCTGGCCGAAAAACTGGTGGTTATTCTTTTTATTGTCGCCCTCGTGGCCTATGCCTTTTTCTTTCTTCGGGGAAAGCTGGGACGGTTCAAAGCCGACCTGCTGGCGGGCAGTTCCTATGCCTTCTCCATAGCCTGCGCCCTCGGCTGCCTTGTCTTCAGCAAGTTTCTCGACGGCAACTCCGAGCTCTTCGAATATCTCCTGCGGATTGACGAGTCGTCCCAGCTGCCGCGGGCAGCAGAAGAGTGTATGGAACTCTTCATACCCGTTTTCCTTGTCCGCGCCCTTCTACAGTATGCTGAAAAACGGCTGTGCTCGGGCCGCAGCCCATACTGATTCGTGCCTGCAGGCATTACCTGTGGAACCTGCAGCGGCGAAGCAGTATGGGCAATATTTTGGAGGGAAGCATCGGGAAGGTCGAAAAACCAGTACGCTGGGCAATGTCATCGCTTGACAGGCATATGCCCCTGTCTAATTTTGTAGTGCAGGTCTCTGGATCGGCTCTTTGGGAGACTCGATCAAAAAGACCGACTAATACTATTGAGAAATCAACACAGGAGGTAGTCATGGGTGAAGATAAAAAAACGCTTTGCGGCCATGTTGAAGACGAACTGCATGTAAAGGATCCGCAGGCGTATATCAAACTGATTCATCCGGCAACCCATTTTTGCCAGAATTGCGGCAGGGGCGCTGCCAAGGCGGAAAACGTATGTAATCCTAAAGAAATTAAATAGTACTCTTTCTCTCAGGTCCGAAGAACCGCTATGCGGCAATTCGGGCCTCTCTTGGTCCATAAGTAAAAGTCCGGACAGTCTATTGTGTACCTGTACGGTCAATCCAATCCCGGCTGAACTCATGAATCAGCCGTGGGTGTGTCGTGTGGACTATTTATTTCGGGAGGCCCATGGCCCCATTACGCTTTCGCTACCAGACGATCGAGCTCGGCGATGTCGATATCCATCTGCGTACATTACGGAATCTGCAGGAGTACCAGGACAATCACCGTATTGCCGAGAATCTCGGTATCTCCTCCGCCACCTGGTCGCTCTTTGGCGTCGTCTGGCCATCAAGTCTTGTCCTGGCCAGGTTTCTTCTCGGCTATCAGCTTAAGGGAAAACGCATTCTCGAGGTGGGGTGCGGTATCGGACTGGTAACCCTCCTTCTCAATCATCTTCAGGCAGATGTAACGGCCACCGATTACCATCCGGAGGCCGGTGAATTTCTGCGTCAGAATGTGCTGCTCAACAACGGCAAGAACATACCATTCATTCGCACAAGCTGGGCGGATACCGCCGACAGCGGTCTTGGCCTGTTTGACCTCATCGTCGGGAGTGATCTGCTCTATGAGGCCGGTTATGTCGATGTATTGTCGGCTTTCATCAATCGTCACGCCAGACCCCGCTGCGAAGTGGTAATCGTCGATCCCGGCCGCGGCAATCATGCGAGATTTACCAGACGCATGGAAGAACACGACTATGAACACAGCCGCAGCAAACCGAAAAGAGACGATTTTCTCGAAAAGCCATTTAACGGATGGGTGCTTCAGTATAGGCGGTCAAAAAAGAGCATTGCCGATAAAATGTACTAAGACACGTCACTGGTCTCTCAGGGCCGGCCTAAAGAGAAGAGTCTGTTCAGGGCTCGTATATATTCGACGTTTTGGCAGGGTTTTGACAAGTGGGCGAGATAGGGGTCCTGCAACTGCAGTTTTCTGATGGATTCTAAAAACTCGAGGTTCCCGGATATAAAGAGTACCGGCATGCTGCTGTCGATCTCGCGCAGACGGTGATAGACATCTATGCCGCTGATTTCCCCGGGAAGAATGTAGTCGAGGCTTACGGCATCATAGTTTTTTCCTTCGAGCAGGTGCAGGGCGGTTTGGCCGTTTGCGGCGATTTCGACCTGATGGTTGAAGGGGGCGGCCGTCAGGATGCCGTACTGGATCTCGGCAATGGCGTGTTCATCCTCGACCAGCAGGACCCTTTTTTCCGTGTGAATTTCCTCCTGCCGGACCACCTCAATTTCCGTGTTGCTCAGCTGTTTTTCGACAACTGGAAAGGTGAGGGTTACGGTGGTGCCTTTATTCATAGCCGAAGTTATGGCGATATCACCTTTGTGCTGATTGATATATTTTTTGACGTTGGACATGCCGTAGCCGGTGCCCTTGATACCGGTTTTATAGGCAGAGTAGTTGTCCCTGCTGCCCTTGAGGGTGAATGCGGGATCGAATATCTGCTCGCGGTACTTTTCCGGTATGCCGCAGCCGTTATCTTCTATTTCAAGATGGATGCGCTTACGGCCGTAGTATGAACGCAGCTCTATCCGCGGTCTTTCGGTTTTGCTCACCGCGTGTATAGCGTTTTGGATAATATTGACCAGGGTATGTTCGATCATCCCAGGGTCGGCCAGCAGTTCAGGCACCTCCTGGTCATAGCGACACTGTATGTCAATCCCTTCCAGCTCTTTCTGGAGTAGGTTGACAACCAGTTCCATTTTTTCGCTTACCTGGATAAATTCTTGTTTGGGCTCCTGGTCCTTGGCGAAAGCCACCAGGTTTTTGGTCATGTTTTTGCCGCGGATAGACTGGACGAAGATCAGATCGAGCCTTTTTTTGAGCTGGTCGTCATCGCAATCGAGAAGCGCCAGCTCGGCGTTGCCCATGATCGCAGCGAGTATGTTGTTGAAGTCATGTGCCATCTTCCCTGCAATCTGGCCGACCAGCGCGTATTTTTCGTTTTCTGCGGCGATCTGCTGGGCTCGCAGTTTTTCCTCCTCGGCACGTTTTCGCTCGGATATTTCCTGGAGCAGCGCGAGAACATGGACCTGGCCACTTTCCTCTTTCAATACCGAGGTGGAGATATTGAGGGTCTTCTTGCTTCCGTCACTGGCGGTAATGTTCCACTCTTCGGTTTGTATGTCCCGGCCAAGCCGCATTGAAGCCATGCGCTCGGCAGCCTTCTGGCGCAGCGCCGGGTCCGGATAGAGGGTCTGGTACCAGCCGAGTTCATTGATTTTCTCCAGCGTATATCCGGTAATTTCCCTCATTCTCGGATTCCAGTGAGTGAACCTGGTGTAGGGGTGCTCGCTGATGTTGTGACAGACACAGATACCATCGGCGGCTTTTTCGAGAATAGAGTTCAGCGTCGTCGTTTGCTCCTTGAGAGCTATTTCAGCGTTTTTCTGTTTGTCTATATCTCTGCCGACGCCTATTATGGCGATGATAGCGCCGGTTTCGTCATGAACTGCAGTGTCAATCCAGCCCAGCCACTTCCAGCCGTCGACGGTTAACGCCCGCTGCTCCATATAGGCGGTGTATGGGGAATGGAAGAGACTCTGCATGGCCTCTTCCGTGGCCGGGCGGTCATTTGCATGAACCATGGGCATGAATGTCTGCCCCAGTAATTCCTTCTGGGTTTTGTTGAACATTTTGCAGTAGGAAGGGCTGGCGAAGAGAAATCTTCCCTCAAGATCCACCTTGACCACCAGATCCTTCTGGTTTTCCACAAGTAGCCGGTAGTTTTCTTCGCTCTGTCGAAGCTCCTCCTCTATGCGCTTGCGTTCGGTAATATCCTGACCGATTGCCATGGCCGCTTCACAACCATTATAGGTAATGGGGGTGTAGCTCAGTTCGAGGCTTTTTGTCTGGCCGTTGATGACATAGCGCGCGCACGGTCACCAATGAGTCCCCGCGGAGGTACTCGGGGCGCTTGGGATCGAACCCTGAGTCGGCGACTCCCGCTGAGAGCTTCATCGGTTCGAGAGAAGCCCCGCCTGATCGACGTCAGCTTCCCCGGTGGCAAGAGCCCCAACGAGCGACTTCCTGAGACCTATCGCCACCTACTGGATCGCCCACCGCCAGGATAGTCGACGTCGATCCTACGGTTCTC
>CAKZOA010000381.1 GCA_937132035.1 uncultured Desulfobulbaceae bacterium | reverse complement strand
GCGATGGCGGCCGCCGGTTCCAGCATGAAATTGAGCAACTGCTGCGCGACGTCTAAGTCCGTTCCCTTGAGGACGAAGAGATATTCCATCCAGGAGTAGGTCCCCTCGGGAGAGAGATAACCGATGGGGTGCCCTTCCTGCTGCAGCGCCGCCACCCTGCCGGACCAGGCAACAGTGGCATAGATCTCGCCGTTGGCCAGCAGGCTCATCAGTTCGGCTCCGGAGCTCCAGTATTTTTTCATCAGGTCGCGCTGTTCTCTGAGGGCCGCCCAGATGGCGTCCATATCGGTCATGTTGTTGGGGCTCTGGCCGGTATGCAGGGCCGCATACCACATATTAGTGCGGAAGTCGCCGCCCCAGCTACCCAGCTTGCCTTTGAGCTCTTTATCCCAGAGCAGCGAAGCGCCGAGCTTCTCGGCCTTTTCCTTGCTGACATGATCGGTGTTGTAGGCGATGCCCGTCTGGCCGAGATCGTAGGGGACGGCCGAGAGCGAGCCGCCGGAAATCTCCCGCAGCGGCGTAATCATCGACTCCATGACATTTTTGAGATTGGGGATCTTTGATTCATCGAGACTTGTCGAAAAGCCCAGGTTGACATAGCGGGCGTAGTCGAAGACGGCGCTGAGATGGGCGATGTTGAACTCACCGCCGGGTGGGTAGGAGGCCTTGACCCTGGTGAGATAGGAGTTCATGTCGCCGAATTCACCGTCGATCACTTCGATGCCGGTGGCTTCCTCGAAAGGCTTGAAGGCATGCTTGCGGAAGGCCTCGGAGACGGTTCCGCCCCAGCCGTCGAAACGAATGGAGTCAGCGGCTCTGGCCTCTGTCATCATCCGGCCCAGAGGTGAACTCATGATACCCAGCGTGGCGCCGGCCATGGTCAGGTACTTGATGAAGTGTCGGCGGCTGATTTTTCCGCTTTTGTAGGCCTCGTGGACCCTGTCCAGTTTTTCTGTGGTTACGATAGTCATGACTTCTCCTCTCTTTTGGGTTGATAAACGGCGCGGTGGTGCTACGCCTTCACCTTGGAAAACTTACGCGACAGATAGCCAGCCAGCAGCGGCGTGGCCACCGTCATTACGATCATTACGGTTCCCAGAGCATTGATTTCCGGGCTGATGGAGTTGCGCAGCATGCTGAAGATTTTCACCGGCACCGTCTGGTTTTGCGCCGTAGCCCAGAACAGGGTGGCGGTGATATCGTCAAAGGAAATGGTAAAGGCAAACAGGGCACCGGCAAGAATGGCCGGCAGCAGCAGGGGAAAGGTGACCTCCCTGAAGGTCTGGAAACCGTTGGCTCCCAGGGATTTGGCGGCCTCTTCGTATTCCTTCTTGATGCCCACCAGCCGGGCCTGGACGATGAGCAGCACATAGGGCAGGGTCAGTACTACATGGCCCATCAGCAGCAGGGCAAAGCTTTTGGGCTGCTGCAGAAATCTCAGAAAGAGCAGCAGGGCCACTCCTAAGACAACCTCGGGTATCATGATGGGGGAGAGCAGCAGGGTGTTGATGGTGTTCTTGCCGGGGAAGTCGAAGCGGATGAAGGCCAGGGCGGCGAGGATGCCGATGGCCGTGGAGATCACGGCGGTGCAGGCTCCCAGTATCAGCGAATTCTGGAAGGCGTCGATGATCGATTCGTTCTGGGCCAGTTTGATGAACCAGCGCAGGCTCACCCCTTCCATGGGGAAGATGCCGAACTGTTTGGGGTTGAAGGCCAGCACGATGACGACGACAATGGGGATGAACATGAAAACGTAGACGAGAAGGGTGTAGAGTCTGATCAGTGACCAGCCGATTGAAAAATGGCGCATGACTTAGTTCCCCTGAAAGCTTTTGAATATCTGGTTGATGCCGAGATAGCGATTGTAGGTCCAGACTATGACGAACAGCAATGTCAGCAAAAGGACGCTGATGGCCGAGCCAAAGGGCCAGTCGAGAGTGCCGATGACCCGCTTGAAAATGAGGTTGGCGATCATGTCGTTGCCGGGACCGCCGAGGATCATCGGCGGCAGGTAGGTCCCTGCCGTCAGTACGAAAACCAGCAGACAGCCGGCGGACACGCCGGGAAGGCTCAGCGGCAGCGTTACCTCGCGGAAGGCCTGCCATTCGGTGCAGCCCATGGACCTGGCCGCCTCCAGCAGGCTCTTGTCGATGCCTTCGAGGCTGACGTAGATATTGAGTACCATGAAGGGCAGCAGGTACATGATCAGCCCCATGAGTACGGTGAACTCGTTGTAGAGCATGGAAATCGGGGTTTCTATGAGGCCGATCTTGAGAAGAAAATGATTGATCAGGCCGGAATCGCCCATGATGTTTATCCAACTCATAGTGCGGATGATAAAGCTTATCCAGAAGGGCAGCATGATCAGCAGCAGGTAGATCTGCCGGTAGCGGCTGGTGCTGCGGTAGAAGAAATAGGCGGGGACATAGCCGAGAACGAGGCAGAGCAGAACGGTCTCGAAGGCGATGCGGATGGTGCGCAGCAGTATGCCCGGGTAGAAGAAATCCTCGAAGAACTTGGCATAGTTGCCGAACTGGAAGGCGGCGATGTCGGCGCCGCTCGGCGCCCGCAGCCAGAAGCTGTAGACGACAATGAAACAGACGGGTATCACCAGAAGAAAAAAGACTGCGCTCAGGGATGGAGCCAGCAGCGCCCAGGGTTTCCAGCTGTCGGATTTCATAGCGTTTTGGTGTAATGTGTTTTTCTGTTATTTGCTGTTACGGGGCGAACCCCGCCTTCTGCTGCGGCGGCCTCGTGCCGCTCTCCTCATCTGCTCACTGCTGGCGCAGGGACGGGACCGGCGGCAGCAGCTTGGAAATCGTTTCAGCGGTAACGGCGATCAGGCCGCCGTACTGCTGTCGTATACTTTCGGTGCTGTGTTCCAGTACGGAAAAATCAAAGGAAACAGCTCCTAGCCCCCGGGCAGTGACCGGATCATAGAGGGGTGCGGCAATGGCCAGTACGCCGGGGAGATATTCTTCCTCCTGCATGGCAAAACCGCGGTCCCGGGCCAACCTGATCTCGTCGATCAGGCGGTCTTTATCGACGATGGTTTTTTCGGTTTTGGCTACCAGCACCATGGTTTTGATTTTATCGACCATTTCTTCGTCAGGCAGGCTGGCCAGGCAGGCCTTGCCCAAAGCCGTATTGTGCAGACAATTTTTGGATGACTCCGGCAGGCTGTAAGTGAGGGCCTCTTGTGCTTCCCGATGGTAGATGCGGACCAGCGTATCCTCAACGGCGATGGCAACATCGATGCTGATGTTGTGGGCGCTGTGGATATCGTCGACGACCTGCCGGATAATCTTCAAATTGTCGGTGGCCTGCATCATATTGACGCACATCAGCAGGCACTGGATTGCCGGACGGATTTCCTTGGTCCGTGGGTTCTTGTCAAGGTAACCCATCTCCACCAGGGTATTGATGTAGCGGTAGGTGGAGGTCATGTTGAGACCCAGTTTCTTGGCCACCATGCTCTGGTTCACGACCGGAGTCTCGCCGTCGAAAAGTGCCAGTATCCGCAGCCCCTTTTCCAGCGACTTCGAAAAATAGTATTTTCCTTTTGACATTCCGATTTCGGATGCAGTATAAATCCCACTATTATGGGAAAGTGATTACTATAATAGTTAAAACTGACAGATTTTCCACGGAATGTCAAATGGAAATTTTGGCCTGCCGCGGATGGCATGCTTTGCGGTGGGCTGGAGCCGGCTATGAGGCTGCCGGCAGAGGAATGCAATCACACCTGGGAGCGGGAAAATGGCTGGGAATGACGCTATGGTGAAAATGGTCTCGAAACATTCTGGTGAGGAGCGGCATATCGCCCTCTCCGAGCTCTCCGCCACTGTAGTTGGTTTTCTCGACCAGCTTGGTGTACGTCCCTTTATCGACCGGGCCTTCTTTGAGATAACCCGGGACGGCAGCGGCGGCGAGAAGTATGAACGGCTGCTGCGGGCCTGCGGCTATGAGGAGGATGACTTCGGTTTTTTTGCCGAAGTCCTCGGTTGTCTGGCGGAGGCCGACGGCAACAGGACGATTACCATAGGCGGTGTGGAACTGCCGCATCTGCTGCTGATGGCCATCCTCGAAGTGGCGCTTCCGGGCAATCGTTTTATCTCCATCACATCCACCGAGCAGTTGGAGCAGGTTGCCAATATCAGCATCGCCGAAGAAGACCGGGCCGATATGCAGAAGGTGATCGACACCTATCCCGTGCGGATTTCCATGCATACCCTCCGGCAGATGAGGGTTTCCGGCAACGTTGCCTACCAGTATCTGCCCTTTGTCGAGGAGCTCGATACGATCGGCCATACCAACACCTGGATTGGCCAGTTTCATCAGGGCCTGCTCGAGCAGATGTACCAGAACAGAGCGATCTTCCTGCTCAATATGGGTTGCCCCGTCTACTGCCGGTTTTGTTTCCGCAAGCATAAGGATGCCAGAAACGACGCCAATCCTACCATCGAGGACGTCCGGGCCGCTATCGAGCATGTGGGCAACTCCCCAGCGATAAAGGAAGTGGTGGTCACCGGCGGCGATCCCTTCATGAACATGAAGAACATGGCCTGTACCATCGACGGTTTGCTGGAGGTGGAGCATGTACAGACGCTGCGTCTGGCCACCCGCTCCATCGCCTATTACCCGCACATGTTTCTCGACCGGGACGCGGCCCTGCTCACCTACCTCAAGCGCAAGAATCTGGAGCTGCAGGAAAAGGGCAAGCGCATGGAGGTGGCCACCCATTTTATCCATCCCGATGAGATATCACCCCAGGCCCTGCTGATCATCGCCGAGCTTGTGCGCAGCGGTATCTGCGTCTATGTCCAGACGCCGTTTCTCAAAGATTGCAATGATACCGGGCCGGAGCTGGTGCGGCTTTTCAGCCTGCTGCGCGGAGCAGGGGCGGAGCTGCACTATATTTATATTCCCTGCAGTCCCATTCACGGCAACAGTGTCTACTGGTCATCAATCTCTCGGGGAATTGCCGCCGGGGCCTATCTGCGAGCCCATCTTTCCGACCGGGTAATTCCCCGGATCTGCACGGCCACGCCGATTGGCAAGATGGACTGGAACACCAGCGGCTGGGCGGTGGAGCCAGTGGAGGACAACGATAACTTCATCTGGATACGCAGCCCCTATACCCCAGATTACTTCAAGGAATTCGCTCCGATTGCCAATGAGCTCGAAAATATCAGGGTCAATGAGGAAGGAACCATCGATATCCAGTACATGGCCAGAATAGGCGATGACTCACTTTTCCTCGGCGCCCGGCCACTGCGGCTGGGTGGGGGCATGAGCCAGCAGGAGGATGCCGGGGCGATTATGGAACTGGTGAGCGAGAGCGAGAAAATGACGCCGTCGCTGGTCGATACCAGATCGTTCAAGATCTCCCGGGTCCATGAAACCAGGGTGGAGGTGGCAGACGACTGTCCGCCGGAGGAGCTCTATTACATCCGCGGCGACGAGCGCATAACCGATGTCGTCATCCTCTCCGATGTCGACGCCATCGATTCGCTCCGCAGAATCAGCGCCATCGTCCACCAGCTCTATGACATCCCCCACGTCAATGCTGTCAGGCTGCGCAGTCTCAAGTTCAACTACGCGCCGCAGGTCTACACGCCGGAGGTCATCGATGCCCTGGCCGGTCTCAACAGGCTGACGCTCGCCAACCCCCAGCGGCTGGAGATTGAAACCCAGTTTCTGGCAGCCGAAGAGATAGAAGAAATTCACGGGCGGTTGACCAGGCGTCTGCGCAACAGAGGCATAACCGTCTATGCCAATACGCCGCTGCTCGGCCGCATCAACGACCGACCTGACGCCATTCACCAGCTCGCCTATAAATGCCGGCAGGCGGGCATCGAGTTTCATCATCTCTACGTCGCCGGACTGCCTCTGCAGCAGAGCTGGAACAGCGACAACCCGGTGGCGCTCTACGATGTTGTCGATATTGCTACCAAGGTGCGCCGGGAGGGCAGCGGCAGGGAGGTGCCGCGGTATATCATCAAGACGGTGCTGGGCGAGGTCGACTTCGGTTTATCTTCTGTGCTCTGCGGTCAGGATGAAAACCTCTCCGTGGTGCTCTCTCCCTATGATCTTGACTATTTCAAGGGAATCTCCACCGAGTTTCAATGGCCCGACGAGGTGGAGGTGAACGGGGACGGCAGGCCGGTGGTGGTCCTCAGCGGTCTGTTGAAGACCACCGATTTCGCCCTGTCCTGAACGGTTTTCTCCAC
>CAKZOA010000380.1 GCA_937132035.1 uncultured Desulfobulbaceae bacterium | reverse complement strand
CCGCTCCGAAGCCAAGACCGATGCCCCCGCCAATGGCGAAGACGCGCCATTTCCAGCTGGCCTTTTTTTCCTCGGCCGATTCGGCCAGGGCCATGGTGCCCAGAGCGGCCACGGGAGCCATGGGAAAGGGCAGTTTCTCGACGTCGGAGGTGATGCGATAGAGGGCGTAGCCGAGGCCGAAATGGTCGATACGCTGAATAACCTGAGAGCCTACCAACAGGAGTATAGGGATGAGCCAGTCGCGATGCAAAAAGGTCCTCTCGACCATGGACAGCGAATCCGCCCCTGGTGCCACCCAGGTGGGGATGTACTCGGTGAGGCCGAGCATTCTAGCGGCATCGGACTGTACCAGATACTGGTTCCACAGCAATCCGGAAAAAGGAGAGGCCAGGGCGGCACCGGCCATGTAGTAGAGAAGGAATATCTCCTGCTGCTTCAGTTCGGAATGGGCGCGCTTGGCCACTTCGGCGAACAGAATAATAGTCACCCAGCGGGCGGCGGGGCCTATGCCCTGACCAATGACCAGCTGCAGGTACATGGAGCCCGGCATCATCAGAAAACCTATGAAGACGGCGCCGATGATGGTTTTCCAGTCGAATCCCTCTTCGAAATGGTCAGGAGTGGGTAGCAGATCCCTATATTCTTTTAGTTCCTTGTCATCATACATGATGTGCTTTAAACCCTCCCCGGGAGATGGTCAGTGATGCTGCGGCGGATATGATTGGCATAGGGCGCATTTTTCCCTTTGTGCCAGCTGTTAATCCGGCAGAACCTGATAGCCGATGTCGGTGAAGACGCCGACGATGGCCCAGATGCCGCCCATGAGAAAATCTCCGATAATCAACCCTATGAAGAACAACTGGAATTTACGGAAGAATCGTATACCGCCGTAGCGCATGCACAGGGCGTTGCAGGCCCAGCCGATAAAAAAACTGATCCAAAGAATGCGCATGGCAGAACTGTAGGCGGTGAGATAGCCTATGGGATGTATGGGCCACCAGTAAAATCTGTTATAACAGAACACAAGCAGCAGCATGACCAGCGCGCCAATGATAGCAAAGGTAAAGACCCAGCCTCCGGTTTCCGGCGGATCCATGATCAGCCGGTAGGTGTTCTCATAGACGGTGACGGTTGTTCTCACTGCCCATTCCTGGTTGAGTTCCCGCATGCCGTAGCGGTAGCAGAGGGCCATCATCGCCAGAAACGAAGCCGCCAGAGAGAGGAGAATAGTCAGTCCCAGACCGCCGAGAAGCAGAGAAGCCGGACGTTTGCCGTGGTGGACCTTTCTGCCGTGCACCAGCGATGGCATCAACGATTCGCGCAGATCGACGAAAAGCGCCTTCTGCGTCATGCCGGCCAGCAAACCGTTGACGCCTGCAAACATCTTGGTGCCTGCCAGGGCGATGAGGCCGTCCAGCGGTGCAGCGGTAAGGGTGAAGTAGGCGATACCACCCTGGCAGATTATTCTGGTGGCGACGATCATAATCATAAAGAAGGAACAGACTACGAACACGGCGGTCAACAGAGCCATGCCCATCAGCATATACCAGCAGACCAGAGCGATGATGCCGACGATGGTTCCCCAGAAGGTCCAGCGTACGTCAATCCATTCGGTGCGGTCGGCCTCTCTCGGCATTTCCTTAAGAAATAACGATGCCTTGGTTACTTCCTTGAGATGTTGCCTGGCCAGCCAGACAAGGAAGAGAAAGAAAACGCCGTAGGCCCCTATCATCTGCATTTCTTCGGGTCGTGACAGTGTCGGGCCAAAGGTCACGCCAAGTTCCGAGGCCGGTATGATAAAGCCGAGGACGGTCAGCAGTCCGAAGAGCAGGCAGCCTGCCAGGTAAAAGAACCAGAACGAAAAGGAAATTTGTCTGGAAGTGAGAAAGGCGAAGCCGATGAAGGCCGGATAAATGTAGATCTTTACTTTCTGAAAGCCTGAAAAGAGACCGTAGGCAGGGAAGTAATCGCCAGCCAGAACCAGTGTGGTCATTTTCGGAACCGAAGGAAAATAGAAACTGAAACCGTTGAGCAGATGCAAAAAAAGCGGAATAGCCAACCCCATCAGCAGAAACTTATTCAGCAGTAGATCGCCAAGAGTCTTGCTGTTGACGGCCGCCCCAATCATCTCCGGGACCTTCAGCAGCGGGAAATTGACCCGCTCGTTATGAATCCACTGTCTGGAAAGAATGTTGACGATGCAGATCATCACCGCATAGCACAGCAGGATGAAGACCGACCAGAAGAGCATCGGCTCCAGCCACTGCAGCCAGGGAATGTTGACAACAACGTTGCTCCAGTCCATGTTTCTGCCGCCCTCGATGCCGCTATAGAGCAGTGCTACAGCCGCCTCTTCGGGGATGAGCTGCTCGGGCAAAAGGGGCAGCAGATTCTGTTGCCACATGTTGCCGACAGTGGCAAAATGGATGGGGGCGGTGAGGTTGATGAGAAAGGTTCTGGCAAATCCTGTATAGGCGATGCCTGAGCCGATCACCATCTGGATCCAGACGACCACAAGTTCAGAGCCTCGAAGCAGATACGACCGACCGGCAATTCTGGCGATGGCGGCAACCAGCAGGGTGAGGATAAAGAAGATGAAAAAGGGAGCCAGGGGAAAATGACCGCCGCCCAGAGGCGTGGCCTGACGGTAAATGTTGTTCACCGGCGTCAGCAGACATATGAGTATCGCAAATATCAGGCCGATGAGTATCGCCCGCAACCGTATTGCTCTGCCCTGTGTCTTAGCCATAGTCGTTATACCGTTTCTGTCCGTTCAGAGTGAGTTTGTGCTGGAGGATCGATAGCTTGCCGCAGGATTTCGGTATAGGCCCTGTGACCCTCATCGTCAATGGAACGCCAGATGAGCAACTGCTTTCTGAGATCGTGAAGAAAGCGGGTATTGACGCGCTGCCACATTGCAGCCTCTCCGGAGTGCCGCTTGAGTGTGATTTTGATCTCCAGGTACCGGACATTTTCCCTTGCAGGACAGAACTGAATATCGATCTGCTGCATGATGCCGAAGTCAAAGGGCGCCAGCCATACCTTGGCCCGGATGTGCATGCAGCACAAACTTGAAGGCTGGGCCGCCTGGCCCACCATGTTCTCTATTTCACTGACCGAATCGCAGGAAAATATGATTTCCACGGGTCCCGTGGAAAACATGCCGTGGGAAATGTCCTGATGACCGGAGAGATAGCTGTAGACGAAGCCGCCGATGGATTCATGTTCCTCGTACTTCATAAAAAATGGCAGAATCACCTCAATGGTGTTGTCAACCGGTTCCGGCAGCCTAAAGGTCTGTTTGACGTCAGGGATGGCGATATTGGCCGCGACCCTGGAAGGGTAGATGACGGAGATAAGAACCACGGCAATGACCAGCAGCATGGCGGCAACACCGGCCAGGGAGGAGTAGTTCACCGTTATACCGGCCCAGAATGATGTATGGGAAAAAAGAGCCGCCGACACTTGGGCCAGCAGATATCCCAATACCACCGAGATAACGGCCAAAGCCATGGCCTCGGCTATGAAGAGAAAAGAAACATGGGTGGGGGCAAGTCCCACCGAGGTGTAGACGGCGATCTCGTTTTTGCGCTCGTAGACCGAACTGATCATGGTATTGAGGACAATGAAGATGGAGATAAGAAGGGGAACGAGAATATTGGGGACGCCGCTGTAGCTTAAGGTGTCACTGGGACTGAAAAACCAGACGCCGCTTTCGTCGCCGGCAAAGATAGGCAGGCTGAAACGATCGACCAGCATGGCGGCGATCTGCTGGATATCCTCCGGCGATTGCGGACTGATGGCCACGCTTTTTAAATCGCCGCCCATGGCGTAAAGCGTTTTCGCAGGGATGATGGCCACCTGGTTGCCGGGGGTGTGCCGGTATCTGCTTTGCAGGGAGAGCACGTCCTCTCCCGATTCCATGGCCTCCTGCTCGGCGTCGGAGAGTTCGGCCGAGGTTTCCTGGGGAAAAGTCACTGGCGTCAGCGGTTCACCGTCGAGGTCCTGGAGAGAATCAAGCCTTTCTCCGGGGAAGGTGCCGATAACGCTGTAGGGTGTGCCCCAGACGTAAATTGTTGTGCCCGCTGCCTCTTCGCCCAGTCCCAGTTTTTGCGCCGTAGAGTCGGAAATGAGTATGGCGTATCTGTCTTCGGGCTCGAACCATCTTCCTGAACTGAGGATAGATGCCACAGTCGTTATCTCGTGCTCGTTGGGGGCCATGCCCAGAAGTCCTTTCAGTTCCGCCTGCTCGTTGTCCCGGTAGAGGGGAATCTGCACCGGTCTGGTCATGCTGCGTCCTTCCAGCCATATCCGCGGGGAGGTCACCCGGTCTGAGTCGAGATCGACGGAAAGAGCTTGTTCTGCCTGTCTCGGCAGGCTCTGCCAGTTGATGGCCTTGAGCAGCAGGCCGGCGTAGGGCGCCCTCTCCTGGAAGAGCAGCTTATTGGCCTTTCTGCTGGACTTGACCGTGGTGAAACTCATGATGGTAAAGGTAAGGATGATCAGGGTCAGACAGGTAAGTACCGTGCGCACGCGACGTCTGCGTAGATTGGAGACCCCAAGGAAAAAGGCGGCGACAAAGGCCTTCCAGTGGCTTATTTCCGAAGGCCGCTTATGGCTTGAGTGGCGCTGCAGCTGGATCATCTCCTCCTCAAAGCGGAAAAAGATGATAAGCGTTACCATACTGGAGAGGCCGATGATGAAAAAGGCGAGAATCACTACCATGGGGCTGTAGGCGAGCTGGAAGGCCGGGTGGACCGAGTAGATGACGGCGATGAGCAGCATCAGCAGCACCCCGAAGGCAACGAGCCGCTTGTAGATATTGGCGTAGTTGAAGAGGAAGCGCTCCAGGCAGAAGGCGAAAGGGACGAACAGGGCAACGTAGAACAAAACGCCAAAGAGCACGTCCTTCTGGGTTTCCTCCACCTGCACATAGACGCGGCCGGCAAGGGCCAGCGCCTGCAACGCCGATTCCCGGAAGGTTCCGTAGTCCATGGCCTCCATGGCCTCTGTGCTGCGGTTAAGAGCCTTAATCCCGCGTTCCTGAAGAGAATTTACCTGGGGATCGACGATGCCGTGTTTTTCCAGATTATTGATGCGTGGATCGAGCAGGGCCCATATGTCTTTGGCGGCGTGGTATGTGGTGTTGGGAATCGACCGATAGACATTTACAGGATAACCGAATCCCACCGGTGTCTCCTCGGTGCTGTTGGTAAGGATGAATTTGCGGGAGAGGACGGTATCGGAAAGGGTCAGCTTGAGCCAGGTTCCCGGTTCGGTATAGATCGAGGCGATCACCGACGATCTGGTGTCTATCCTGCTGTACCAGTAATGGGCCGGCGGTGCGTCCCGCCGACCGTCGAGCAGGTCAAGCTTGGTCATATATTTGAAGTTACGCGGCTCCAGCAGGTTGAAAATGGTTGTCTGCGTGCAGCTGAAAAGGGTCAGATCAGTTTTCATGTCGGCGCGTCTGATCTTCAACCGGTAATTATCCTTACCGGTTTCCTCCTTGTCTATGGCCCATTTAACCTCGCCGGTATCCTCATCGAAACGGTAGCCTTCGATGATCAACTTGTGGACGACATTTTTCCTGTCGGCGATGCCTTTTACGGTAAAGTAGCCGCTGCTGTCAACCATCGCATAGTATCTGGCTTTGTCCTGAAAGGCCATGATGGTGGTCTTTCGGGCCGGATAATCGGCAAAGAGTTCGCCCTGCAGCAGCAGGTTGGCTCGGCCGGTGGCGGTGGAAAAACCATCACGCGGCTTTTTGCCGGTGGAGAGCGTATCCGCCCTGCTGATGGCGCCTATGAGATGGGAAACCAGCTTTTCCTGTTCGGCCAACCGTTGTAGATCGACGTTGGCGGTAACGTCGGCGGGCGTTCCCCAGTGGGCCCGGCCGTCGCCGGTGGTGGCCAGGGTAATGCCCAGATAGCCGGCAAGAGAGCTTACCTCTCCTCCATGGTAGGGTTTGCCCAGAAACCAGGTATCCCAGGTTCGCATTCTCGAAGGCGTTAACGTATCCATATAGGCGATGCTGCTGCCGCTCGCCGGTGCGGCCTGACGCATGATATCGCCGAGGGCGCTGTAGATGCCGGTGCGATTGATATTGGGTTTGAGCGGATAGAGCCAGCCTTCATGAAAGGCACCCAGCCCATTGCCGTGAGTGGAAAGGTGCAGGGAAATAAAGGCGGCGATATCATAATTACCGACGGCCAGTTGAAACTCCAGAGTCGTAGTGACGGCGCTGAGGTGCGTGTTGCGCTGGTTGATAATCTGTCGATGTTCCCTCTTGCTCTGCGGTATGAGCCCCTGCAGCAAGTCGTTTTCAAGAGGGGCAAGGTCGGCAAAGCTTTTCTTCCAGCTTAACTGGCGCAGGGCGAAGCGCTGTTTCACCAGCCGGTCGATTTCGGTTTTGTTTTCCGAACCCTGCTGGTCAAGCCGGAGGTGAACAAGATGCCTGGAGACCGTGTCGATCTGGGCCTTGAGGGTGTTTTTGATAGCTTCCTGCAGGAGCTCGTCGCGCTGGCGATCGGCGACCAGGGGAAAGGAAAGGGCATCCAGCACCGCCAGGCTGATTTCGGCATCGTTGATGTCGGCCTGCAGTTGCTGCCGGTATTGGCTGACGTCGCTTTTGTCGGTATGCACGGCCCAGACTATTTCGCGCATGCCGGCGAGCGTCTCGTTGTGGCCGCTGGTGGCCAGCAGCAGAACCGATCTTCCCGGCGGGTTGCGGCTGAGTTCTTCGGCCGTTTTCAACAAGGTGACGATGGAGGTCGCCTCATCTGCTCCAGGAGCTTTGCCGGGCAGAAAAAAGGAACTGTCGTAAAAAGCCTCAAGGACCAGAAGCTCCTTGTTCAACCCTGGGTCTGCGCCTTCGATGAAGCAATAGATATTATCGCTGATCACCTCCTCCCACCTGACTGTGGAGCTGAGAGAGGCGGTCTTGGCGACGGGCGTGGTGCCGAGCCGAAGTTCACCGAAAAGCGCTGTTGCCGTTTTTTGGGGCATGTGGAAAATGGGAAACTGGATGGGAGACAGTTCCATTTTCTCTTCGAAAAAGTATCGGTCCTCGACATTGCCGTGGTCGATGAGAATGACGGCTTTTGCGCCCAGCGAGGCCACGGTCTGCCAGTTGAGGCCCGAATCGAAATCCATGAGGACGATGCTGTCCTTGATGGGGGTGCCGCTCAACTCATCCATCGAGCCGGAGCCGACGTAATAGAGCGGACCCTCGAGGGTACCGTTTATGCCCTGGGGTGTGACGGCATTGTAGAAAAAATGCTGCAGTTCAACGGTACGGTCGGCAAGGCGCATTTGTGCTGATTCCACTCGTCGCACGGGAACGGTAAAGGAGTGGCGTGAAGGCGCAAATCCCATTTCACGGAGATAGGTGATGATAAAGTCGGCAGATTTTCGGTTTCCCTCACTGCCGGTTCGCCGTTCATCGTACCTGCTTAACTCCGCCACCAGCTGCTCGTGGCTCATTTGCTGCGACCAGACGGTATTGTCCAGCAGGAAAAAAACCAGAAGCAGCGAGGCTGCAAGTATTCGTGAAAACGGTATCATAGACATGTGCGGCAAATGCCAAAGATTGTCGTCGTTTTTGAAAGGAAAACGGCTCTCATATATCACCGCCGGAGGTTTTTGCCACCCCGCCCGTGGTGATATCGAGTTCTTCCCTGTTTTGAATTTTCTCTATCTTGCCGTCGCGAATCCAGATAACCTTATCGGAGACATTGAGCATTTTATAGTCGTGGGTGGCGGAAATAACCGTAACCCTACGGTCGCTGGACAGCTTTTTCAGCAGGGTGATAATGTCCTCGCCGGTGTTCAGGTCGAGGTTGCCGGTGGGCTCGTCAGCAAGGATTATCGAAGGATCGTTGGCCAGCGCTCGTGCCACCGCCACACGCTGCTGTTGACCGCCGGAAAGCTCCGAGGGCCGGTGGGAGTGTCGTCCTTCCAGGCCGACAAGATCGAGAAGCTCCATGCCTTTTTCCGTGGCGGCATCGCCGGTGCTGCCGGCAAAGGTCATGGGCAGGGTGATATTTTCCAGGGCGGTCATCACCGGTATGAGATTGAAGGTCTGAAAAATATAGCCGATCTTACGGCAGCGCAGCCAGGCGAGTTCATAGGCGTCGAGCTGGGCGATGTCTACCTCGTCTATGAAGACCTTGCCAGAGGTTGGCTTGTCGAGACCGCCAATCATGTTGAACAAGGTCGATTTACCCGAACCCGAGGGGCCCATTATGGAGATATAATGACCTGTTTCGATTTCAAGATCGATACCCTTGAGTACGTGAACGACTATTTTGCCGAGATCGAAGTCTTTGGTTACGTCGGTGACCCGGACGATATTTTTGCGTGTCATGTTTTCCTTATACGAATCTTCAGCAGCGGAGGTCTCCATGGTTCATTGCTCAACTCTCATAGCTTCGACGGGTTGCATTCGTGCCGCCACCAAGGCCGGGTAGAGGGCGCCCAGCAGGCTCAAAGACGTACCTATGAGCACGGCAATCAGTATGGATTCGAAGACCGCCGGCCAGGAAAGGGAAGTGAAAATGGTGGTTCCGAAACGCATGAGTGCCATGGCAAGCGATGCCAGACCTCCAAGAACGGTACCGGCGATAGAGCCGGCCAGCCCCTGAAGACCAGCCTCGATGAGGAAAATCTTGACCACGAAGCTGTCCAGTGCTCCCAGGCATTTCATTGTGCCGATTTCGCGAAAACGCTCGGTCACTGACATGAGTTGAGCATTGATGATGCCCACCACGCAGACCAGCAGAGAGAGAAAAACGATCCAGCGCTGTTTCGGCGATGCTGTAATGGAGTCAGCAGCAGAGTCTATATCATAGCCAAGACTGCTGAGTGTGGAGAGTATATTTGAATCTCCCAGGCTGAGCAGCGATTGTGCCGTATCGTCGCTAATATGGGTGAAGGAGAGAAAGGCCACCGCCAACACCAGGCTGAAGGTGGTTATGAGCGATCTGAAAAAGCGTACCCTTATACTCTTCAGGGCTATGCCCAAAGAAATTTTTAAAGGCAGGCCGGCCAGTCGTTCCATCGTTTCCCCCCTTTTTATAAATTCATGTCCCCTGCCCCGGTGGGAAACAGAAGGTCCAGAGCGACACAAAGCATTTTCACTCCGGCGCTACTCCGGTCCATGCGCAAAAATCTTCATCCGCCGAAACATCTGGGAATCGGCATGCGCCTCAAATCACAGCGCTACCTTGTTCAAAAGCTTAAAACATACAGACGTAAATGCATCAATGCTGAAGTTGAAGAGTGTAGTAGTAATCATTATTGCAAATAAGCAGGTGAATGTCACGACCAAGATCAAAAAAAACGTATTCCTCTTATTCCAAAGAGTTCACGGGGTGGGATGACCTGCCAGTCAAAGAGACCTGTGACTGGCTATACTTGTGTACGCCAATACAAACTGTAACATTCATGCGTTTCCCAAAAACGATCGTCATTTATTGAGAGTAATCATCAAAACTAAGGCGTAGTCTACGTTTCGTCAAACATTTCGAGCAAATCCAAGGGTATCCACCAAAATAGCCGCACAGAGTGCAGAGGTGAACAGGAAAAAAACCTTCTGCTATTTTCGCAATTACTCTGGAGAGAAACATTATCTGCAGAGAATATCAACAAAAGACCGAGGAACGAGCTCTTGCTGGCGGCTGACGATAAGGAGCTGCTCCAGCAGGGTAAAGGCGTTGCCGTTCATGCGCTGATGATGGAGCATGACGCCGACAGCGCCGGAGACGACAGCATCCTGCAGTTCCAGGAGAAGGGCATCGAGGGAGGAGTCGGTATTCTTCTCCCTGCGGGTGTGGAGGTCAACATTTATGGGAATCTCCACCAGTCCGGACGGTGCGGGGGGGAGGGCGCCGTGGTTTCGGGAAATGCCAAGATAGCCGTGTTCTTCAAGAAGCGACAGAGCGGCGGCACCGCACCTGTTCCAGGGTGGCGTAAACAGCGGCAGGAAGTGATTTCCCATAAGGGATGCAAGTCGCTGGCGGCCGCGCAGCAGGTCCTCTTCCAGATGCCTGATTTCCCGACTGTCGCCGAATTCCTGTTTTCTTCCTGCGGTTTCGTGGTTGGCATGGCGCCAGCCATGTTGATGCCAGCAGAAAAGTCCGGAGGTGGGGGGGAAGCACTGCAGTTTCTGCCAGCGGCTGGCGGTCAGCCAAACGGGGACGACGGCAAGATTCAGGGGCATGGCGTATTTTTGGAACAGAAGCATCATCTGCTGGAACGGCTGGGAGAGTACACCGATATCGTCGGCTCGGAAAAAAATAATTGACGGACCGTTTCTCCGTGCCAGTCCCTGGGCTACTGCCGCGGTAAGTTTGTGTCGAAGGTCGGGGAATTCTTTGCTGTAGAGGCAGGAAGGCATATATATCATTTTTTGACCTTGCCGTTATGATGCCAATTCTGCACCAGCGCTGCCGTAGTGACTGCCCCGTCGAGTGCGATCGGCGAGGTGAAGCGCTGCTGCATATACGCGTTCTGGATGCGGCGGGCGAGGGCGGCTGGCGTCAAATCAGCCTCTTCCAGGGCTGACAGGGGAACCTTGCCCTCCAGAGCCTTCAGCCGCAGGCGTTGTTCCTGGTTTTGACTGAAAGGATACAAGAGTGCCGGCGTACCGGCGGCGAGAACATTCATGGTGGTATTATAGCCGGCCATGGAAATCGACAGATCCGCTGCCGCCAGCATGTCGCTGAAACGTGGTGAAAATCTCTCGACAGAGGTTCTGGCATCCGCCTTTTCCCGGAGTCTTAAGAGTTGCCTGCTGGAGGCATAGGGTCCTGCGAACACCATCAGGGTGAGCGACTCGTCGGCCAGCAGGGCGCAGGCCTTGATCGTGACATGGAGAAGCTCCAAGCCGACATTGCCGCCGCCGATGCTGGCGATAATCAATCGTCTCTTTTTCCCAAGGCCCAATTCCCGACGGATCTTGTCTCTGGCACCGGCAGCCGGCTGCGGCGTGACGTAGCCGGTATAGGCCAGGGGAACGGCTATATCGTCTACTCTGTCAAAGGTGGTTTCGAGAGGGATAAGGCTTTTGTCGCCGTGGATGAGCAGCCCGTCGAAAGAGTGATTGAGGGTGGCAATGACCCGTGCTTCGAATTTCTTCCTGTCATGGCGCTCAACCAGAATGTCGCGAAGGCTGCAAAGCACCAGGCAACGGTGCAGGCTGCCGACTTTGATGGCGGTGAGCAGCGGGTCGAGTTCAAAGCGAAAGGCCTTTCTACCGAAGGGGTAGAGTTCCACCAGAAAAATCTGCGGCCGGTAGGAGGCGAAAAAGTTCATCAGCGCTTTGGCCCGAAGCGCTTTTGTCTGATCCAGGCTAAGCTGTGCATCACAGGGCGTCAGATTATGGAAGTTGTGGTCCATGATCAGGCCGGGGAGCTGGAAATAATCGATCTTCTCCTCCGATACCTGCAACGGGGCGCCGCCGGTTATCATGGTCACCTGGTGATGGCGGGAGAGCGCCCTGCAAATTTGCAGGCTCCGGTGAAAATGGCCCACTCCCAGTACCTGCTGACAATAGTAGGCGATTTTCATGGCGGTGGCGCGATATTTAACTGCAGACAGCTCAGATTCTCTCCGGAGACGGCGAGCAGGTGCATGGTGTTCTGTTCAAGCCGTATCGACTCTGAGGGAAGATAGGAATTGCCCAAGGCGTCGAGAACAAGGCACTTGATGACTCCCAGGTGACAGACGGTGAGTATGTTTTCCCCTGGCCGGTGTCGGGCGGTTTCAAGCAGCGCCGCCTTGGCTCGAGCCAGCACCTCGGCTCTGCTTTCGCCGCCGGGCGGACGGAAGTTCCAGCCGGCTTTCACCTGGCGATCGAGTTCGGCGGCGGCACTGGTCTTGATTTCTTGCACTTTCTTCCCTTCCCACTGTCCCCAGTCGAGTTCCCGCAGTCTGGCATCGAAGGTAAGGGGGAGGTTGAGGACGGTGTTGAGGATGGCGACTGTCTCCTTGACCCTGCCGAGATCGCTTGCCACGATTCTATCCCAGCGGCCATGTTCGAGATAACGGGCCCAGACGGCTGTCGCTGCTCGTCCCTGCTGACTGAGGGGTGAATTTTTGCTGCCCTGGATGCGTTTTTCTTCGTTCCAGAGGGTGATACCGTGCCGCAGCAGGCCGAAGACTATCTGTTGATTGGCGGCGGGTTTTTGCAGGGGCGGAGTTGACATATCCATCTATATCTCCGCATGGCTGGTGAAGATGTCTGCCAGTTCAACGGTATTGCGCGAGTTGTCGAATTTCTCCACCACAGAAGCGAGGCCATTTTCTATGACGTGCCTCCGGAGTTCGGCGTTCTCAAGAAGAAGGAGGATGGCCTCAGCCAGTCTGTCGGCATCATTCTGAGGTGCCAGCAGCCCAGTCTTCCCGTCCTCAATCAATTCCGGAATCGCCGAGACCTCGGTTGAAACGGCGGGGACCCCCATGGCCAGACTTTCCACCAGAACGTTGGGGATGCCGTCACGGTCACCGTTTGCCGCGACCTGACACGATAAAACGAAAAGATCGGCGTGGCGAAAATGATCGAGCACCTGCTCATGGGTCTGGGTGCCCAACCATCTGCAGTGTGTGGTCAGGCCCAGCTGGTCTATGTACTGCAAAATCTTCTCGCGGTCATCGCCGTCTCCTATCAGGATATGCTTGAAGAGCATTCCTCCCTTCTGCAGTTGAGCGAGGGCCTGGTACAGAACCGGCAGGCCCTTCTTCTCGGTCAGCCGCGCAACCGTCAGCAGTGCATAGGGTGGACTGCAGGGACGGCGGGCTTTGTCGGCGCTGAAAAGATCGAGGTCTATGCCGTGATATATGCAGTATATGGGGGTTGCGGCGGTGCCTGCTATGTCTTCGAGATATAGGGCGTTGTATTGGGTGCAGGTGACGACGAAACGGGCCGTTTCGATCTTCTCGCGAAGCTGCTGCCGATTCGAGGTATAGATATCCTTGGCA
>CAKZOA010000379.1 GCA_937132035.1 uncultured Desulfobulbaceae bacterium | reverse complement strand
GGCAATAGGCCCGAGGCAGGGCAGAAATGCGTCCAAGAGCGTCGAAGAGCAGGTAGGGCGGACAGTCGCCTCCCTCCTCCACCGGCGTTTCATAGGCGGTACCTGCAATGGGGAAGACACCGAAACGCTCGTAGAACCTGAGTCGGGCTCTGTTCTGTTTGTGTAATTGACTATCCCGACAAAGCTTTTCGTCGTCGGGAAGGCATTCCAGGAAAATGCCCCTTGCCTGCAACTGTCTTGCTTCTTCGCGCACCCGGGAATACAGGGCTCCGCCTATGCCACCTGTCGAGGCGTGGGCAACGGAGATGAAATCGAGATAGCAGAAGCGATGGTCAGGAAAATGATTGAGTATGGCAAAGCCTTTGACTCTGCCCCGGTTATCATCGGCGACAAAGACGATGGTCTTTAGACGGTGCTTCAGCGGGTCAGCCAGCTTGTCGGCCAGTGAGGCGATGTCTTTTTCGGCAAGTCCGCTGAACCGTTGTCGCAGAATTGACTGCACCTGTCGGATGGCATCACGGTCAATGCTCAGAGTATTATCGTAGATACGGCGTATACGGAACATATCAATATATTTTGCGGTAGATTATTCTGTCATCGCCGTCGCGATAGAAATTTTCGAGCCGGCTGGCCAGCCGGTAGCCGTTTTTCTCGTAGAACATCCTCGCTCGGCGGTAGCCTGCGGTCGAGGAGGTATCGATATAGATGTGGCCGCCGCCGCTCTTGGCTATATCTCGTTCCATACTGGCAAGCAGCTGGCTGCCGACGCCGCTTCTGCCTCGGGTCGGATCCACGGCGATCCAGTAGAGATCGTAGCGTTTTTCCGTCAAGGGAATGGGCCCGTAAACGGTAAAGCCCCACAGCTGGTCGCTCACATCCGTTGCCACCAGCAGCCGGTAGCTTTCAGCCGGCATGAAGGAGGCATCGACAACTTCCACGGCGATATCGATTTCGCACTGGAGGAAGTTTGTCTGCCGACCGATGATCTCGACAAGACGGTCTCTGTCTCCAGCCACAGCCTGGCGGATAGTAACACTCATCGATATCTCCTTGAGAGAAAGTCCTGAAAACGTCCCACCATGCCGGTGTAGTCAAGACCGCTCCGACCGACGGCGGCAACGAATCCCGAGTCGGGGCTGAGACAGGGGTTGGCGTTTATTTCAAGCACATAGGCGGCATTATCGGGGCCCATTCGAAAATCCACACGCCCGTAATCCCGTAGTCCGAAAAGAGCGTAGCACCGCCTGGCGGTCGGCACCAGCTGGCCCAGGAGGTCTTCGGACAGGTTCGGGAACATGCGGTTGCTGCAGCTATATTCCACGGAACCGGCATCCCATTTGGCCCGGTAGCCGACGATTCTGAACAGCTCGTCGGGATAGCCAGTGAAGTCTATCTCCGCCACTGGCATGACCTCCGCCTCGGGAGAACCGAACAGGGAAATATTAAATTCCCTCCCTTCTATATACTCCTCGACCAGCAGCGGTCCGTAAAGATCGTACATTTCCTCAAGGACATCAGGCAGCCTGGCGCCGTCAACAACTACCGACTCCTGATCTATGCCGATGCTGGCATCCTGAAACTGAGGTTTGACAATGAGCGGAAAACGCAGACCACTCACGTCGAACTGCTTCTGTCCACTATAGAGAAAAAATGCTGGGGTGATGATGCCACCGGCCTGCAGCAGCCTCTTTACCAGATATTTATCCGTCGTTGTCAAAAGCGTCGCCGCCGAAGACCCGGTAAAGGGAATGTCCAGCAGTTCAAAAACAGCAGCCGGATGGGCGATGAGGTGCGGATTGTCGTCAACAGACTCACAGAGATTGAATACGGCCTCGACCCTGCTCGTCTCCAAAGCCCTCAGAACGTCCCCCAAATCACGGGAAAAGGGCAACCGAACCGACCGCTGGCCGAGCGTATCCAGGGCCTTTTCGATAGCCTCGACCTGGACTATAACATCTTTGGAAGACTGGTGATTGGTGTCTTCGGCATCCACCGGCCGGTTATGTACCAGGCCGATGACCATATCGCCCCTCATGTAAAGATCCTCTGCCGCTGCAGGGCTGCGTCGACAATCCTTTCTAACAATCGCTGGTAGGAGACGCCTTTTTGGGCAGCGAGGATACAGAGATCAGAGTGCTCCGGGTGCAATCCGGCCAGGGGGTTTACCTCGATGAAACACGGCTTGCCCTCGCCGTCTGAACGGATGTCGACCCGGCCGGCATCCTGGCAGCCAAGCACCCTGTAGCAGTTCAGCGCCAAATCTAGGGCTTTTCTGGCCTCCTCATCATCGACCAGCCGGTACTCCACCAGCTCTTCACAGTGTTCCTTGTTGTGGTAAGAATACACCTCGGGCTCGGACTGATTGAGAAGGATGACCTCCATGATACCAATGGCCTCAGCCCCGGCACCGTTACCGACAATGCCGACGGTGAATTCTCTGCCCGGCAGGAAGGTTTCCACCAGCACCGGTTGTTTGAAAACGCTCAGCAGATTGCGGCAGGTTGCGGCAAGCATCCGTTTGTCGCTGACTTTGGAGGCGATACTTACGCCCTTGCCGGTACCTTCAGCCACCGGTTTGACAAAGAGCGGATAGGGAAGCGCCACTGCGGTAATATCTTCTTCGCAATGGACGACCATAAAATCGGGCGTCGCCAGGCCGCTGTCCTTGACAACATGCTTGGCTATGGCCTTATGCAAGGTCACCGCCTGGACCAGAGGGCCTGAAAACACATAAGGGATTCTATAGGCATCGAGTAAGGCCGGCACCTGCGCCTCGCGGCCGAAGCCGTAGAGGCCTTCGGCAATGTTGAAGACCAGGTCCCAGCGCTCATTGTTGGCCAGGCACGACACCAGACTCGTGATGTTGCCGATGCGCACCGGTTCGTGCCCCATTGCCCTGATTCCCTCTTCAATGGCCGTGATAGTGCTCAGACGGTCAAACTCCGCCGTTTCCTCTTCGCTGAAGCCGGCCCGCAGATAATCGTCGCGAAGATCGTAGGTCATGCCGATACGCATGGCTGCACCTCACTATGACTACAGCTTTGATTGCCGCCGAGGTTTTCGACGGTGTCGGGATAGGCGTATACCTTGCCTTCGAAGTTTTTGATGAGCAGGTTGGTGCCCTGCCTGCCTACCACGGTTTCCGGCAGTAAGGGTATCTTGCCGCCGCCGCCGGGAGCATCAATAACATAGGTGGGAACGGCATAGCCGGTGGTGTGTCCGCGCAGACCGGCATAAAGCTCGAGCCCCTTGGAAACGGAGGTCCGGAAATGGGCTGAGCCGATGGTGGGATCACACTGATAAAGATAATAGGGTTTCACCCGAATTTTCAGCAGCCCGTGCATGAGAGTACGCATGACCTCGAGCGAATCGTTGATACCCGCCAGCAGCACCGTCTGGCTGCCCAGGGGAATGCCCGCATTGGCCAGCATGGTGCAGGCGCGGCGGGACTCAGTGGTCAACTCATCGCCATGCATGGCGTGAATGCTCATCCACAGCGGATGATATTTTTGCAGCACCGCCACCAGCGAGGGTGTAACCCTCTGGGGCAGAACAAAGGGTACCTTGGTGCCGATACGAATCATCTCAACGTGGGGAATCTCCCTGAGCTTCCCCAGCAACCAGTCCAGCTGGCCATCGCTGAGAGTCAGCGGATCTCCGCCGGAAATGAGCACGTCACGAATATCCCGGTGGGCAGCAATATAGTCCAGGGCCTGTTGCCAGCCCTTCCTGCTTGCCCCTTTGCGGCGACCGACCATGCGCGAACGGGTGCAGTAACGGCAGTAGCTCGAGCAGTAGTCAGTAACCAGAAAGAGCACCCGGTCGGGATAACGGTGAACGATGCCCGGTACCGGACTATGCCCCTCCTCGGCCAAGGGGTCCTTGGCTTCATCGGGTGCTACCAGCAATTCGGAGGCAACAGGTATCATTGCCCGCCGGATCGCCTGGTCAGGGTCCAGCGGGTCGATGAGAGAGGCGTAATAAGGGGTTATGGCCAGCGGCAGAGTGGTGCTGGCAAACTGAAAGGCCAGACGTTCACTGTCCGAGAGGCGTACAATTTTCTCCAGCTGGCTCGCACTGGTAAGACGATTTTTCAATTGCCAGTGCCAGTCATTCCAGTTTTCTTCAGTTGCGTCGGGGAAATGGTTTCTGCGGAAGGAGGATGCATCATCACAGCGGGAGGCGGGAGAGTGGTTTCTCTTCCTCGGGCTGTCTGGAGGTTCATCCTGGTCTTCGCTCATCATCAGCTTGAGCTTCATAATTTACACCTTTTTGTTTATCTTCAAAGTCTTACAAATAGTTCGCGGGTGCCTGAAAAGGACACATATTCTTGCCTCAGTATTGCTCTATATGTATTCGATCGGCGATCCTGTCAACTAAAAAAGATACACAAAGAACCGGCAGAATCATTATGCTTTTTTATCATTTAATTCCAGCGCATTAGACCACATGATTCATCTTGTTTTTCCTCGTTTGCAGTCTTCTGCCTGTGATGTACCATTGCAGAGAGAATATCGGAGCTGCCCGGGCCCGAAACTGCCCGCCAGGTTGGCTGGCTGACCCGCTGCTCGAAGGAGTATGCTATCGCTATCGTTGCCGCCGCGTTAATTTATAGCGACTGTAACACCAAAACGATCCTCGCCCAGAGCCACAAACCGTCACGCTCCCCGGGCGATGCTCAGGATAGTGTTAAGGTGTTTTTTGATGGCCCCAGAAACTCAGCTTACCCAATTCCGCAGAGACAGGACGGCTGCAGTCAAGCCCCCGGGGTGGGTGTATGGCGTTTCGGGGAATGAGTCTCCCTGTCTTGAAATGAGTTGCTGCGCATCAGGGGGGGTGAGAAAACATTTTACTAAATGGATTCCCTGCAGGATGTTGCGGCAAAAGAGGACACCGAACTCATACCATGCGGTCTTCTCCCTTGGAGAACTTTCCTTCGCCAAGCAGGCGCAGGGTAGCGGTCATGTGCTCGGATGAGCCGGCAAAAGTGATGATGTCGTTGGCCCGCAGCACAGTTTCAGTATCCGGGACGACGAAGTCGCCCTGGCGCAGAATCATCAGAACTTCCACCTCCAGGGGAAGATCGAGCTGCCCCAGACTGGTACCGATCAGCCCGCTGTCTTTGAGCTTGACCTCCCGTACCTCCATGGCCTCTTCGACGTCTTCCATCGGCAGGAAGGCTTTGGGATTAAGGACCATGCCCTCGGTGATGAGCAGATTGGAATAGACCGGATTGATCACTCGAACATCAAGACTGCGAAAGGCGGCGTTGCCGGTGGGATCATGGACCCAGGATATCAGGTTGTCAATACCGAACAGATGGCGTGCCACCCGGCAAAGACGAAGGTTGTTTTCATCGGCATCGTCCATCGTCACCAGGGTATGGGCTTTTTCGATGCCGGCTTTGCGGAGTTCGCGTGCCATTTCCTCCTGGTAGTGCACCGGCGTCACCTCATTTTTCTGTCCGGACCTTGAGTTGCGGTTAATATCGGTGCAGATCAGTACCGCATCTAGCCCCCTCTCCGAGAGGCGGGAAAACAGCATTTCGGCAAATTTCCGACACCCGACGATAATGACTTTTTCTCTGGTATCCTCATATTCAGGAACTATGGCGTTGAAAAGCAGCGGCGCAGTCAGGCAGGTAACAATGGCCACCAGGATGATGGCGGCATTGATGGCATCGGAGATCAGGCCCATGCGCAGCCCTACCGCAGAGATGGCAATCAGCAGCGACAGCCTGGAACTGAGGAGCATACCCGCCGCCAGGGCCTCTCTCCAGGAGTACAGAATACGGAACAGCAGCGCCGGCAGCAGCTTGACCACATAGGCGCAGAGCACAAGCACCGGCACCATATAGAAGATTGTTCGCGACTGGAGAAGGGCGGGAAAATTGAAATTCACCCCGACCATGACAAAAAAGATAGGGATGAAAAAGCCGTAACCGATGGCATCGAGCTTTTGACGCAGATGCGAACTGTCATCATCAGAGAGCATGGAAACTATCATGCCCGCCAGAAAGGCACCGAGTATGTTTTCGATACCAAGCTGGTGGGCGAGAACGGTGAACATCAAAGCCAGAACGAAGGATCCGCGCAGCCGTATCTGTGTCGTCGCCGAAGTGAGATCTGAGAAAAATTTCTGCGCCGGCAGATGCCGCTGGAAAAGATCGGTTATACGGTAGACCGCGGCAAAAACGGCAAGCAGCACCAGAATCAGCAACAGTTCCGTCGAGGGCCCTTCGGTGCGCAGAGTGACAAAAAAAGAGATGAGCATGATCGAGGCGAAATCGGCGACGATTGCCGAGACAAGCAGCAGCTGGCCATAGGCCTTGCGCATCAGTTTTTTTTCCTTGAGTATCGGCGCCACCACGCCCAGCGAGGTTGTCGCAAAGATCAGCGACATAATCCAGGGGTCTTCCACCAGGCCTACGCGCTGGAGAATATAGGCAATGATTCCTGATAAAACCGCCGTCAGGATGAACATGGCTACACTCAGAAACAGATGGTTGTGCAGCCAGGCCTTCAATCCCTTTACTTTTGCTTTGCCGGCACTGCCCAGTAAACCGGAAAAATCAATCTCCAGACCGGAGAGGAACATCAGGTAGACAAAGCCCAGCTCGGAGAGAATGACCAGTACCTGGCTCTCCTCGACCAATCCCAGACCACTGCGGCCGACGATGATGCCGGCGACAATCTCACCGATGACCACTGGAATATAGAACCCTTTGACCTGTGACAACAGGATCGGGACAAGAAAGGCAAGGCCGATGACGATGAGAAGCGGTAGAAAAGAAAACTCGGCGGTTTCCATCCAGTATCCTTGATACGTATTGAAAAAAGAAGTGAAGTTAGGTTTTTACAGTGTTTTCTCCATTCTATGCATGGAACAGAGAAGCACAAGCAGGATAGATATCGGCAGCCGGACAGCCATTCTCAGCCACGGAGGCATTACCGCAGGCTATTTTTTCCAGAAAGCGGGAAAGAAAATTACCAGGGCCGAAAACATTTCCAGCCGTCCGATAAGCATGTTCAAGGAAAGGAACCATTTGCCGATATCGGAGATAAAGGCATAGGTCTCCGAAGGACCGACATCGCCGAAGCCCGGCCCTATATTCATCAAGGTGGCGATAATCGAACTCATGGCCGTGAGATAGTCCATATCGTCACTGAGCACCATAAAACAGCCGCCGGCGAGAACCAGCAGGATATTGACAATAAAATAGCATACCGCCAAATCAATTATGGAAGCGTCCACAGGCCTGCCGTTAATACGAACCGACATCATCGACATGGGCTGCAGAAACATTTTCTTTACCGCTCCGTACATGTACTTAAAAATAATGGCGTAGTGAACAACCTTGATGCCGCTGGTGGTGGATCCGGCACAGGCGCCTACAAAACAGACTGTGAAGAGGAACATCTGCGCCGACTGCGGCCACAGTTCGTAATCGGCGGTAGTGAATCCGGTGGTCGTCAGCAGCGACATGACCTGGAAGGTGGCGAAACGCAGACTTTGTTCAAAATCGCCATAGCTGCCGTTATACCAGAGAATAAGAGTGACAGCGCCGCAGAAAAACAGCAGAAAGGACACATACCACCGGAATTCGGTATTGGTGCGAATACCCGAGAAGTTGCCCCGTGCCATCTGGTAAAACAAAACAAAAGTCATGCCCCCGAGAAACATAAAAAGAATAGTGATCCAGTCGACATAGGCACTGTCGTAATAGGCGATGCTGGCATTTCTCGGAGAATACCCCGATGTGGAAACGGTGCCGAAAGCAGTGCAGAGGGCATCAAAGAGCTCCATGCCGCCCAGACACAACAGCCCGGTCTGGGCGGCGTTGAGAGCGAGATAGATGACCCACAACCATACCATCGCATCCTTATTCCTGGGCAAGAACCGGTCCCTGGTTATAACCTGGCCGGGACTCGATTCGGCCCGAAAGATGCGCAGGCCTCCCATACCGTGCGGCAGGAAAATTATGGTCAGGGTCAGAAAACCCATGCCCCCGAGAAGATGGGTCTGGCTGCGCCAGAAAAGCAGGCCGTGGGGAAGGGCCTCGATATCCTCGAGAATGGTGGCACCGGTAGTGGTATAACCCGACATCATCTCAAAAAAGGCATCGGTAAAAGAAGGTATGGCCCCGTGGATAACAAACGGCAGCGCCGACAGTGCAGAGATGAGGATCCAGCCGAAGACGGCTATGAAAATACCGTCACGTATATCGAGATCGTCATATTTTCGGAAAAAAAATCTCAACGGCAGGCCGGCACCGGCTATTATCAGGGCGGAGATACTCAGCGGCAGAAGATCATCGCCACCATAGATATAGGCGCAGGCAATGGGAAGCAGCATGGAACTGCCGGTAACCAGCATCAGCGCCCCCATGACATATGCTATCGCGGAATAATTCACATTTGGCTCTCTTACGCCGGCCAGCCACGGTCAACGCATGCTTGATACGAACCTGACCCGGCATCTGTACCGCTTTCGTTTGTGCAGTTGCCGCAATTACGCTTTAACGGCTGTCATCCAGGCATCGGCATCGTGACGTTTAAAATCCGTAGAAATCGGGGAAAACCACAATCGAGGCCAGTACCGCCACCTGGATAATGATAAACGGCAGCACACCGCGGTAGATGTCCACCGTCCGCACCTCCGGCGGTGAAACCCCTTTGAGATAGAAGAGCGAAAAACCAAAGGGTGGTGTCAGGAAAGATGTCTGCAGATTCATGGCAATGAGTATGGCAAACCAGAGGGGGTTGAGACCGATGATATCGGCAATGGGCAGCAGGATAGGAACGACGATATAGCTTATCTCTATAAAATCTATAAAAAATCCCAGTGCCATTATGGCGACCATGGAAAGAATGAGAAAGGCCCATTTTTCACCGGGAAGAGTGGTGAGGAACTCTTCGACGATGTAATCAGCGCCGCTGTAGACAAAAACCATGGAAAAGGCCGTAGCGCCAATCAGAATTGCAAAGACCATGGCTGTGATTTTCACCGTTTCATGGAGTGACTCCATGATAACCCGCCAGGTCAGCTTCTTATACATGGCCGCCAGGGCCATTGAACCGACGGCCCCCACCGAGGCCGACTCGGTGGGTGTGGCGATACCTTCGAAAATCGAGCCCAGCACCAGGACAATGAGGGTCAGGGGCGGCAGGATGGCAATCAGGGCCTTGCCGATCCTCACTCCAGGGCTGACGGAGTCGTCCATAACCGGTGGTGCAACACTCTTTTTGAAAAAGGCCAGGAAAAGTATATAGGTAATATAGAGACCTACAAGTATCAGGCCGGGCATGAGCGCGGCTTTAAAAAGGTCACCCACCGGCTCCTGGAAAACATCTCCCAAGATAATAAGTACGATGGAGGGGGGGATGATCTGGCCAAGAGTTCCAGCGGCACAGATGGTGCCGGTGGCCAGTTTCTTGGAGTAGCCGTACTTGAGCATCACCGGCAGGGAAATTACCCCCATGGCAACGACGGAGGCCCCGACCACGCCGGTGGATGCCGCCAGCAGTGTTCCCACCAATACCGTACTCACCGCCATGCCGCCTCTGATTCTACCGAAAAGGCTCCCCATGGCCTCGAGCAGCCGCTCGGCAAGCTCTGATTTCTGCAGGACGATGCCCATGTAGATAAACAATGGTATGGCCATGAGAATGGTGTTGTTCATGATCGAGTAGATGCGGAAAGGCATCATCGAGAACATCAGGAAGAACTCTTCGGCAATCTCCACCGGACTGAAGCCCGGCAGCAATTCAATGAGGGCGGCGGCAGCGCCGAAAAATATAGAGACGGAACCAAAGGTAAAGGCCACCGGATAGCCGATGGTCAGCATACAGAGGGCGGCGAAAAACATGACAATGCCGATCATTTTACACCTCCCGGAACCGAGCGCTTTCCTTCGCCCCTGCCGGCCTCTTCCAGGGCTGCGTCCTCCTCTCTGCCACCGGGTTTGGCGCCTCGGTAAATATTGATATTCTGGACGAGGTAGCCGATGGCGCTGAAAATCAGGAAAAGGAAGGAAAAGGGGATCATTGCCTTGATAATCCAGCGATGCGTCAAGCCTCCAGGGTCTTCAGAAATTTCGTTGATCCTGTACGAGTCCATAACGAATTCGAAGGAACCGGAGGCAATGAGAAGGGCCAACGGCAGGAGAAAAAAGACCGTACCGAGGATATTGATCATGGCCTTGGTGCGCACGGAGTACTTTTCATAGAGGAAATCAACCCGGACATGGCCCTCGTCCTTGAGCGCGACGGAAACGCCGAAGAGGATGATTATCGAAAACAGATGCCACTCCATTTCCTGCATGCCCACAGAGCTGTTTCTGAAGAAATAGCGCATAATCACATCGTAGAAGACATTGCAGATCATCAGCAGCAGCAGGACCGAGGTAATCTTACCGACGAATCCCACCACCAAATTAAATATGTGCTCAATTTTAACTAGCATTTTCTCCCCTGCGTTTTACTGCCCCTCCATAATCCCGGCCCATGTTGCACCAGCGCAAGACCATCTCCCAGCTCTACGCCTTGTACTCCCTTAACACGGCGAACGGACCTCCAACACCCTGCTATACTCAAAAAACCACAAGTCATCAAATGGAAAAACCGCCTGCTCCGAAGAACAGGCGGCTTCATTTGATGATACACCAACCGGCACGGTCTTATTCGACCATCTCCGAGGTCTGGATATAATAGTAGTCTGACATCTTGGTCCACTGGCGCGCCTTGGCCATGTAGGACTTCTGCGACTCATACACTTCCTTGAATTCGGCATTTTCGGCAGCATAGCTGTCAAGCACCTCGTCGGTGGCCTTCTTCATAGCCTTCAGGACCGGTTTGGGGAAGGTCTTGACCTTGATATTGGGGAAGTCTCTTTTCATCTCCGCCCAGGCATTGGCGCTGGCATCGAAATTTTCGTTATACATACTGGCCGAGGCTGCCTGCATTGCTATTTTGAGAATCTCCTGATACTCGGGCGAAAGCTTTTCCCAGGCCCGCTTGTTGATCAGATACTGGAGTTCCGTTGCCGGCTCATGCCAGCCGGTATAATAGTAAGGAGCGATTTTGTGGAAACCCATCTTGATATCCATGCCCGGGCCAACCCACTCGAGGGCGTCAATGGTGCCGCGATCAAGCGAGGTATAAAGCTCGCCGGCAGGAATATTGGTGACGTTGACGCCCAGTTTGGCAAAGACCTCACCGGCAAGGCCGGGGATCCGCATTTTCAGGCCCTGAAGATCGTCCAGAGAGTTGATCTCCTTACGGAACCATCCGCCCATCTGGACGCCGGTATTACCTCCGGGAAAAGAGAGTACACGAAATTTCTCATAGCTTTTCTGCATGAGGTCCATGCCGCCGCCATAGTAAAACCAGGCATACTGTTCTGATTACAGAAATCCGAAGGGAATGGTGGTGAAGAATACCGAGGTTATATCCTTGCCTTTCCAATAATACGAGGCGCTATGGCCCATTTCGTACTGCCCGCCCTTGACCATGTCGAGAATTCCCAGGGCCGCCTTATGCTTCTCCTTGCCATCGACCTTGATGGTGAAGTTGCCACCGGTCATATCGCTGACCGACTGGGCAAAGCGCTCAACCGAAGAAGCAAAGGGGGTCAGGGTGCTCGGCCAGGTCATGGCAAGCTTCCACTTGACGGTTTTGTCGGCAAGTGCTGGGGTTGCCAGCATCATCATTGCACCACACAGTAAAGACACCTTTTTGAACATGTTCATCTCATCCTCCCTTATTAAGATTTTTCAGTACGACAACCGGAGAAACACCGGTATATTAACGAAAATCCGGAGTCTTCTGTCGAGCATACGCTCAAGACATACAATATTCATAATATGAACTGAAGAGGATGTAAAGGAATGTTGAAGAGTCTCCTGCTTTTCCAGCCATAAAGACGCAGCAGAGACGCCGGTGGCTCTTCGCAGGTACTGTCGGGGGCTTCAAGCTTTGGACATGCTTTCACTACAGGTGCAGAAAGCAACAACGAATTGCCTGCCTGACGGCCACATTACCCCGTGCCTGTGGCGCTTTCAACTTGAACTGTGATGCTGACGAAAATACTCCTGAACATAGTTTATATGGCTGCGCATCAACTCACCGGCTTCTTTGGCCTTACGGTTTTTTATCATCTCGTACACTTCTTTATGGTGATCGAGGACATTCTCGTGTTCTCCCTGCCGTTGATACATATGGGTAAGATTCTTGCGAATGCCGATAAAAAGGAAATCGTAGAAATTCCGCATCAAATGAATAAGAACAGGGTTTTTTGTGGCAAAGGTTATGGCCATATGAAAGGCGGCATCGGCATTGGTACTGATGTGGCCCTGGTTTATCATATCCTCCTCCATCTCCAGGAGGCTTTTTTCAATGGCGAGAAGATCCTGCTCCGTCGCCCGCCGAGCGGCAAGCTCGGCGGCATTTGTTTCCAGCCCAAGGCGCACCTCGAGGAGGTCGTCGAGGGTCGCTTCTTCAGTGGCCATGGCGGCGGCCAGAGGGTTGCCGCGCCTGTTTTCCGGGGAAGCAACGAAGGTACCCTGCCCCTGACGGTGTTCGAGCATCCCCATTGTTACCAGTTTGTTAATGGCATTTCTCACGGAGGTACGGCTTACCTGCATGGATGCGGCCAGATTCCTCTCGGGGGTAATCTGCTGGCCTGGCGCAAAAGTTCCTTTGTATATAAGCTCACGAATCTGCTCGAAAACTTGATCCGATATACGTTTCGGCTTAATTGGTTTCAGCTCCATTTTTTCTACGCAATCGATAATGTTTAAAGCCATATTCAGGACAGGAGGAATCATAAGCTCCGCAGCAAACTGAACAATCCAGGCAGCTGCAAAACGGCTGTTCGATCTCCAATGCCAGTGGGCCAGTTAAATGACCATCTGCTGTTGCGGCAGGCAGTCGCAAAGCAGTATGGCCTATCAGCAAGAATGTCTTTCGTTTCAGCAACTAGTGCAACACAGAAGATCTCACCCCTCTGCTCTTACCTTCATGGTCTCACAAAATCAAGCAAATGTCATGCCAATATTGGTAATACCATTGATAAGAGAATATCTTCAGAGCCCGTTGAAGGCGTTGTTCCCTTCTTTTCTGCAAGTCTCATAAGCCTTATGTATCAGAGTTTTTTCCGAGGGGCAAGGTTTTTTCTTGACTTTGCCTTTGTGTATGATAGAGAATTGGTATTACCAATTACCACTGGTATAGCAAGAGAAAATGTTCGGTAATTGCATTGCACGTGCCGGGGAGGTCTCCCACCGGCACTCTTTTGCTCATCACACTATATTCTGACAAGGAGGAGTTGTAATGAAACGTTTCGTAACTGCAGCACTTACAGTGGCTCTTGC
>CAKZOA010000378.1 GCA_937132035.1 uncultured Desulfobulbaceae bacterium | reverse complement strand
TATCAAGGGCTCAAGATGATCACCACTAACACAATGACCGCTGACGAGGCGACATTCTTGAAAGGCAAGGAGTACTGGCTTGACGGTACCAGTCTGATCGCTTCCCTGGCGCCCATGAACAGTATGGTAGCGCCATTTTTACGAAGTGCGCGCACCGGCAATAACCTTCTGCTGATCGACCAGACGATTGCCGGTGTGTCGGGGGCAGGCAGCCCGGAGTCCTTTTTGACGCAGAACCATGCGCAGGTTATGTTTATGATGATTCTCGCCCAGACCGTTACACCAGGTATTCTGTGCATGCACGGCGGTATTCCCAGTGTTACTGAGGCTGGCGGTAACCTTTCGTACAGTTCGCCCCACCAAACACTCATCAATGCCGCCTTGGCACGTGTCAACACTTGGATTACCGGTTTTCCTTCCGCCCAGACGGGAGGAAGTACCAGCCTGACCGAGGTGACTCCCCAGGCGGTTCACGAGTCTGAATTGAGCCGCAATTCCTTGCGCAAGTACGGAGTGCATATTTTACGGCATGCCATGGGAGCTCTTGGCAGCCTCAACTTTTTCAGCATGGAAAAGTTCGTACAAGACTGTGAGCGTGAACGCTATTCCAGGAAGATATTTGATGCAGCCCCAAAGAATACAGGGGTTATACCTCTTTACTTTCCAGGCGACGATCATTCGCTTGCCGGTATTCGCGAGATTGCCGAAAAGGGCAATCCCAAGACCGCTGAGCACACCTTGAGAAACGTAGACTCTTTCCGGCAGTGGGAGCATGTCATCAAAGAAGCTGCTAAAAAGAAGCTGTACTCCCCCCAGCTCAACGATACGGTTATCGAGTCAATTAACGGTGGAAAAAGAGTTCTCTGAGATGTATGCAACAACCCCTCGTCAAGAGATCGGGCCCCCTGCGTTCTCCTGCCATAACGAAGAGACGAGTTCACATCGTGAGGCGAAGACGACTCTCCCCAACTTTTCATCAAAAGTGGACGAGCATTGCTTCATACCCATAAATACCAGTTGGTGAGTGGTTTTCCCCAGGGGGAATATGGATGTAATCCTTTGGACAACGAGAAAATAATGATGCAAGCTACGATCAGACGGCTCTTTTTACTCTCCGGCTTCATACTCTTTCTCTTCAGTGCTGTCCCGGCGGCGACGCAGGAGGCTCCCCCCCCTGCCGGGCTCCAGCAGCCCGACAGCCAACCCACGGAGCTGGCCGAACGCATCAGGGTCACCCCCGATTCCAGCGACGAGGCAATTGATCGCCGTCTCACCAATATCCTCGAGGCCACCGGCTGGTTTTCCGAGGTAACAGTGAAAGTGGACCAGGGAATCGTCTTTCTCGACGGCGGGACCGCCTCCGAGAAAAGACGAAACTGGGCCGGAGAACTGGCGGCAAAAATTCTTGATGTGACGGCGGTGGTCAACAGGATAGAGGTTGAGGAAAACTCTCCCTGGAATTTGAGTCCGGTACTGCAAGAGATGCAGTCACTCTGGAATGCAGTGCTCCAGAACATACCCCGTTTCGTCCTGGCTCTGGTTGTTCTGTTATTTTTCTGGAAGGCGGCGAGGATGGTGGTAAATACCCTGCACACCTTTCTCGAACGCCGCTTCAATCCCCTGCTGCGGGAATTGGCCTCGCGGATCATTATAGCCCTGACGCTGGTGCTCGGTTTCTACCTGGCACTGCAGATTGCCGGCCTCTCTGGACTTGCGGCCACGGTTCTGGGCGGTACCGGTCTGGTCGGACTGGTGGCCGGCATCGCCTTTCGCGATATTCTGGAGAACTATCTTGCCAGCATCCTTATCAGTCTGCGAAACCCCTTCCGCATCGGCGATCTGGTACAGATCAACGAATACAGCGGCATCGTCGAAAAGGTGACCACCCGGGGGACAGTGCTCATGAACCTCGACGGCAACCATGTGCAGATACCCAATGCCGTTGTTTACAAAACGATAATCAGCAACTATACCGCCAATCCCAACCGTCGGGACATGTTCATGGTCGGCATCGGTTTTGAGAACCCGCTGTCCCAGGCCCAGCAAATGGCTTTGGACGTCGTCAACGATCACCCCGCCGTATTGGCGGAACCGGAGGCCCTGGTCCTCGTCGATGCCCTGGGTTCGGCCACCGTCAATCTCAAAGTCTATTTCTGGTATGACGGTACCGTCTATAACGGTCTCAAGGTCAAGTCCTCACTGATCCGTTTGGTCAAACGCGCCTTTGAGAGCGAAAAGATTTCCATGCCGGACGAGGCTCGAGAGATACTGTTCCCGCAGGGGATTGCCGTCCACCTACAACAGGAGAGTGAACAATCGCCTGCTTCGTACCCGACCGGGACGCACCCACACCACCGGCATGAGAAGGAAGAGGTATCCACCGAGGCCGAGGGCCGACTGGCAAGCGAAGAAGTGCAGCTTCGCGGCCAGGCGCGCAGTTCCAGAGACCCAGAAGAAGGAACGAGCCTGCTTGAAGAGCAGACATAGCCCTTCCAGCTACCGTCCATCATTCTCAGGGCTTCTCCCCCGCGGCCCACTTACCTGCCTATATCTTCGATATCAGAGGACAATCTCCCAGGGCCACCAACGACATAGTGGGCCTTGGCGGCATGGTATTCCCGCCGTACCGCGCTCATACCAATGTTGCCCTCAGGGGAAAATACCCCATCTCCCGGAAACCGCCTCTTCCTGTGGGTACTTTTCCCTACCCATTAATTCCCCATTACCTGACCTTGTCGTCCATCTCTTTTCCCAGTACACATAGTATACGAGAAGTTGAGAGAAATTATTGTCTACTCTTGAACCTCAACCAAACCCGGCGGGATGATATGAAAACTGTTGAAGCAATGCGAGATTTTTTTCTGGCAGGTGACGCATCTGAACTTGAGAAGGCCTATCTGGAAATATGCGGCCCCTCTCAGGGGGAAGCATCATTCGATCCAGATTGGCAGGAGGTTGAGTTCGCTTTCAATCGGCTTTTTGTCGGGCCGGCTGCCCTTGAAGCGCCTCCTTTTTCCTCCGTCTATCTGGATGGTCAATCGCTGGTGATGGGCAAGACGACACTGGACGTTCGCGGGATGTATGGCGCACTTGGTCTCGAGTCTCCCTGGAAAAACACTCTTCCCGATGATCACATCAGCCTGGAGCTCGACGCAGTCCTGGCCATCAACCACCTTGCCCGACAGACGGAGCAGGTGGAAATACAGGAGCTGAGGAAGCGGTTCATGACGCATATGCAGAGTTGGGTCCCGCTTTTTGCTGGAAAGATTCTCCAGGCCCCATCCAGTCACCCGGCTATCAACCATGTCGCCAAATGTTTATCTCAGTGGCTTCAGGAACAGGGGGAACAATGAAAGGAAGAGGAATGAATAACCACAAAGAGGAAAATTTTATGACCACAACCAACAACGCAGCTGAAGTACAGCCGGGGTCATGCCCGCTTTCCAGAAGGAATTTTGTCAAGGGGCTTTTGGCAGCCGGACTGGTAGCCAACCTGCCCTGCGGTCTGCTCAGACCGTTGCAATCAGAGGCTGGGGAAATTGTCTATGGGGGCGACTATGAGACCTTTCGCAATGCCTGCCCGCGGAATTGCTACGATACCTGCTCCATAAAGACCTTTGTCAAGGATGGAGTGGTTCAATTCATTGAGGGTGCAACCGAATCGACCTTTACCCGGGGCGGACTGTGCGTGAAGGGCTATGGGTACACACGGCGCCCTTACAGCCCCGACCGTATCAAATACCCAATGGTCCAGGAGGGTCGCGGCAGCGGCAACTGGAAACGGGTCTCCTGGAACGAAGCCATGGAGCGCATAGCCAAAAAAATACTGGAAATACAGGACAAGGACGGCTCACTTCTGGGTATGGCCCTGTCCAAATATTCCGGCAACTTCGGCATCACCAACTACGGCGTCGAGGGGATGATGAGTTCGCTTGGATATACTACCAGGCTCACCGGAACACCCTGTTGGCCTGCCGGTATCGACGCCCAGAATTTCGATATGGGGGATATGTGGTGCAACGACCCTGAAGACATGGTCAATGCTCGTTATGTGATACTCTGGGGAGGAAACGCGGCGTGGAACTCAGTCCATAGCGTCAAATACGTCTATGAAGCCCAGAGGCGCGGGGCCAAGATCGTGGTCATCGACCCCCTCCTCACCCAGCAGGCCGCCAAGGCCGATGAGTACTGGCAGATCAGAACATCGACCGATGGAGCTCTGGCCTTGGGCATGGCCCGTCATATCCTCGACGCCAAGCTGTATGATCGCGACTGGGTTATGGCAAACTCCATAGGATTCGAGGAATTTGCCGATTATCTCCGGGGAAATATCACGGTTGAATGGGCCGCAAAGGAGTCGGGCATCCCGGCTGCAAACATTACCGCACTGGCCGAGGAATTTGCCACAGCCAAACCGGCAACCATCTGGCTGGGCTACGGATTACAGCGCCACGTCAATGGTGGGGCGACGGTGCGGGCGATTGATGCCCTGGTTGCCATGACCGGAAACGTCGGCAAGATCGGCGGCGGAGCCCGCTACGGCCACCTGCGGACCTGGGGGTTTAATTACCATGCTCTGCTGCAGAAACAACCTGAGGGCGCCAAAGGCGTTCCGGGTAAGGCCGAAGTCAAAGGCGACTTCCATTTTGCCGGCGGAGATGACGCCGCGGCCCTGTCCTACTCTGACCGAAGCCTCAATATCAATAAAACAGCCCAGGTCATTCTCGACACCGACGATCCGCCGATACGTATGCTCTGGGTGGCCTGCAAAAACCCCTTCAGTCAGGATTTTGACCGCAACAAGATGATCAAGGCCTTCGAAAAACTGGAAATGGTCGTGACCGTCGACCAGTTCTTCAACGAGACCGTGGCCATGTCGGATATTGTCCTGCCAGTCACCACATTGTTTGAGGAGTGGACCATCAATGCCTCGTATTGGCATTACTGGCTCTCCATCAATGAAAGGGCGATTCAGCCCATGTATGAGGCCAAATCCGATATCCAGATCGCAGCAACCCTGTCAAATACAATGAATGAGCTCAGACCTGGTTCCTGCACCTTCCCGACCGAAATCGACAGCAGAGAATGGATGATCAAGGAGTTCAACCAGGGCATCTATGATCTGTTCGGTATATCGTCCTGGGAGGATCTGAAAAACGGGCCGGCCAAGGCCAAAATGCATCCGGCCTCGTGGCATGACCTCAAGTTCGGCACACCCTCCGGTAAGTACGAATTCAAATCGGAACTGGCTGAACAATGGGGCAACAAGGCCCTGCCTGAGTACGTGGCACCTCGGAAACAAAATAATAAATACCGGCTCCTCACTCCGCACACCAAGTTCGGGCTCCACTCCCAGTTCGTCAACCTGGACTGGAGCGAAGAGTTCTATCCGGAACCATTCGTCTATATCCATCCCGATA
>CAKZOA010000377.1 GCA_937132035.1 uncultured Desulfobulbaceae bacterium | reverse complement strand
ACCTCGCCAACGTCGCCAAATGTTTTCATACCAAACTGATAACTACCCATCCCATGGCCAAGATGGAGCAGGACAATGTCATTCATATTGAATTTGACGAACATTACGCCATGCAGGACGCCAAGCGCATCGTCAAGATGGCCATAGATAATTACAATGAGCGTGGCGCCGATGTCATGATTCCCAAGCATAAAACTACGCAGATCGCCGGCTTCGGCGTTGAATCAATCCAGTATCACCTGGGCGGCTCTTTCAGAGGTGATTATTTCACCTTAAACGACAATATCATCAACGGCCGTATCCGCGGTATCGCTGGTGTTGTCGGCTGTAACAATGCCAGAACCAAGCACAACGAAGAGCACATCACCCTCATCAAAGAGCTGATCAAGAACGATGTCATCGTACTCACCACCGGCTGCAGTGCCATTGCCGCCGGTATTCACGGGCTGCTCACTCCAGGAGCTGCGGCAGTTCACTGCGGACCTGGCCTTGCCGAAGTATGTGAAACCGTAGGTATTCCTCCAGTACTGCATATGGGTTCCTGCGTCGATAACAGCCGGATTCTTCTCGCCGCCACCGAAGTGGTCAATGCCGGCGGTCTTGGAGAGGACATAGCTGATCTGCCGGCAGCTGGAAGTGCCCCAGAATGGATGAGCGAAAAGGCTATTTCTATTGGTCAGTACTTTGTAGCCTCGGGTGTCTACACGGTGTTTGGCTATCATATGCCTATAGAAGGCGCACCGGAATTCAAGGATTATCTCTACAAGGAAATGGAAAATATTTATGGAGGCAAATGGGATTGTGAGCCGGATCCGATCAAGCATGCCCATAAAATGATAGCCCATATCGATAAAAAACGAGCGGCTCTCGGCATCGACAAGGCCCGGGATCGGGTGCTCATGGATATGGCTGATAGACAGGCCCTCGGTATGGAGTAATCGTTTAGCCAATTGATAATAATAGTATATATCCTCAAAAAGGAGGAAAAGCATGTCTAGATTAGTAGCGTTCGCAGCAATACAGGGCGGCTATAAGGTGGTATCTCAGGTAGAAGGTGAACTTGACAGGGCTTTGCAGTCCCAGGACGCCAGTACCCCTATTGGATTCCCCAACACCGCTTATTTCCTTCCGGTTATCTATTCCCTTACCGGCATGAAGTGTGAAACTCTCGAAGACTTGAAAAAGCCCATGGAGTTTGCCCGCGGCCTCCTGCCGCCCCATATGAAAGGGCAGAACCATCTTCCCTACCTTGGACCGCTCCTCGATGCCGGTATGGCCGGTATCTTCGCCTATGAAGTCAAGGAAGCCCTGCGCATCCTGAGGGAGCCCGATTTCTATATCTCTCAGGAAGATCCTGACATCGATGCCGGAAAAATTTGGGTCGGCCCCGCCGATGACACCATCCTGCGAAAACGCGGGGTTGAGTTCGTTGACGGTTCCGCGCCGGGTTTTGCGGCCATCGTTGGCGCGGCTCCCACTCCTGAAATTGCCAAGATGATCGTCGAGGATTATCAAAAGAAAAGCCTCTATATCTTCTGCGCCGCCAACCACTACGGCAAAACCGTCATCGAGCAATGCCTCGAGGCTGGCATGCAGGTAGGCTGGAATACCCGAATTGTCCCCTTCGGTCCCGATATTTCCTCGGCCGTTTTTGCTCTGGGATTTGCCAACAGGGCCGCCATGGCCTTTGGTGGCGTTCAGCCCGGGGACTACCGGAAAATGCTGATGTACAACAAGAACAGGATTTTCGCTTTCGTCAATGCACTGGGCGATGTCGGTACCGAATGGGCCGTAGCCGCAGCAGGTGCTGTGAACTGGGGATTCCCGACTCTGGCTGATACCGATATTCCAGAAATTCTGCCCACCGGTATCTGCACCTACGAGCACGTTGTCGCCAACGTACCCCATGACGAGATATGCCAGCGCTCCGTTGAGGTCCGCGGTTTGAAGATCAATGTCACTGAAATTGATATTCCCTGTTCCTTCGGCCCTGCCTTTGAAGGTGAGCGTGTTCGCGGTGCCGATCTATACTGCCAGATGGGCGGTGGCAAGACCCAGTGCACCGAGCTTGTGAAAAAGGCGGAAATGGGCGATATCGAAGATGCCAAGGTCGAACTCGTCGGTAAGGACATTGGGGATCTCAAGGAGGGTGACACCCTTGCCCTGGGTATATATATCCAGATTGCCGGCCGTGAATTCCAGGATGATTTCGAACCGATCATGGAGAGGCAGATTCATCACCTGATCAACTATATTCAGGGCGTCATGCATATCGGACAACGTGATATCTCCTGGGTTCGTGTCAGCAAGGCCGCCGTTGACAAAGGGTTCACGCTGAAGGATCTCGGCGTTGTCCTTCATGCAAAATTCCATCAGGACTTCCAGAAGATAGTCGACAAAGTTCAAGTAACACTGTACACCAACCCCGAAGACGTCGACAAACTGACTGAGAGGGCCAGAGCCGAGTACAAGACCCGCGATGAGCGTGTCGATACCATGACCGACGAGGATGTCGATACCTTCTACTCCTGCACGCTCTGCCAGTCTTTTGCTCCCAGCCACGTATGTGCCGTAAGCCCTGAGAGAACAGGACTCTGCGGTGCCTACAACTGGATGGACTGCAAGGCCTCATTTGAAATCAACCCAACCGGTCCTAACCAGCCGATTAAAAAGGGCAAGGTACTCGATGAGGTACTTGGGCGCTTTGAAGGCGTTGATGAATTTCTCAACTCCGCCTCCAAAGGAGCTCATGAGACCTACAATTTCTACTCCATGGTCAACGCGCCGATGACCACCTGCGGCTGCTGTGAATGCATCGCGGCGATGCTGCCGACGTGCAATGGCGTGATGACAGTGGGCCGCGACTATTCAGGTGAGACGCCATCCGGTATGAAGTTTACTACGCTGGCAGGAGTCATGGGTGGCGGCGCCTCCTCTCCAGGCTTTGTCGGCCATTCCAAATTCAATATTACCCAGAAGAAATTTATCGTTGGGGATGGTG
>CAKZOA010000376.1 GCA_937132035.1 uncultured Desulfobulbaceae bacterium | reverse complement strand
GCCGGTCGATCTCCAGGCGGAGAAGACTGCGGCAGGGGTTGTTCTTAACTGGTCTCCGGTTACACGTCTGGCCGACGGCAGCATGGCCGATCTGCCGCGCCGCTACCGGGTGTTGAAAAGCAGGCCGGGCCAGCCCTTTGCACCGACAAGCGGCTATCTGGAGGAAAGCCGTTATATCGACGGCGATGTCCAGAGCGGCACCACCTACTCCTACAAAATCGAAAGCAGCCTGCTCTTTCAGGGCGAGATGATCGCCGGTAGCGAAAGTTCGCCGGTCTCCGTCAGGGTTGTCGACACCGCCCCGCCACCTGCGGTAACCGGTGTTACCGTGATCGCCTCCGCCAGCGATTACCGCGTTTTCTGGGATCGTGTCAGTGCCGATGATCTCGCCGGATACAGAGTCTACCGCCGTATCGACGGCCAGGAAAAAGCGCTCAGAGTGGGTGAACTTGAGGCGACAAGCACACTGTTTGTTGATACCGAGGCGCCGACGGATAAAAAGGTATTCTACGCGGTCACTGCCTTCGACACCGAGGGCAACGAAGGTGAGCTGAGTAAAGAGGCCACCACCAGGCATTAGGATTAGGTCCGGGTGCTGCCGGTTGTGTGGCGTCAATCGTTTTGGCTAGGCAGCCGAGGGCACATGAGACCCTCAGCCCGCAGTGGGACAAGGCGAATGCTCCTGCCCGGCGGACAAAGGAGGAAGACGTGGAAAAAATATTTCCGCTGGCCTTCACCAAGATGAACGGTACCGGCAACGATTTTATCATCATCGATCACCGCGGGGGCAGCATCCCGGTCGGGAAGCAGCCGGAATTCAGCCGGCTGGTCTGCCGGAGAATGTTCTCCGCCGGTGCCGACGGTGTCATTCTCATCGAGGATTCGGACTCGGCCGATTTCTGCTGGAAGTTCTACAACGCCGATGGTTCGGTGGCGGAGATGTGCGGCAACGGCGCCCGCTGCGCCGCCCGCTTTGCCTACCAGCAGGGCATTGCCGGCAAGAGCCAGCGTTTTGAAACCCTGGCGGGCGTCATTGAGGCCGAAATCAGCGACGATGACGGGGTGCGTATCCGCATGACCGAGCCCTTCGGGCTGCGGCAGGAAGTCGTGCTTGTCGGCGGCGAGGAGAAGGAGGCCTGCTATCTCAACACCGGGGTCCCCCACGTGGTGGTGTTTGTCGATGATCGGCAAACGGCCGTCAAGGAGCTGGGCAGGGAAATCCGCTTTCATCCTCTTTTCCAGCCGGAGGGCGCCAATGCCAATTTTGTCTGCGTGCTCGGAGAAAATACAATCCTGGCACGCACCTACGAACGGGGGGTCGAAGATGAGACCAGAGCCTGCGGCACAGGGGCCGTGGCGTCTGCAATCATCGCCTCCATCAAAAAGAATGTCCGGACGCCGGTGGAGGTGATCACCTCCGGCGGCGAGCGGCTGACCATCGATTTTGCTGTGCGTAAGGATGGGACCGGCGCCGAAGAGGTTTTTCTCAAAGGGCCGGCGCGCATCGTCTATACAGGGGAACTGACAGCCGAGTCGCTGCTCTGAAACGAGGGAACGGCTCGGAGAAAATAACGAGGAGCGGGTATGAAAAGCTATAGAGGAGCCTTTACGGCCATGGTAACGCCGTTTTTGGACGGCCGGGTGGATGAGCAGGGATTTATCGACCTCATCGAGTTTCAGATAGCCCAGGGCATTCATGGACTGGTGCCCTGCGGCACCACCGGCGAATCTGCAACCTTGGGATTCGACGAGCACAAGCGGGTGGTCGAGCTGGCCGTCAAAACCGTCGACGGCCGGGTGCCGGTCATTGCCGGAACCGGCGCCAACAATACGCTTGAGGCCATCGAGTTCACCGAAAGCGCCAGGGAATCGGGCGCCGACGCCGTGCTTTCGGTGGCCCCCTACTACAACAAGCCCAGTCAGGAGGGCATCTACCAGCATTTCAAGGCCATTGCCGAAGCCGTCGACATCCCCATGTTTCTCTACAACGTCCCCGGCAGGACCGTGGTCAACATCCTGCCAGAGACCGTGGCGAGGCTTTCGGAGATCGACAACATAATCGGCATCAAGGAGGCCTGCGGCAGCCTCGAGCAGGTAAGCGACGTCATCCGTTTCTGCCCCGACGACTTCATTATCCTCTCCGGTGACGATTTCACCTCGATGCCCACGGTCTGTGTCGGCGGGCATGGGGTTATTTCCGTGGTCTCCAACATCAATCCGGCGGGCATGGTGGAGATGATAGAAGCGGCGCTGAGCGGCAACCTTGCCACGGCCACCATACAGCATTACCGGCTGTTTCCGTTGATGAAGCTGATGTTTAGAAACCCGAGTCCGGCGCCGGCCAAAAAGGCCCTGGAAATGATGGGCAAAATCAAGGACAGTACGCCCAGACTGCCGATCACGCCGGCCGACGAGGAAACCACCCGTCTGCTGCGTGAGGCCATGCAGTCGCTGGATATGCTCTAGATATCATGGAACGGAAGGGGTAATCTTTAGGGTACCTTGAATTGTGATATATAATGTGGTTGGAATGTAATCACGGAGGGTGCTGTTCGGTACAGCTTGTCCCCAGACAGGCGATACGTTTTTCGCCCTTCGGACTCAGCAGAGATGTGAAATATTCCGGCCAGTCTAGCCTGGAAGAGGAAGCCAAATGATAAACGTGATAATAGCCGGCGCCGCCGGCAGAATGGGCAAAACCATAGCCGCCAAGGTCGACGCCCACCCCGAGCTGCGCTACGCCGCCGCCTTCGAGGCCGAAGGCAGTCCCGGCATCGGCGAAGACGCCGGTCTGCTGGCCGGCCTCGGGGAAAACGGCGTCGCCGTCTCCCAGGGGCTCGAGGCGGTCATAGACCAGGGAGATGTGATCATCGACTTCACCTTCCATCAGGCCACCATGGAGTTTGCCCGTCTGGCGGCGCGGCACAACCGGGCCATGGTTATCGGTACCACCGGCCTCTCCGCCGACCAGCTCGACGAGCTGCGCCAGCTCTCCGGAGCCTTTCCCTGCGTACAGGCGCCGAACATGTCCATCTGCGTCAACGTGCTTTTCAAGCTGGTGAAGAAAACAGCAGCTATTCTCGGCCACGACTACGATATCGAAATCGTTGAAGCCCATCACGGCAAAAAAAAGGACGCCCCCAGCGGCACCGCCCTTAAACTCGGCGAGCTGGCCGCCGAAGGTGTCGGCAGCGACCTTGAGGACCTCGGCGTCTATGAGCGCAACGGCATCATCGGCGAGCGACGGCCGGGGGAGATAGGCATCCAGTCCATCCGTGCCGCCGATATAGTCGGCGAGCACACCGTCTATTTCGCCGGTGCCGGCGAACGCATCGAGCTTACCCATCGGGCCCACAGCCGCGAGCATTTCGCCAGGGGGGCTGCGGCGGCCGCGGCCTGGGTCGTTGGCAGAAAACCGGGTATGTACTCCATGTTCGACGTTCTCGATCTCGAAGATCTGTAAGCGGGTAAGGACAGGCAATGACCACGGCGTTTATAGGCCTGGGCTCCAATCTGGGCGACGGCCGGCAGACCCTGCAGCTTGCCTGGCATAAGCTCGGCGAAACCGAAGGCATCACCATCGAAGACCTCTCGGCGCCGTATCTCTCTGCGCCTGTTGGCATGGACAGCGATAACTGGTTCACCAATGCCGTCGGCCGGCTGCAGAGCGAACTCCCCCCCCTTGAACTGCTCGAGGCCCTCCTGCGGGTGGAAGCCGATTTCGGCAGGAGAAGAGGGCAGGGGCTGCCGGGCTACCAGGATCGTACGCTCGATCTCGACCTGCTCTATTTCGGCTCCGAAATCCTCCGGGAAAAGCGGCTTATTCTGCCGCATCCGCATCTCGGCGAACGGCTCTTTGCCTTAAAGCCGCTGGCGGAGCTGGCCCCATCCTGGTGCGATCCCCTGGACGGCCAGCGCATCGCCTATAAGCTTCTCCGTCTCGAAAAAATGATGCTCTCAGGAGATATTCCACCACAGGATATCAGCCGGAGCACATGGAGTTGATGCAGAAAGACATCGTTTATAAGCATGAAATAGAGTATGTAGGTAATTCGAAAAGATGCTGACCCAGGAGCTGCGATGAGTCCCATTCGCCTAATTATTATCGGCATTCTGCTGTATATCGGCTACCTCTTGATTAAAGGAGGGCGCGTTGATAAACAGCGCAAAGACAGGAAAAAGTCGGAAATCCGCAGTCCGGACGACGTCTCCGACGTTCTCGTTGAAGATCCGGTATGTAAGAAACTCGTCCCCCAGAATCAGGCCGTAACGGCGGAACACGAGGGCGAGCGTATATATTTCTGCAGTGAGGAATGCTGCAAGACCTTTGTTTCGGAAAAAGGAGCTGAAAAATGAAATTTTTTATCGATACCGCTAATATAGAGGAAATCAAGAAGGGCGTGGAGATGGGCATGGTCGATGGCGTCACCACCAATCCCTCGCTGATAGCCAAGGAAGACAAGCCTTTCGAAGAGATCATCAAGGAGATCTGCACCATCGTCGATGGCCCGGTGAACGCCGAGGTGGTCAGCCTCGATGCCCTGGGCATGATCAAAGAGGCTAAAGAATTGGTCAAAATTGACGATAACATAGTCATAAAGGTTCCGATGATCGTCGAGGGGCTCAAGGCGGTAAAAAAACTCACCGCCGACGGCATAAAGACCAATGTAACCCTGATCTTTTCCTCGGCACAGGCGCTGCTGGCGGCCAAGGCCGGCGCCAGCTATGTCTCGCCCTTTGTCGGCCGCCTCGATGATATCAGCCACCAGGGCATGGATCTCGTCGCCGATATCATGGCCGTCTATCAGAACTACGGCTACGAGAGCGAAGTCATTGTCGCCAGCGTCCGCAGCCCTCTGCATGTGATGGATGCGGCACTTATCGGTGCCGATATCGCCACCATCCCACTCAAGGTCATTGAGCAGCTGGCCAAGCATCCGCTCACCGACAAGGGCATGGACCAGTTTCTCGCCGACTGGGAGAAACGGAAAAAATAGGCAAACGACAGCGGCAGCCATAGGCCGCCACTCGAAGAAGGAAGGAGATGAAGAAATACCGTTACCTCATTCTGGCGGCTCTGATGGTCGGCGCAGCCGGCCAGGCCCGGGCAACCATGTATCAATGCGTCGATGCTTCGGGCAGCGTCCGTTTCACCGATGTACTCGAGTCGAGAAACTGTGCGCCGGTGGTCTTCAACGACCGCAAAACCACCTTCGGCCCCTCCACGGCCTATTCCGGCAGAAGCGCGCTGCTGGAGCGGCTGGCCGCCAAATACGAGCGCTACATCCGCTACTACGGCGTTCGCTACAATATAGACCCGCACCTCATCCGGGCGATTATCCGCTGCGAATCTGGCTTCAACCCCAAAGCGGTTTCGAAGATGGGGGCGCAGGGTCTGATGCAGCTGATGCCGGCGACGGCCCGCGAGCTCAAGGTCGCCGACGCCTTCGACCCGGAGGCCAACATCGACGGCGGCACCCGCTATCTGCGCTCGCTGCTCAATACCTTCAGCCAGGACCTGCGCCTGGCCCTGGCCGCCTATAACGCCGGCCCCACCATCGTCAGAAAGGAACAGAACGTCCCCCGCATCCCCGAGACCGTCGAGTACGTCAAACGGGTGCTCACCTACTATCGCCAGTATAAAGACGGCCGCTCCTAGAGGGAGGCACCAACATTTTCCCCGCTGTCTTCGACAACAATCCCTCTTGACTGCGGCGCTTTATCTGTTGTATAAGAAAAACCTCCACATCGCCGGAGTGGTGAAACTGGTAGACGCACTGGACTCAAAATCCAGCGGGGTTCGCCCCGTGTCGGTTCGATTCCGACCTC
>CAKZOA010000375.1 GCA_937132035.1 uncultured Desulfobulbaceae bacterium | reverse complement strand
GCTGCCATATTTTTGTCGCCTCAATCGTCCACCGCTTCGGCCCTTGGCATCCTCCAGCGCCAATTTGGACAGCAGGCCAGTTTCCAGTCCTGGGAGATGACAAGGCCTGATCTCAAACAGCTCATCGACCTGGAATATATTTCTATGGGGATCGTTATTTTTCTGGTGTTCAGCGTTGTTGCCATAGGTATTGCCTGCTCCTTCATTATTTTCATCATCAGAAACATTCGTGAATATGGAATCATAAAGTCGATGGGAGCAACACACGTCGAACTGTCTTTCTTCGTTATACTTCAAGTGCTCATGATGAATACTCTTGCCTGTGGTGCGGGCGTGATTCTTGGAGTGGTGGCGGTCGAATCCGTGTCGATGCTCGGCGGAATTGACATCTCTGCGTTTACCTCCCACAATCAGTATTTTTCCGTATCGGCTATAATACTACCGAGGCTTACCCTGTTTTCACTGTTCACCCCACCTCTGACGGCTCTTTTTTTCAGCATGATTGCGGCGCTATGGCCTGCTGCTCTCATTGTCAGGTGGCGTTCGGCAGAAATTTTGAGATCCATATGATATCATGATTACCATTGCAGGCGTCTCGAAAAAATATTTTTCGGGCAGAGGTGAACTGACAGCTTTGCGGGATATTTCCTTTTCTATCAGAGCTCAAGAGTTTACGGCGTTGGTAGGAAAATCAGGATCGGGGAAATCTACCGTGCTTAACTGCATAGGGGGACTTGAGAAACCCGATGCAGGGCTTATTCAGTGTGGCGATATTAATGTCGGCGCACTCGGTAGCCGTGCTTTAAGCAAATTCCAGCGCTATCAGCTGGGGTTTATTTTCCAGCGGGGAAATCTGCTCTCATATCTGACGGTGGCCGAAAATATTGGGTTTCCACTTTTTCTCAATGGCTATGCCGGGAGGAGGCGACAAAAACGAATAGACTGGTTGTTGGAGCGTATCGACCTGGGATCTGCAGCCAGAGCGCTTCCCCATGAACTCTCAGGAGGGGAGGTGCAGCGTGTGGCCGTAGCCAGAGCCATCGCTCATTTCCCAAAAGTGCTGCTCGCCGACGAACCCACAGCCAGCCTTGATACGAGTACCGGAAAAATGATAGTGGATCTGATGCACAGTCTGGCAATTGAAACCGATTGCACCATTCTCATGGCAACCCATGATCCGGAGGTAACCGACAGGGTTGACTCATTCATTTGTCTTAGAGACGGAAGGGTAACGGGAGAGTACAATGAATAAAAAGTACACAATGGCGATTATTCTTGGTGTCGTCATAGGCATAAGCGGCTGCGGGTATGGATATTATCTCGGATTTCATGGACCATCAATCAAAAGTTTTCCCGATATCCATGAGGGAATAACAGAGGATAGCGACTGTCTGGGGTGCCACGGTCCGGAGGACGGCAGCGATGATGCACCGAAGACAACTCATCCTGCTTTTACCGGATGTCTCGACTGTCATAATGACAGCCCGTCCTAGGAGAGGATGGTAACTACCGGGGAAATACCCCATGAGTTTCAGCCACTCTCATACTGGTATCCCGTAAGATGAGCACCTCCGCCGTTTAACCGCATATATCGTCGAGAGGAAAAGGATGAAGCATGTTTGTACTGTCTTGACATCGGCCTTGAAGGTAATCGTTCTCCTGGCCTTGGTCACTATGAGCGGCTGCCGCGAAAATGGCTGGCACAATGCCCGCC
>CAKZOA010000374.1 GCA_937132035.1 uncultured Desulfobulbaceae bacterium | reverse complement strand
CTACCCAAAGGCTTTGATACCATCAGCGGCGAAGGCGGCAGCCGGCTTTCCGGTGGAGAGCGCCAAAGAATCTCCATTGCCAGGGCCATTCTGAAAAACGCTCCCATCCTCATCCTCGACGAGGCCACTTCCGCACTCGATACGGAATCCGAGCGCGAGGTCCAAAAAGCCCTGGAAAATCTGATGAAAAATCGAACCACCCTGGTTATCGCTCACCGGCTTTCGACCATCAAGAATGCAGACCGCATCATCGTCATCAAGGACGGCAGAATAGTCGAGGAAGGAACCCATGACGATCTTCTCAACCTCCAAGGCGAATACGAACTTCTCCATAATATGCAGTATCAGTAAATGGGGTTGAAAATTCCCTGAATCACTGTTCTATTCACCTGCAAACCGTCAGAGTACCGTCTGTATCCTAATGGCGCTCCACCCAAAAGGTGAACGCAACTGACAGGCCATGCAAAAGACAGGGAAAAAGAACCATGGCAATTGGCAGAACACATCGGATTTTCCACACCTCAGCCGTCTATTCCACAATAGCCACCTGCCTCGTCCTGCCCTTTTCCTCCTCCCTGCTCTCGCTCTTTTCTATTCTCACTATTCTCTTCTGGTTGCTCTCTGGCAAGATGAAACTGTTGCCGACCGTTGTCCGTACCAACCCCGTCGCCTTGCTTACCGTCATCTTGCTGGCACTATTTTTGATCGGTCTTGCCTACACATCGGCCGATCTCGATCATGCTCTCAGCGTCTTGAAAAAATACCGGGAGCTCATTTTCATCCCCTTACTCATAACGCTGCTCAAAGACAATCCCGTCGGGCGTAAGAATTGTGCCTATAGTTTCATTACCGGCTGCATCATTCTGATGCTGTCGAGCTATGCTATGTATTTCTCCCTGCTGCCAGTGGCAAAGTATGGTAATTCCCTCGTTTACCACATTACCCACAGCTACTTCATGGCGATACTCGCCTACTGGTCCCTGCATAAATCCATAGATTCCCATCAGTACAGATACTTATGGGTTATCATCCTCCTGCTTGCTCTGGTCAACCTCTTCTATATCGCCCCGGGAAGAACCGGCATGGCGGTCTTTCTCTTCCTGATGATCCTCTTTCTGCTCCAGAGACTTTCGCTGCTGCAGCAGATGATCGGCCTGCTACTGCTGACCATCGTTCTCTCACTGACATTTATGACATCGGAGAACTTTTCGTCGCGCACCAGCATGGCGTTGAAGGAAGTTCAGAGTTATGAATACGGCGCTTCGAGAAGCTCCATGGGCATGCGCTTCGACTGGTGGCTGGACAGCCTCAAGCTCATTCAGGAAAAACCTCTCTTCGGGCACGGCACGGGAGCCTTCACTCATGAGCATGACAGGCTTATAGAAGGGACAAAGACAATGCCCACCGACAACCCCCACAGCGAGTACCTCTTCATCGCCGTACAATTAGGTGGGGTCGGTCTAGCCCTCTTCCTGCTACTGCTTCTCGCGGAGCTGCTGGAAACGCGAAGACTCGAAAAATGCGACAGGATGTTCATGCAGGGGGTGGTCGTGGCCATGGCCGCCGGCTGCATCATGAACTCCTTTCTCTTCGATTCGCATCAGGGCCATTTCTGGGCCTTTCTCTCCGGCGTCTACTTTTCCGCTTATCCGGAGAAGCAGCTGGAGTTATAACAAATACATCCTGGGGGCTTGACTGCAGCCGTCCTGGCTGCAACAGGTGAAAAGAGCACCCTGTCTCTCTGTAAATGGATAAACTGAGCTGCAGGGATAATCAGATTTCTTTAGCTGATTACCAATGAAATTCAGCTACGCGTCTGGGGACCGGATTGCTCATTTCCCGGGACGCCATAAACCCGTCCATGGGGGCTTGGCTGCAGCCGTCCAGGCTGCAGACACCCGCGAAATGAGCAACTCGGACCCCTTGCAAGAGATCCAGGCTGAGTTTCAGGGGTCATCAGATTTCTTTATAATAGTTCTCGTATTGGGCTATTATCCCAGAGAGCAGAAAATCATTCGCCCTCTCCTGCCGCACCTTTGCAAACTCCGAGCAATAGTGAGCATATCTCCTGAAGACATCTTCTATTTTACTCCCGAGATTTTGCTGGTCTGCCAGAAAGAGATCAGGCAGCACCTCCTTGACGCCGCCCACCGGCGTCGAGATGAGGGCATTGGCGTAAAAGAGCGATTCAACCATTACCTGAGGAAAGCCTTCGCTCAACGAGGATATGACAACCAGGTGGGATGATCGCATACGCTGCGGCACATCTTCACAGAATCCGCACAACTGAACACGGTTCTCCAGATTATGCTCGCGGATATGGGCCTCAAGCGTATGCTGTTCCGGACCTTCACCGACAATGTGCAGCTCAAAGGGGAAAGTGAGGCCACCAACCTGATCAATAAGGACGTCGAAACCCTTGATGGCATCGAGCCTGCCGACGGCGGTTATTCGAAATAACGATCCAGGCGGTTCGGCGTTTACCATTTGCGGCTGTATGCCGTTATGGATAGTTTTTACCACTGCCCTACTTTTCCGCTGCCTGACGGATTTTCGGGCATCTTCCGAAACCGTGGACACCGATGACAGCCGGTTGAATATCTTGCCCTTCCTGGCGTTATGCTTGGTTGCCAGATGTTTGATGGAAAAAAAGCGGCTCACTCTCCACATAAGCAGTGAGGCTTTGACGGCATGGGTATGAACCAGGTCGGGGCGCAGGTTTTTCAGTATAGTGAGAATTTCCAGGACAAGAAACGGATTGTGCGTGGTCGGATGCGATTTCAACTCTATTATATTGACAGCAGGGGAAAATCGCCAGGCATAGTCAGTCCCCCGCAGAAGAAACGCATACACTTCGTTGTTGGTTGACAGGCCATTGGCAAGCTGGACAAAAACCTTCTCCGCTCCTCCCCACCTCTCGGAGGCCATGAACTGAACAATTCTCATGCGAAACTACTCACCCTCTTTCTCCTTGGGACAGACCGCTGCAATTTTTTGAGCGACCATGGCGGCTATATACTCGCAACCGGCACTGTTGCAATGGGTCAGGTCTTGATAAAACTGATCCATATTGTTCTTGAAATGCGTATAGAGATCAACTTTATAGCAGTTGTCATAGTCGGCACAAATGGCATCCAGTATGGAATTGTATCTCTGTATTTCGCTATTCCTCTCCAGTTGATGATTTGGAATGGTTTCCAGCAGCAGAGTCAATCTCGGTTGCGCAATCTCCACCATTTTACGAAGATTGGATTCATATTCGCCACTATCGACGACATTGACCTCGCCCAGGAGCCCGTTGAGGCCCAGGCGGCGACAGGTTTTCTTGAATTTTTTGGTGATTGAGCGAAGCTGCTTACGCAAAGGGTTGTCTGGATAATACAGCACATAGGGTGAATAGCGAAAGGTCCTGTAGGAATCAACGAGGCCAAATTGGATAATCACGCAATCGGCCTCACCAACCAAATCCCTTAGTTTGAGCACCCCTTCTCTGGTGGTTGCCATGGTATGGCCGAGATTTACAACCTCGACACCAAGCCTCTCACCGATACGCTCCGGATAGCTTTTATATTCCAGAGCATTGGCGCCCAGAGTATTGCAGTCACCCACAGCTTTGATTTTTGTAACCATCGGCTAAAGATCAATTGCGAAGATCGAGAGAATGCAACTTTTCCCCGATAAGTTCCTGATAGAAATCTATGGTTTTGTTGCACATGGAGTGGGTGGTGAAAAATTTACGAACTCTTTCCTGACCTTTCTTGCCGAATTCCTTTATCTTCTCCCCGCTGTTGAGTGCCTCCTCGATATATCTGCCCATCTCCTCGGGACTTGAAGGCGTCACCAGCCAACCTGTTTCACCATGAACTACGGTCTCAAGACTGCCGCCGTGAGCAGTGGCAATTACCGGTTTGCCCATGGCCATGGCCTCTACGGTGGTCCTGCCGAAGGCCTCCGGCTCACTGGAAGAAGCACTGAGGACGATATCGGCCAGCAGCATTCCTGCGGCCATATCCGAGCAGTGACCCACCAGGCGTACATTCTCCTCGAGCTTGTGACTGGCGATAAACTCTATCAATTCATTGACGTATCCTGGGTTTTCTTTTACATCACCAACGAGTACGGCCTGGTAGTCTCTTCTTTTCACCCGGAGCAGGCTCTTGAGAAATATATCCTGGCCCTTCAAACGGGTTATCCTTCCGGGGAGCATGATCACAGGGGCATGCTGACGCAGCCGCCATCGCCTTCGAAGGGTATCAACCCTGCTTCTATCGATATTGTCAGGGTTGAACACTTCTGAGTCGACACCGCGGAAAATCAGCCGTACCTGCTTTTTCACACGGTACTTTTCATGGATATGCTGCCGTATGCTCTCAGAGACGGCGATAACACCATCCCCCTTGGTCATGATGGCACTGTATTTATTGTGGGAATAAAAGCCGTGGAAGGTTGTCACCAGCACCGGCCTCTTCTTTTTGGCCAGTGTCAGCCATGCGATATATCCCACCCATGCCGGCATGCGCGAGCGAAGATGAAGAATATCCACTTGTTCTCTCACCAGAAGTCTGCGCAGCGGCAGGATATACAGAAGACATCGCGGGCTTTTCGAGCCGACAGCCCAGCTGATATGCCGACTGCCCTCCCCTACCAATTGCTCCACCATGCGGCCGCCGGCGGATATGACGATGGATCGGTGACCATTTGCAGCAAGGTATCTTCCCATCTCCAGCGTCCCGCGCTCAACGCCGCCGCCCTCGAGTTCTGGCAACATCTGCACGGCGGTAATCTTTTTGCCCTGGCGCTTCAACACCTTCTCATGATGCAGCTCTTTATATAGATCCAGGGTTTTTTCGCACATTCTGTGGGCCGTAAAATTCTCAAGGACCCACTTCCTGCTCCTTTCTCCGAACTCATCGATGAGGTGCCGGTTGACGAGAATGGCTTTTATGGCCGCCGCCATCTGCGAAGGATTCGATGGGGCCACAAACCAGCCTGTTTCATTTTCGACTATGGTTTCAAGGCTACCGCCGTGTCTGGTCGACACCACAGGTCTGGACATGGCCATGGCCTCGATTGCCACCTTGCCAAACGCCTCCGGCTGACTCGATGATGCCGAGACCACAAAATTGGCGAGCATGAGGGCCGCCGGCATATCAGAGCAGTGACCGACAAGTTTGACCTTATCCTGAAGACTATAGCGGTGTATTTTCTCCTGCAGTCTTTTGGTAAAAGAGGAATGTTCCTCAGTCTCACCAACACATATAGCAAAAAATGGTAGATCCTGTATCAAGACCAGGCTTTCGATAAAGACATCCTGCCCCTTCCACTGTGTCAGGCGCCCTGGGAGCATTATAATGGGAGTACCATCCTGCGGCACCTGCCACTTCTGTCGCAGATACTGGATTCTGTCGGTCGAGACGCCATCGGGATCGAAGGTCTTGGTGTCGCAACCGCCGTGGATCAGCTCAAGGCGCGACTTATCGACCTGGTAGTTCTCGAGAATATGATCGGTAATGACCTTGGAAACGGCGATGACCCGTTCGCCTTTGGTCATGATGGTTGAATAGGAATTAATGGAGTAGAAGCCGTGAAAGGTGGTAATCAGCGCAGGGCGCAGCAGAGGAGGCAGCGATTTCCAGGCCATATACCCTATCCAGGCGGGCAGTCTTGAGCGCAGATGAACGACATCGATTCTTTCCTTGAGGAAAAAATTCCGCAATTTCTTTATATACTTGAGGCAGCGGAAAGATTTCTCGCCAATGTGGGGCCAGGTAAGATGGCGTCCCCCAGCCTCCTCGAGTTGAGGCACCAGCCTGCCGCCGCTGGAAATGACCACGGAATGATGTCCCCTTTCGGCAAGATAAATAGCCAGATCCAGAGTTTCTCCTTCGACACCGCCTTCATCGAGCTCCGGCAGAATTTGTACTATGCGTAATTTTTTCATAAGAACCGCTTGAGAATTTCGTCGGCACAGCGTCCGGCCTCATTGAGGGCTTCGTGGCTCCGCCACGTATGGTTGCTGTGCAGATAGTCTTCCACGTTGACCACGCGACCTGTCTTCATCAGATACTGCACGCTGCGACTGAACTTGGAATCATGGCGCCGCCATCTCACCGGTACAATACCTACCCGGCAGCCTGAACTGAGCGCCTCATAGACCATGGAGATGGAATCAGCCGTGACCCAGACCTGAGCACATCTTCCATATTGCTTTTCCACCCAGCCACGAGGAGTATTGGCAAAGTCATGAAAATCAATATTATCATATTGGTCGGCCAGTGAAATAAGTTGAAGAACCGTTTCCACCGGCGTCCTCGGAGAGGAGGATAGTATATATTTCCTGGAAGGTCCATGCTGGACGAGTTTTTCGAAACATGCGACTATCTCGTCTGAATTCCAGCTGTGACTTTTGGGGTCGCTGCCGCCGCAGAGTAAAAGAACTCTGTCATCCTCATGCCTGCCTGTATCGCTGTTGGGATTTGGCGGGCCGACCGTTTCGACGATATTGGCTGCCTTTTCAGGCCTGTCATGCTGAGGGGAAAAAATGAGATCAAACCGGTTTTGCAGATACGAAGCGGGACTCATGCAGGTGACAACCGGAAGGCCATGCACTTTCTTGACATCAAGCATGGGCAGATGAGTGTGGGTACCAGTACCTATGAGTAGGTTGCAGTCGGCAAGATCTGGGTACTTTTCCCGAGACGGAGCGGCATAGTAGCGCACGACATCAAGCACCTGCAACGGTGCAATCTTACGGCTGACGTTGATAGTGACGAGCTCAATGCTGATTTTTTGCTGAAGACTGGTGACGATACCGACGGTCTGCTTCTCATGACCGGGCCTGCCGTCAAAAAATGCTCCCAGCTTCAAGTATTTGTTGTCGCTCATGAATGACGGACAGCTCCCCGATTTCGGTTCCCTCCTCATATAAATGCGCAAATCGGAAATACAGTAGAATACTCCGCGAGGGAAAACAAGCAAAATGCGCACCTGCTCCAGTCCGGGAAAGGTACCTGCCGGCCTGGGCGTTGCTGGATATGGTTAGCGCGGGGGTGGCATGGGCGGTCGTTTCTTGCCTCCGCCGGCAAGTTTGACCAGGATCTGGTTGGATTTCAAAAGACGGGTCGTCATGGTTTTAAAGAGATGCGCAGAGACGTCGGGGTATTTTTCAATGATCTCGTCAATTTTGTCGCCGGGAAAGCGTTTAACGGTACTGCGGCCCTGAGATATGATTGAAGCGGAGCGATGCTCGCCGGTAATGGCCGCCATTTCACCGAAATATTCACCCGGTTCCGTCAGTTCGGCGATTTTCTTGCCCCCCTTGATAACAGTGAGCCCGCCGCGGATCAATTTGAAAAAGTCTATATCAGTATTGCCTTCCCGGATGATGACATCGCCGTCCTCATATTCCTCGACATCCGGGTTGACCAGATAGGCAGGCAGGCTCTCCTTGTGGGCAACCGTTCTTCGCAGGGCCTCCTCGACACTGGTAACACCTTCACGCACCTTCTGCAGAGCGGCATCGCGCAAGGGGGTCATGCCCTCCTGAACGGCAACCTTCCGCAGCTGGTCCTCAGGTACTTCGGCACTGATGGCCTTGGCCACCTCATCGGTCACCTCCATAAGCTCGAAAAAGCCGACACGCCCCTTATAACCAAGCCCGTTGCAGTTGGAACATCCAGTAGGACCGTGTATGGTCAAATCATCCAACTCATCCTCGCGAAAACCGATGCTGAGCAGCTCATCCTCGTCGTATTTCATTATTTTTTTGCACTTCTGACACAACCGCCTGCCAAGTCTCTGGGCAAGCACCATGGTCACGGAGGAAGAGAGCATATAGGACGGTATGCCTATATCGACAAGACGGGCAATGGTGGCTGCGCTGTCATTGGTATGCAGGGTAGAAAAAACCAGATGGCCCGTCATGGCCGCCTTGATGGCAATTTCGGCAGTTTCGATGTCACGAATCTCACCGACCATGATAATATCGGGATCCTGACGGAGAAAGGCCTTCAGAGCCGCGGCGAAGGTCATGCCAACTTCGGTATGGACGTTGACCTGATTGATCCCTTTGAAGTTGAATTCAACGGGATCTTCCGCTGTCAGTATTTTTATATCTTCGCTGTTGAGCGAGTTCAGTGCCGAATAGAGGGTGACGGTCTTACCGGAACCGGTGGGACCGGTGACAAGCAGAAGCCCCTGCGGTCTTGAAAGACAGCGCTTGAGCATTTCGAATGTGTCAACTTCGAAGCCGAGCTGGGTCAGATCAACATGGAGAGAGCCTTTGTGCAGTATACGCAGTACCACCGATTCGCCGAAAAGGGTCGGGAGGGAGGATACACGAAAATCCACGGAGCGATTCCTGCCCATCCGCATCTTGATTCGACCATCCTGTGGTACCCGTCGTTCAGTAATATCGAGCCCCGCAAGTATTTTTACGCGGGCAATCAGCGCATTTTTGATGGTCAGCGGCAGGTTCATGGACTTGAAAAGAGCGCCGTCTTTACGATAGCGCACCTGCATGCTCTTTTCATAGGGCTCGACATGGACATCGGAAACCCCTTCCTGCACGGCCTTTATGAGAATTCCGTTGACCAGCTTGATGATGGGGGCATCGGATGCGGCGAACTGATCCTGGGTATCATCCTCCTCGTAGCTTTCAATTTCGAATTCATCAGCCGCATCGGCAACGATGGAGCCAAAGTCATCCACTTGAGTCACGGAAATCTCTTCGATTTCCTCTGCTTCGGTGGTAGCCGTGAGCGTCCTGGCCTCCTCATCGCTTATCTGATAGTATTTGCGATAGGCCTCGATGATATCTTTTTCCGTGGAGACACAGACGGAGAGTTCCTTATTGAGACGATCCTGCAATTCTTCCACGGCAGCGGCATCGGAAGGCTCGGCCATGGTGATCTGCAGGGTATTTCCAGCCATGCGCAGCGGAAAGGCAAAATATTCCTTGGCGACGTCATAGGTTAAAATCTTAAGAACATCTTTGGAGGGAGGCTCATCCCGTATGACGACCGGCGGATAATTATGCTGCCTGCTGAGAAAATTGAAGACAGTATTGTCGTCAATATATTCAAGCTTTACAAGTATGGAACCAAGTCGTCCACCCTGTTTTTTGAGCTCTTTCTTGCCGCGCTCGAGTTGCGCTGGCGTAATGTAGCCGGCTTTACTGAGGAGTTCGCCAATTTTTGTTTTACCTGCGCCCGATTGATCCTTTACCGTTCGCTTAAGCGATGCCTTCCTGGCCGCGGTATTTGTTTTGACCGTCATAAATTACCCGAGTGGGAATGAGAATTAACACTGGTTTTCTGTCCGGGATTATAGTCGATGTATTACAGTAATAAAACCCCTTTTTCCTGAGTATTCTCAATCAGCGAAGAACATTGCAAGAGGATAAAGGATGGTGACAGTTCTAAATTTCTGTCCGACTTCTACCCGAAGATATTTAAGCACTTGTTATAGTATAACAAATAGAGTAACTAATAAATATAAATATATTACCCTGGCAAAATATTTCTTTTCACAAATATATCAACGGAATTCAAAAACTACCAATGCAAAAACCCATGCCGGCTAACGATATCCTCAAAAAACTGGGCTATATAGAAACAGAAATGGAAGTCCAGAAGCAGATTCTCCATTCCATCCCCAGCGAAAATACTGCCGAGATCGAACGAACAATACACAAAATCGCCAAAGCCAAGAATGACATCTCGGCCCTGAGGAAAGAGCTTGAAGAGATATCTCCGGAAGAGTATCTCAAACTCGTGAATATTGAAAAGGGAGTGAACGCATTTAACGCGCTCATCCAGAAAAAACAGTTCTCCAGAATAGAAAATCTGGCAACTACACCCGACTGTTCGCTAACCGAAAAAAGCGGCAATCAACACCGCTGTCTGGTAAAGGGCGTGGACGCATCAGGTAACTGGACCATCGTCACCCTCGACGGAGAACTGCTCACCTTCACAAAGAGTGAAGTGGAAGAAAGCGGCGACTGAACCGGGGGGCCGATTACTTCATGGACCCTGTTCCGCAAACAGACGATCGCATACCTTCCTTCTCCAATGTTCATACTGTGCACGATCGCCATCGGTTTGGGCAACCCACCTGCCCCTGAGCAATGTCTATGCGGATATCACCGTATCCGGCAATGCATCGTTGAACAAATTATGCGTTTTATGCGAAAAACGCACAAATCACATTTTTTTGTTGTTGTGGTTTTTCTGAATGATTACAGAATATTTCAGCCTTGATTTCGCAAAAAAAATTGCCTATACTCGCATTTTATGGTAGGTGATCGATGTTGCTAAAAGGGATTGTAATTGAGAACGTAGAAGAGAGGTACGTATCTCAGTTTGACGCTTTTATCCCCTTCTATCGACATAAGAACCCACCCTGATTCTGTGCCGGGTCCACTGCAGGCGATCTTTGACAACCATGGAAAATTAACGGGGCTTTGCCATCCATACCCCATCTCTGCCTTACACGTCCAATTAGTCTGAATCAGTTTCGGTTCGCCCTTCGAGCCGTCCAGGCTACTGTAAAACCATCATATTCTGAGGTACGGTTATCGACACGATAACGATAAATGCAGTCTGAGTCTAATTCTAGGAAAGGAGTGAATCATGTCATTAGATCCAACCAAACATGCGGATTGGGAAATTGCACAAGAAGCGGAAAAGTCAATGAAAACCATCTATGAAATCGGCGAAAAACTCGGCCTCACCAAGGAAGAGCTTCTTCCTCAGGGCCATTACATCGCCAAAATCGATTTCAGAAGGGTTCTCGATCGCCTTAAAGACGCTCCAAACGGAAAATACATCGATGTTACGGCCATCTCTCCGACTCCTCTCGGAGAAGGAAAATCAACTTCTTCCATGGGCCTTGTCCAGGGACTCGGAAAACTCGGAAAAAATGTCTGCGCCGCCATCCGTCAGCCCTCCGGTGGCCCCACCATGAATATTAAGGGTTCGGCAGCAGGCGGCGGCCTGGCTCAATGCATCCCCCTTACTCCTTTCTCTCTGGGATTTACCGGTGACATCAACGCCATCATGAATGCCCACAACCTGGCCATGGTGGCACTCACCTCGAGAATGCAGCATGAACGCAACTACAGCGACGAGCAGTTGGAGAGGCTCTCCGGCATGAAACGCCTTGATATCGACCCCACCAACGTCGAGATGGGCTGGATAATGGATTTCTGCTGTCAGGCGCTACGCAATATCATTATCGGCATAGACGGCGTTAACGGCAAAGCAGACGGTTTCATGATGAAATCAAAATTCGCCATCGCCGTCTCCTCGGAAGTTATGGCTATTCTTTCCGTGGCCACCGATCTCAAAGATATGCGTGAGAGAATGGGCAAGATTGTTGTCGCCTATAGCAAAAAAGGCAAGCCGGTGACCACCGAAGACCTGCAGGTGGCAGGCGCCATGACCGCCTGGATGGTTGATGCCCTCAATCCCTCGCTCATGCAGACCCTGGAAGGACAGCCCGTCATCGTCCACGCCGGACCTTTTGCCAATATTGCCATCGGTCAAAGTTCCATTATCGCTGACCGGGTCGGCTTGAAACTTGCCGACTACCATGTGACCGAATCCGGCTTCGGTGCTGATATCGGTTTTGAAAAATTCTGGAACCTCAAGTGCCGCTTCTCCGGTCTTAAGCCAGATTGTGCCGTAGTGGTTGCCACCATTCGCGCTCTCAAATGCCATGGCGGCGCCCCTGTTCCCGTTCCCGGCAAGCCGATGCCCGAAGAATACAAAACCGAAAATGTCGAGTGGGTAGCCAAGGGCTGCGACAATCTCATTCATCACATCCGCAATGTCCGCAAGGCCGGCATAAGCCCGGTTGTCTGTATCAACGCTTTCTACACCGACACCGATGCTGAAATCGCCAAGGTTCGCGAGCTCTGCGAGGCCGAGGGTGCGCGGGTGGCACTATCCCGGCACTGGGAAAAAGGAGGAGAAGGAGCCGTTGAATTCGCCGAGACCGTTGTCGAGGCCTGTGAGGAAAAATCAGAATTCAA
>CAKZOA010000373.1 GCA_937132035.1 uncultured Desulfobulbaceae bacterium | reverse complement strand
CTCCACAGAAGAGGGCTTGTGCCGCTACCGGCTGGGAGTAGGGGAAATGCATGGTGTCAAGCCGGGCAATATCGTCGGCGCCATTGCCAATGAGGCGGATATCGATAGCAGATATATCGGCCGGGTCTCCATCTTTGATGCGTTCAGCACCGTTGATCTTCCCAAGGGGCTGCCCCGTTCCGTACAAAAAGTCCTTTATAACGCTCGTATAAATGGAAAATCCATGAGACTTCACATGGAGTCGGAGACGGGGGAGGTGGCAGACAGTCGGGGATTTTCAGCAGCCCGGAAAGGCGGGAAAAAGTCCGGTTCAAAAAAGCCGGCCCGCAAGGCCAAACGAAAAAATCGCAACAGCTCTGCCGCGGCCGCAGGATAATCACCATGAGAAAAGAGCAGAAGTTATAGCCATATTTTTCATTACCATGATTCATCTGACAAACATACAGAAACACTACGGTTCACGGGCGCTGTTTTCCGGTGCGAGCCTGCAGGTACCGGCGGGGTCGCGGACCGGCCTTGTCGGGGCCAACGGCACCGGGAAAACCTCGGTTTTCCGGCTTATTACCGGGCAGGAAGAAGCCGACAGCGGCGAGATCTCATGCTCCAAGAAAACGGTTATCGGCTATTTCTCCCAAGATGTCGGCGAGATGAAAGGGCGCACTGTCCTTGCGGAGGTGATGTCGGCCGCTGGTGAAATTGTCGAGATGGGCAGCCGGATGCGCCTGATGGAGGCGCGCATGGCAGAACCCATGGACGATGATGAGATGGCGACTCTGCTCGATGAGTATGGCAATATAGTTGAACTGTTTGAGCATCGCGGCGGGTATGAACTCGATTCGAATGCCAAGGAGATTCTCTCGGGGCTCGGTTTTGACACATCCGATTTCAACCTGCCGGTTGAGACGTTCAGCGGCGGTTGGAAGATGCGGATTGCCCTTGCCAAGATCCTCCTGATCAACCCCGATGTTCTCCTGCTTGATGAACCGACCAACCACCTGGACATGGAGTCAATCATCTGGCTCGAGGAGTGGTTGTCAACAACATTCAAGGGCGCCCTGCTCATGACTTGTCATGATCGTGACTTTATGGATAAAATTGTCTCACGCATCATTGAGATCAGCAACGGCTGTGCCACGACCTATGGCGGCAATTATGATTTTTACCTGCGAGAACGCCAGATTCGCCGGGACCAGCTTCTGGCCAGCTACCAGCGCCAGCAGAACATGCTTGCCAAGGAAGAGGAGTTTATCGCCAAGTTTGCCGCCCGTGTTTCTCATGCCGCACAGGTGCAATCACGTATCAAGAAACTTGAAAAGATAGAACGAATCGTTCTACCGGCCGAACAGAAGAGTATCACACTCAAACTGCCGGAAATCCCCCGCAGCGGCGATGATGTCATGCACCTGCATGAGCTGGGCAAAAAATGGGAGAGCGAAGACGGTGAGATCAAGCCGGTTTTCAGCCGGCTGTCCGGAACCATCAGGCGGCGTGAGAAGATTGCCCTGGTGGGCGTTAACGGCGCCGGTAAATCGACCCTGCTCAAGGTGTTGACCGGCAGCACCGAGCCGAGCTCTGGTCAGGTAATTCGCGGTGCCGGGGTTTCCACCGGCTATTTCAGCCAGCATGCCATGGACGTCCTTGATCCTGAGATGACGGTTTTCGAAGCGGTCCAGGAAAGCCTGCCGCTGGAAAATATCGGTACCATCCGCAATATATGCGCCGCCTTTCTCTTCCAGGGTGATGATATCGAAAAACGAATCGCCCACCTGTCCGGGGGAGAGAAAAGCAGGGTCGTCCTGGCGAAGATTCTTTCGCAGCCGCACAACTTCCTGGTGCTCGATGAGCCGACCAACCATTTAGACATTACCTCACGTGAAGTACTCCTCGACGGGCTGCAAGAATATGAGGGGACCATTATCCTGGTCAGTCACGATCGTCACTTCTTGCGGACCCTTGTCAATCGGGTATTCGAGATCGACCATGGGGAAATGCGCATATACGAGGGCGACTACGACTACTACCTGCGTGAAACCACCCACTAGATTATCACCATGTACCTGAGGGATAACAGATGATACAAGCCTCCGATATTGCTCTTGCCTATGGCAAGCGCGTTATTTTTAAAGACGTACACATAAAATTCACTGCCGGCAACTGCTACGGCCTTATTGGCGCCAACGGTGCCGGTAAGTCGACGTTCCTGAAAATCCTGGCAGGCCAGCTCGAGCCTGACAGGGGCGAGGTTTTTGTCGGCTCCAAGGAAAGGATTGCCGTCCTCAGCCAGGATCAGTTCGCCTTCGATGACATGACGGTCGCCCAGACTGTCCTCATGGGTCATAAGCGGCTGCATGAAGTTATCGCCGAACGGGAGGCATTGTATGCTAAATCCGATTTTACCGAAGAAGACGGTATTCGCAGCGGGGAACTTGAGGCGGAGTTCGCTGAGATGAATGGCTATGAGGTGGAATCCGAGGCCGCGGTACTTCTTACCGGCCTTGGAATCGACGAAGAACTGCGGGAGCGGAAGATGCGTGAGCTTGAGGGCGGCCAGAAAGTCCGGGTGCTTCTCGCCCAGGCGCTTTTCGGCAACCCGGATATCCTGCTCCTGGATGAACCCACCAATAACCTCGACATCAAATCCATAAAGTGGCTGGAGGGGTTTTTGGAGAGATTCAAGAACACCGTCATCATTGTCTCGCACGACCGTCATTTTCTTAACCAGGTGTGTACCCACATGGCCGATATAGATTACAGCCGTATTCAGGTCTATGTCGGCAACTATGACTTTTGGTACCAGGCAAGCCAACTGGCCTTGAGGCAGCGCCAGGAGGCGAATAAGAAAAGTCAATCAAAGGCATCGGAGTTGAAAGAATTCATTGCCAGGTTCTCCTCGAATGCCTCCAAGGCGCGTCAGGCGACAGCCCGGAAGAAGATGCTTGATAAACTTGAACTTGAGGATTTACCGGCGTCGTCGCGAAAATACCCGTTCATACATTTCAAGCCCGGCAGGAGCTGTGGAGATGTGATCCTCGAGATGGACTCCATCTCCAAGACCGTCGACGGAGTGAAACTGCTTGATAATTTTTCCCTCACCGTCAGCAAAGGTGAAAAAATAGCCTTTGTCGGTCTCAACAGTCCGGCGATCACAACACTGTTTCAGATCCTGGTGGGGGAGGCAGAACCCGACAGCGGAACGTTCCGCTGGGGGCAGACCATGAGCACTTCATATTTTCCCAAAGATAACAGTAAGTTCTTCATGGAAGACAAAACGCTGATTGACTGGTTGGGGGAATACACCCCGGTGACCGAGGGGGAGAGCTATGCCAGGGGATTTTTAGGCAAGATGCTCTTTTCAGGGGAGGATGCTCTGAAGAAAACCGGTGTGTTGTCCGGAGGCGAGCGGGTTCGTTGCATGCTCGCCAAGATGATGCTCAGCGACGCCAACGCCCTTATCCTCGATGAGCCGACCAACCATCTCGACCTGGAGTCGATAACGGCATTAAACAACGGGCTACAGGCATTTCCGGAAATCGTGCTCTTTTCCTCTCACGATCATACCCTTATCCAGACCGTGGCCAGCAGAATCATCGAGATCCTTCCTGGTGGTGTTATCGATAAGATGGTCCCGTATGATGAATACTTGTCTGATACCCAGGTGATGCAGATGCAGGAAAAATACGCTGGATAGATCTGAAGAAACGTGTTTTTATTTCTGCTTGATTTTACCGAAGAGGAGTTGTCTGTTCAGTCAAAAGAGGTGAGCTCAAGATCTTTGGAAGAAGCAGGTGACAAAGGAGAAATATGAAAATCGGTCTGCTGGTATGCGCCAAGGATTCTGAAGCGTTGATCCATCAATTCGGCTCAATTGCGGACATGTATTGCAATATGTTCAACCGTCATGCCCCTGAAATCGAGCTGAAAGTTTATGATGCGGTAAAGGGCGATCTCCCGAATGCGACAGGGGACCTGTCTGGTTTTTTATGCACCGGCAGCCCAAGTTCGGTGTATGAAGATCACGAGTGGATAAAGGAGTTGAAAGTATTTGTAAAGGCAGCCTGTCAGCATAAAAAAAAGGTGGTGGGCATATGCTTTGGCCACCAGATCATTGCCGAGGCGCTGGGAGGAAAGGTCGCCCGTTCTTCTGAAGGATGGGGCCTCGGGGTGCAGGGGATTCACATACATCAAGCCAGGAATTGGATGAACCCGCGTGCTGAACACCTAAATATGCCTGTCATTCACCAGGATCAGGTAACGATGCTCCCACCTGGCGGTGTCGTATTGGCAGGCAATTCCGACTGCCGGTATTTTATGTATGAAGTTCCGAATGTGGCCTTGGGTATTCAGGGGCATCCGGAGTTTGAAAAAAGCTACGCGGAAGCACTCTACATACGCCGGCGTGAATTGATTGGTCATGATATTGTTTC
>CAKZOA010000372.1 GCA_937132035.1 uncultured Desulfobulbaceae bacterium | reverse complement strand
GGCAGTGGCTATGAATGCCTGGAGCTGTGAATCGAGGAAAAACTTTCGCCAGCCTCGTTCGTAGATTTGAGAGAAAAGCAGCAGTGAGGTAGCGCCGCCGATGGCAATAGCTATTACCGAAAATTGCGAGAGAACATTGGGAAGCCCGGCGAGACTGCCACTGTACGGGGCAAAGCCGCCGGTGGAAATGGCCGTAAGAGAGTAGAGAAGAGCATCATACCAATGTACACCGGTCACCATCAAAACAATGATGCCGGCGGCGGTCATGGCTGTATAGACCACAAGTGTATTGCGGGCGATAGCCCGGGTGCCGCCGAGTATGTCCTCTTCAAAGCTCTCCTCTATATTCAGACGTTTGGCAGTAAGACCCGGCTGAATAAGAACCGCCATGCAGAGGACGACGATGCCGAGCCCGCCGATCCACTGCATCCAGGCTCGTGAAAAGAGCAGTGTCGACATATCAAGGCCGGCCACCGCCACTGTGCTGAGGCCGGTGGTGGTGACCGCCGAGATGCATTCGAAGAGGGCATCGCTGAAAACCAGTCCCGAGGCCATAACCGGCCAGGTCATAGCCAGGGGTGAGAGGATAAAGATGGCTGCTGTAATGACCATCGCTTCATTATTTTGTATCACCCCCTGCGGGCGCAGTCGGGTGCCGGCTATTCCGAGGACCGATATGACGGTGATAACGATGGCGTATCGCAGAGCTGTACCATGGTCGCCGAAGAATAATGACACGACAAAAGGCACCGAACTGAGGGCGGCCAGGACGATCAGAAGCTGTCCTGCATATCGAATCAGTATCGGCAGCCTTACGCTATATTGCAGTACACGCACAATTCCTCTCTTTCTCAGCTTTCACAATACAGGCGAAGACCCTGACCCTGGCTTTGAGATCCGCTGGCCGGCGTGCTGGTTATCCACATATACTTGAGTGGATCTGTTGCGGAAGTCATTGGTTTTACAGGGAACATGGGTAGATATAAGTGCTCAGTGCAGAAAATGTGTTCCGTTCTTTGGTTGTCGAAGCGTGCTATGGACGTCATGTTATTATACAGCCGAATAGGCATTTGGCCAGAAAAGGTTAACGGGACTTCTACTTGCCCTCCTCGAGATGGACCTCGGCATCGTCCCAGACCCTGCTCAATGTAATCCCCCACAATAAAGATGCATTTGCCGACCATGGAAAGGATATGGGTAATTCAAAATGGTTCACTTTCAGCAATGAGGGGTTGCTGTCGTGCAAAGACGCAATATTTTCCTTCGAAAAAGAGAAGTGATAATGATTATCGTTTTAATATAACGAAGCTTCCGCATGCTTCATATATCGTACCATATCCTCTGTTTGGTAATTTCTTGTAGATTGAAGGGGGTGCGTATACTGGAAAAGCCGCTTGGCTGGTATCGGTGAGCAATATGCCATCGCGCCGGCGACAGGATATTTCATGGGAGAAAAGAGACTATGCAAACAACCAAGATTTTGATTGTCGATGACGATCAGGTTATCTGTAATCTGCTGGTTGCCTTTCTCAAACAGGAAGGATTTGACGCCAGCAGTGTCGGCAGTGGAGAAGAGGCGATACGGCAGTTTGATGCCATTGGCTACCATATAGTCATCACTGACTTGAAAATGCCCGGTCTCAGTGGTCAGGACGTACTGCGCCATATAAAGGGTGCATCGCCGCAGACCGTGGTCGTCATGATAACCGGCAGCTGCAGCGACAGCGACAGGCGTGAGGCATACGAGAACGGCGCTGATGCCTATCTGGCCAAACCCTTTGATATTGACGAACTCCTCGAAAATCTGGTGCTTATGCCCCAGTGAGCTTGAACGTCTTGGAGGGAGATTCAAGAAAGAATCTGCCCAGAGGAGCCGCCAGCGGCAGACTAATCTGTGCCCTCGGTGGTATCTTCCATCGCTTCTTCGGTCTCATCCGCCGCTTCTTCCAAAGAATCCCCCGTTTCTTCCGCTGTTTCCTCTATAGCCTCTCCGGTCTCTTCGAGCGGATCTTCCTCCGTTTCACATCCGGAAAAAACCAGAGCGAGGGCAAGTGCTGCTGTTAATCCCAGCGTTTTGAGAATGGTATTCATTTCTTTCTCCTGTGGGTGGTTTACGGGTGGATGAATCAACGGTAAACGATTCTGTTTCAGGTTTCAGAGGTATCTTACAAGAAACGTACCATGTTGTATATTCGCTGCCGGTGGCTGCACGTCGCTTGGCCGGACTAGCCTCGGTGAGTATCCTTTTTTCGAGGATCTTCGAGGAATAGGGCAATCGGCCGAAGTGCATCCAGTGACTGGCTTATGATTTTGGTGATGACCAGCAGAGGAAAGGCGAGCAATGCGCCGATATAGCCCCAGAGCCAGCCCCAGAGAATAATGGAGAGAAAGACTATCAGCGGATTCATGGCGAAGCGGCTGCCCAGCACCTGAGGGGTGATGAACTGGCCCTCCAGCGTGGTGATGAGGAGAAAGGCAGCCGGGGCCATGAGTATATAGGGGAATGTGTCAAAGGTGACAAAGGAAACAAGGCTGATTATCACCACACTGCAGACGGCGCCTATATATGGGGCAAAATTGAGCAGTCCTGCCATGGTACCCCAGAGAATGGCATTAGGCAGGCCGATCAGGACAAGGACAGTGGCAGTGATTATACCGAGGCAGCCGTTTATGATGGTGATGGTCAGCAGATAGCGTGAGATTTCCTGTTGGATATGATGGCCCATATCGTCGTCTGCGGTTTGTCCGGCAAACCAGAAAATGGCCTTGATGAGATGTTTTGCCAAGGATTTGCCGCTGAACAGCAGAAAATACAGAAGAACGATTGACAGCAGTAAAAATGCAAGAAAGCTGGGCGTAGCCAGGAAGATCTTTTCATCAAGTCTTTTGGTTTGTGGCTTGACCTCTATCGGCCCCTGCTCCTCATCCATGTCGGTCAGATCCTCGACTTTTTTAGCGGCTTGCTGCACCTGTTTTATCGGCTCCTTGATTTTTTGCAGTTTCTTGTCGATTCGCTGGAGGATACGCGGTGATTTGTCGAGCCACTCATCGGCGGGCTCTGAGAGAATGGCAATTCCCCCGACAATGAGGGCAAGCAGCATCGCCACGACCAAAGCGGCGCCGATACGTTTGGGAATATGAATCAGGGTAAGAAAATGGACCACCGGCGCAAAAAGAAGGCTGAGAAGGATGGAGAGCGTCAGGGGAATAAGTATAGCCGACGCATATTTGAGAACAGAGACAAAGAGCAGAATAAAGATACCTATGAGGGCTGCTTCGCCTGGCGAACGGCGCTGTGCTTGAGGTATGGCGCCATCCTCTGGAGAGTTCTTTGATGATGAGCGGGTATCGTTTGTGCTGGTCATGGGGTAAAAAGAAAATAGTGATTATTATTGTGATACGCTGCGGCGGCTGAGAGAAGAATAAGCAATATCTGTTCCTGAATCGGAGTCGGAACAGGATATTGCTGCTGGACCCGCATTCAGGGGCCACCTCTATGCCTGTAACCATATCTACCCGTCCTGTCGGACAGGACAGCAGTCCATCCTTTCAGGATTAGGGAGAATACATAGTGGATTGTGTGTGTTGCGAGCCGGCATGAAGGGCGGAGGACATTTTACAGGCGGTGCAGAGCTGAAATTGGGACTGGCATATATTTCGCATTAGCACATGTGAATCTGCGTTGTTTATGGTTTTGCTGGCGAGATACTTGAAAAATACATGAGTGCTGATTCTTTTCCTCTACGAGCCCCGCCCCCGGCTCCCCATACAAAGCGATCCGTACAAACAGCTGCTGGCTATGGCTGATGGTGTCAGGAAATCTCATCGTTTCTGTCGGTGAAACCATCGGCTCTGGAGGCGTTGGAGGCGGCTGCGAGGAAGAGACTGGCGAGAAAAAACAGTCTCGGGATCTGCCCGGGACCATTTGAGACCCTGTACGAGAAAGAAGATATGATATCGATATTGACGCTGCTGGTTGTCTTGACCCTTTCAATACTGGTGACCCGCATTGCCACTGTGGCTCTCACATACACCGGTCTCTCCCAAGAGTCGGCTAAGTTTCAGGCGCGATCGGCGTTTACCGGCGTGGGATTTACCACCAATGAGTCGGAAAAGGCGGTCAATCATCCCATTCGTCGGCGCATTCTGCTGCTGCTGATGCTGCTTGGCAATGCCGGAGTGATTACGGCGGTCTCTTCGCTTATTATCTCGTTTGTCAATGCCAAAGAATCAGGGTCGATGTTTTTGAACATCATCCTGCTGGTTACCGGCATCGTCATACTCTGGTCGCTGGCCAGCAGCAGCTGGGTCGACCGTCATCTCTCTAGCGTGATTGCCAAGATTCTCAAAAAGTACACCAGAATAAATGTGCAGGATTACGTAAAGCTTCTACACCTTGCCGGCGAATACCAGATTACCGAGTTGCCTGTTGCTGCTAACGACTGGATCGCCGACAAAAGTCTTGCTCAAGCGAGATTGGCGGCCGAGGGTGTCATGGTTCTTGGAATTACCCGTGAGGACGGAGATTTTATTGGCGTTCCGGATGGAGAAACCAGAATACGTTCTGGGGATATCCTCATAGCTTACGGACGTGCCCGCAATATAGCCGAGCTTGATCAACGTCGGATGGGTACCAGGGGCAATCAGGCACACCGGCGTAAGGTGGAGGCTCAGGAAAGAAGACAAAAAGAGGAAAAACGACAGGATCAGCAGTGAAATACGAAGCTTTGAGGTGTTTTGATGGATATGACAGAACTTAATTGGCAACTTATCGGTTTTCATATACTCCACCTGCTGGCGGCGTTTGTCCTGGCGCTGCCGCTGGGCTGGGATCGGGAGAAAAGTGACAGGAATTTCGGATTGCGTACCTTCCCGTTGGTTGCCATGGTAACCTGCGGCTTCATGATGGTTGGCATAGCGGTCATAGACAGCACCGGTGGGGAGGCGCGCATCATCCAGGGCATCATCACCGGCATCGGCTTCATCGGCGGTGGCGCCATCCTTTCCAATACTGACAAAATTAGGGGAACCGCGACAGCGGCGACTATCTGGAATACAGGCGCCATAGGAATTGCCGTTGCCTTCGACCGTTTTGAGATCGCCATCGTCCTGTCCCTTCTGAATTTTATAACCTTGCTGCTCTTTAAGGAGATCAAGGAGGAGGCTATGGATCAGGGAAACGAACAGTGAGTGCTGCCTTCTTCTGCATGATTACGCCTTGGGGATACCCAATCAACACCCTCATTTATGGTTCCGAGCGTTTCCGTTTTTGATATTATACCAAGGTCGGGGTGCCCCTTAACATACTCTTCTGGATACTGGGCACCGTCTTTATCGCGGTGTTCCGGGATTTTTGACGATATACCGTCATCTTCTCTTCCTTGTGGCCATATTCTTGAAATTGCCGTATGCTGTGAGCTTTAAGCAGCGTGGTTCTCATGAAGAAATAATGAACGGAGGTTGAACACGGTATGAAAAATAAAATGAAGTGGGATCCAGCTTACAACATAGGTGTAGATGTTATCGACAATCAGCACAAGGTCCTGTTCGATCTGGCCAACGACCTCAATGGCGCCTATGCTATGGGTTCCGGCAGGCAGGTTGTCGACACGCTTTTCGGGATCATCATGAACTACTCCTTCATGCACTTTGAGACGGAGGAAAGCTATATTGAGGATCAGCAGGATTTTTTGCAACACTGCTATGAACACTATCGCCTCCTCAGGGAACTGCAGAATTTTGCCGTGGAATTCCGTAACAACCGGAGCCGTGAAATCGATCCTGGCGTGTTTCTCGAGAAGTGGCTTTTGCACCATATCACCAATTATGATCGTCCCTTTCTGCTGAAAGACCCGCAAAAACACTTTCCCAGTGACGAGATAACCGGCTTTGAAGAATTCGAGCAGGAGGAAATCGAACGCCGCCGGCACAAGCGGATCCGCTACGATTTAGTGGTGGACGAGGATATTCTTGGACACCTTTACCACGCCA
>CAKZOA010000371.1 GCA_937132035.1 uncultured Desulfobulbaceae bacterium | reverse complement strand
TGTTCATCGCATCCTCCTCTTCCGGGTGCCGAAAAAACCGAGCAGAGCGGGGAGGTAGGGGGTTTGCGTCGACAGCTCGAGCATATCGCTGCCGGCGCTGCGTATGCTGCGCTGCAGCGTCTGCCGGCGATCGGCGGCTATTTGAGCATAGCCTCTGCGCACTGCCGGATCCGAGGTGTTGAGTTCGACCTGGTGGCCGCTCTCGGTGTCCTCGATGGTAATCCAGCCTACGTCGGGAAGCCGGCTTTCCCGGGGATCGGTTATGATGAAACTGATGAGGTCATGTCGTCTGGCGCAGATCTGCAGCTTTTTTGCCAGTGGTTCGAGCTGCTGGTCGAAGTCGTCGGCAAGACAGAAATCGGAAATAAGGAAGGCCACACATTTTCTTTTGACCACCCGGCTGATGAAATCGAGAGGATTGCGCAGATCGGTCTGCCGTCGCTGCGGCTTGAAAAAGAGGATTTCCCGTATGATCCTGAGAATGTGCCTGCGTCCTTTCTGGGGGGGAATAAAAAGTTCGACGAAATCGGTAAAAAGAACCAGGCCGACCTTGTCATTGTTGCGCACCGCCGAAAAAGCCAGCACCGAGCCAATTTCGGCCATCATTTCCCGTTTTGACAGCCGCTGGGAACCGAACTCGCCGGAAGAGCTGATATCGATCATCAGCATGATGGTCAGCTCCCGCTCCTCAACGAATTTTTTGATGTGGGCCGTTCCCGTCCGGGCGGTGACGTTCCAGTCAATGCTCCTGATGTCGTCGCCGGGCACATATTCTCTGACCTCGTCGAAGTCCATACCCCGCCCTTTGAAGACCGAGTGGTAGCTGCCGGCCAGACTGTCGTTGACCAGCCTGCGTGTGTGGATCTCTATCTGCCTGACCTTCTTGAGTATGTCTTTGTTGAATCGGTTTGTCATCGGTTCACTCGAAGGGAGAAAACTAGACACGATCAGTCTTTTCTCATGGTGATTCCCACTAAACTCAGCTTTTCCAATTCCAGAGAGGCAGGGGCACTTTTTTCACGGGTGTCTGCAACCCGGACGGCTGCAGTCAAGCCCCTGGGGATGGGTTTATGGCGTCCCGGGAAAAGCGTGCCCCTGTCCCGGAATGAGTGCTGAACAGCAAGGGTATTCAGATTTCTCATTGTACAAACTATCACATTTAGGTCTGCTCAATCATGGTGGTAAGATTTCGATATAATTTTGAAATTCATTACTTGCGACCAGTTTTTGTGAAGCTTTTAGATCAGGGCACCGGCAGGGTATCGAGTATTTTGCGGATGATGTCCTCGCTGGTCACATCCTCGGCCTCGGCCTCATAGCTGACGCGAATGCGGTGGCGCAAGACATCCAGGGCCGCCGCCTTGACATCATCCGGAGTGACGAAACCGCGGCCGCTGAGATAGGCCAGCGCCCTGGCAGCCGCCTTGAGGTTGATGGTGGCCCTGGGGCTTGCCCCTGTCTCGATATATTCCTGCAGTTCGAGCTGGAAGTCGCGCGGATTCCTGGTTGCGAAAACAAGGGAGACGATATAATCCTTGATTTTGTCGTCCACGTAGATGGTGTTGACCACTTCCCTGGAGGCAAGCACCGCTGCCGGCGAGACGACGGGGTCCACCCGTATGCGGCGGTCGGTCTGGTCGAAGTCCTCGAGTATGCGTCTTTCTTCGTTCATGCTGGGATAACCGACCACGGTTTTCAGCATGAACCGGTCCACCTGGGCTTCGGGAAGTGGGTATGTGCCCTCCTGCTCAATGGGGTTCTGCGTTGCCAGCACCAGAAAAAGTTCCGGCAGGGCGAATGTGGTGTCGCCTATGGTGACCTGTTTTTCCTGCATGGCTTCGAGAAGTGCCGACTGGACCTTGGCCGGCGCCCGGTTGATTTCATCGGCGAGAATGACAGAGGCGAAGACCGGCCCTTTTTTGACCACGAAGGAGGTATCCCGGGGATTGTAGATTTCCGTGCCAATGATATCTGCCGGCAGCATATCGGGAGTGAACTGAATGCGCCTGAAATCGGCATCCACCGTCATGGCGAGCGTTTTAACGGCCAGTGTTTTTGCCAGGCCGGGAAGTCCTTCAAGGAGAATGTGGCCGCCGGTAAGCAGGGCCACCAACAGCCTCTCCACCATGTGGTTCTGGCCTATCAGTACCT
>CAKZOA010000370.1 GCA_937132035.1 uncultured Desulfobulbaceae bacterium | reverse complement strand
TCGGGAATAAGACATTTGCCTTCCGACTCATAATTCCCCAGAACAGTGCCAGAGAATGAGCCGGAATCACCCACAGCACAACCAACCACAGGAGCAGACATGAAAACCTCGACTATCTTTCCGCAATTGCCGACAATTCTGTCGCTGGCCCTCTTCATCGGCTTTGGCCTCTCCGGCTGCGCCTCTACATACTACTCAAACGTCGGTCAAAGAGCCTCCGAAGAATTTATCATCCCGGCCGAGACCGGAACACCTTCACAGGAATGGCAAACCAATGATCTCAAAATTATCTATGACGTCAGAAAGACAAAAGAATCTTTCACAGTCAGCGGTACGGTTTCCATGAAAAGCTATATCATCCATTCTTTCCCAGCAGCCGAGAAGTTCCGGCTTTTTATCAACTACCTTGACGAAAACGGCATGGCCCTTTCCACCGATGATATCAGTCCTCTCATCGGTTACCGCGGAGAGGTTCCCGAGAAGATGAAGCTTAAAGATGTGCCGTTGGCACCGCCACAGGCCACTGCCTTCACCTTCAGCTACACCGGCACCTTTACCGGCGGCAACAATGCCGATGAGAATTCAGGGGATTGGGAGATATACTTCACCCCCTTCAGCAACGAGATGTAGGCGGTAACCATCTGCCTGCGATAATCTGCACGTATCACCTTCGGCTCCAGAAAAAATCAGGCAAGGAAAAAACATGAATCTTCACTTCTTGATCAATATCAGTTCGGATACGGAAAATCTCCACGGCATTCGCTTTTTCAGTTCGTTCTTCGGCGATGAGGTCAGCTGCAATGTAACTCTGTTCCACATCTGCCGCCTGGATTCAAACGATGCCTCAGAGGCGCTGCTTGAAGCATGGCAAAACCCGGAAGACAAGGTAGAAGGCAATCTGACGGTAGGCGCCAAAAAAGCCCTCGACAAAGCCAAAAGGGATATCCAGCGCAACCATGTCAACATCAACGAAATGAAAACCAAGAGTGTCAAGGAGAGATACGGCAAAGTCAAGGATATTCTGGGCGAAAGCTCACAGGGTCTCTACGATGCCATGATTCTCGGCCGCCGCGCCACCTATGCCCTGCAGTGGCTCTTTGACAGGCCTGCGGACGAAATTCCTCTTGCCCTGATCAACGACACCGCCCTCGACTGTCCGCTATGGGTCTGCACGGAACCTGAACCCGGCAGAAAAAATGTACTGCTCTGCGTTGACGGCGGTGAAAGCTCCTATCGGGCTGCCGATCATGTCGGCTATATTCTCAGCCAGGCCAGACAGCACCATGTTACCGTCTTTCATGCAGCAGCCACCGACAGCGGCAGCGACGAGATTTTTGCCAAAACAGTGGATATTCTTGTTGGACAGGGAGTTGAAAAAGAACGCATCCACACCAAAAAAAGCTGGAGTGTCTCTCCGGCGGCCACGATACTCAGCGAAAAGAACAACGGCAGCTATGCCGCAGTAGCAGTGGGTCTTGAGGGTAGCTCCGGCGGTTTTCTCACCCGCATCGGTATGCAGGGAGGAACCACCGCCGCCCTGATCAAGAAAATCTCCAAAGCCTCTCTCTGGTGCATCCCCTGAGAGAAGAGCAAACACCTACTGATGACCGCGGCTGGGAACCGTCGAAGAGTCGAAGGATATTGCTGCGGCACCGTCGGGCACCTGCAGGGTCCTCTCGAAAGTGCGGGAGTGGCCCCAGAGTTTTGAGACACTGTATCCCGTCGAATAAACCCATTCC
>CAKZOA010000369.1 GCA_937132035.1 uncultured Desulfobulbaceae bacterium | reverse complement strand
GTTGGTCACCGGATGGACCCGGATCTGCGCGCTGTCCGGCACCTGCTTGATGCATACTAGAATTTTCATATTCTCCTCCTGTCTAGGGGTTATCCAGGTATATTCATTTTTTTCGCGTTTTCTCAGAGGCGGCTGCTGCCGCCTAACTATTCCACACCACCAAGGGGAGGCTTTCAGCCGGTGGACTCGACCTTCATCCTCTCTCGTAGAACCTCGGCAATATCTTTGGGTACAAGCTGTCCCTCAAGTTCCGCCCCCTTGACGCCGTCCTCGAACATCGTCAAACAGAAGGGGCAATTGGAGAGCAGTTCCCTGGCGCCTGTATCGGCGGCCATTTGCACTCTTTTGACATTGATGCGCTCGCCTATCTTCTCTTCTGCCAGAATCCGTCCGCCGCCGGCGCTGCAGCAAAAACCCTGGTCGCGGTTTTTTTCCATCTCGCTGATGGTACCTCCAGCGGCACCGATGAGCCGGCGAGGAGCATCGTAGATGTCGTTGTGCCGGCCAAGATAACAGGAGTCATGATAGGTGCAGGAAAGCTCGGTGGACTCGAGGGCAATGCGGCCCTCACGGACCAGTTCATCGAGGTAGACGGCATGATGCACCACCTCTATATCGAGTCCCAGATCTTTGTAGTCCTTGGCCAGGGTATTGTAGCAGTGCGGACAGGCGGTGACGATCTTCTTGACGTCGTAGGAAGTAATGGCCTCGATATTCTCCATTGCCAGGGACTGATAAAGATATTCGTTGCCCATTTTACGCATGGGATCGCCGCAGCACTTCTCCTCCTTGCCGAGGATGCCCACTTTGACGCCGGCGGCCCGGCAGAGTTCGACAAAGCTTTTGGAGACTTTGATATTGCGCTTGTCGAAGGAACCGTAGCAGCCGACAAAGAGGAGAACATCGACCTCGCTGTCCTCAGCCATTATCGACACGCCCTGTTCCTCAGCCCAGTCACCGCGGGAGGCATAGCCAAATCCCAGAGGGTTGCCGTTGACCTCGGTATCCTCCATGGCGCTCATCACCTCTTCGCCGGGGAATTCTCCTTCCATGAGAACAAGGCTGCGCCGGATGTCGATAATTTTCTGCACATGCTCAATGGAGGCGGGGCATATATCCTGGCAGGCCCTGCAGGTAGTGCAGGCCCAGATGGCATCACGACCGAAAACATCCACCATGGGCGTGTCTTCCGGTGCTTCGCCGAAGGCCGTATCGCCGAGCTGGTTAACGATTTTCATGGGCGAAAGCGGCTTGGCCGTGGTCCAGGCGGGACAGCGATCCTGGCAGCGTTTGCAGATGGTGCAGGCATCGGCATCGAAAATATCCTTCCAGGTATAATCCTTTATTCCGACGACACCGAAACTCTCAGCCTCCTCATCCTCGAGATCAAGCGTTGTCAATTTGCCAGTCGGTCCCCTGTCGACGAAGAAGCGATTGACACTGGTGGTGAAAATATGGCGAAACTTGGTGAAGGGAATGGAGACAATAAAGGCCATGACCAGCAGCAGGTGAAACCACCAGAGAAAACGATGCAGACCACGCAGACCCTCTTCGCCCAGAGGAGCGATCATCTTGGCCACCGCCAGTCCCACCGGCGACCAGGGTGCGAGCGGCGTGCCGAGTTCGGTGACCGCTATTCTACTGCCCTCGATGAAAAAGCCGGTAATGAGGATCACCATCATGGCACCGTGCATCCAGGCATCGTCCTTTTTTGTTTCCAATCCTTCCGGCCGGAAAAAATAGCGTCGCACCAGCAGGGCGCCGAGCATCACTATGGCAACCAGGCCGGCGATGTCCAGGGTAACGCTGAAGAGCTTATAGAATGTACCCTTGAGAAATTTAATACCGAAGAAGAGATCGGTGAAATCGGCCTGAATGACGATGATCGTCGTGCCTATGAACAGCAGAAAGAAGCCCCAGAAAAACAGACCGTGAAAAATACCGGGGAAGGTAACCCGGATCACCTTGGTCTGCAGCAGGGCTGTCCTCACCGCCGCAAGCAGCCTTTGCCCCGGCTCGTCTGTTCGCTGCAGGGGACGTCCCTGCCTGTAGATTCGAGCCCGCTGCACAAAGCCGTAGACAAGAATGGCAATCGCCGAGATTGCCAATAGATACATGGGCCCAAGCGTCAGGACTCCATGCCCCACATTCCAGTAGATCTCCCGGGTAAACTCCATCTCCTGCTCCATTGTGTAAAGGTATTTCGTTATCGCGTCAGCGCACTGCCAATGACCAGGCGCTGTATTTCACTGGTACCTTCATAGATTTCCGTTATCTTGGCATCCCGCATCATCCTCTCCACCGGAAATTCGCGGGTATAGCCGTAGCCGCCGAAAAGCTGGACTGCCTGGGTGGTCACCTTCATGGCCGTTTCACTGGCATAGAGCTTGGCCATGGCAGATTCCTGCGAATAGCCACGGCCGCTGCTGGCGCGATAGGCGGCTTTGTAGACCAGCAGACGGGCAGCCTCGATACGGGTGGCCATATCCGCCAGTTGAAACATTACGCCCTGGAATGCAGCCACAGGCTGACCGAACTGTTTTCTCTCCCGGCAATAGGCAACGGCGGCGTCAAGGGCTCCCTGAGCAATTCCCAGCGCCTGGGCGGCGATGCCGATACGGCCGCCATCAAGCGTTTTCATCGCGACCTTGAAGCCCTGTCCATCCTCTGCCAGCATATTTCCCGCAGGGATCCTGCAATCTTCGAAGAGTATTTCGAGAGTAGGTGAAGAGCGGATGCCCATTTTCTTTTCCTTCTTGCCAAAGAAAAAACCAGCCATGCCCTTTTCGACGATGAAGGCGCTGATGCCACGGTGCTTCTCTGCCGATCTATCCGTGCGCGCCAGCACTACGTAGGTATCCGCCTCGCCGCCGTTGGTGATGAAGATTTTGGTGCCATTGACAATCCAGTCTTGGCCATCACGCACGGCGGTGGTCCTGGTTCCGCCGGCATCGGAGCCTGCGGCCGGTTCCGTCAGGCCAAACGCGCCCATCGCCTCGCCCCGGGCCAGAGGCACAAGATAGGTTTTTTTCTGCTCCTCGGTGCCGAAAAGATAGATGGGGTTGGCGCACAGCGAAAGATGCGCCGACAGTGTCACTCCGGTGGAGGCGCAGACACGGGAGAGCTCTTCTACGGCTATGGCATAGCTTATATAATCGGAACCGGCGCCGCCGTATTCTTCTGGAAAAACGATACCGCACAGACCCAGTTCCGCCAGTCTGCCGAACATGAGTTCCCTCTCGAAAATTTCCTTTTCGTCACGTTCCGCCGCCGACGGTGCAACCTCCGCTTCTGCAAAGCTGCGCACCATCTCACGGATAAGATTCTGTTCCTCGGTAAGTTCAAATTGCATGGCATCCACTGTGGCAGAACAAGGATAGTATCGGCCTTGCGGCCCTTCTCCACCCCTTATACAATTTCTTTACGTAAAGGTCAACACCAAACGGCCTGATTTTCTGCAACCTTTGTCATGCTCTGGTACCAGTAGGGTTAATATTGCTGTTTTCAGTTGACATCAAATAAACACAAGTGCTATCTTTGTCGGAGAATTACGTAAAGGTTAAATACAAAGAGACTGGAAAGGGTTCTTTGTCCCATCCGCAACACCTTTTATATCATAATCGTCATATTTCGGTACCTATAATGAACAACATCACACACGAAAAGACCGTCCAAATAGGCAAGCTGGCGAAACAGCTCGGCATCACCACCAGAACCATCCGCTACTATGAAGAAATCGGCCTTATGGGACGGTCTGAAAGGCTCGGCGGCGGTACCAGAACATATACAAAAGACGACATACTCCGTCTCAAATTCATTCTCAAGCTCAAAGAACTGGGTATCTCACTCAAGGAAATGCAGGAACTGGCGGAAAATTACGACATCAACCAGCAGGATTTTCATACTATAACGCCGAAACTAATAGAAATCCTCGACCTCCACATCTCCAAAGTCGATGAAAAGATCGCCAACCTCAGCTCTCTGCGCAACGATATCGTCGACTATCGTGTCAGGATTATGGATATTCTGAACTCTCGTTAGCCCGCATACTCTCCTGCCGAGCGGCGATGATTTACAGAGTTCTGCCTCTCGTCGCTTTCAGGGTTTCTGCTTGAGTATGTCATAGTAGGTCAATATCCGGTCCACATACCTGACTGCCTCTCTGCCTCGGGCATACCCATGTTCGGTATGCAAATAGTAGCTGCGCTTCATCAGGTAGGGAAGAACACTCTTCATGCTCGACCACATATCGGCCTCCAGGCCTTCCTCAACGGCAATCTTCTGCGCATCGCGAATATGGCCATAGCCAATATTATAACTACCCATGGCGAAGAGTAATCTCTGCTCCCTGCTTTCTATGTCATCGAAGCGGGCAAAAAGCTTGTTCAGATAGCGGATGCCGGCCCTGATACTCTGTATGGGATCGAGCCTGTCTTCAATGCCCATCTCCTCAGCCGTCGTCTGGGTTACCTGCATCAGTCCCCTGACGCCGGTATAGCTTTCAGCCTTGGGATTGAAATGGGACTCCTGATAGACCAGCGCGGCCATCAGGCGCCAGTCGAAGCCAGCCTTGGCCGACTCCTCCTTGATGGTATGGATAAATTCAGGCAGACGGGTAACGATGCGTTCGTGAAATTTTTTCAAATCAAAATAGTCGAAGACCTCGACATCGCCGTAGTATTTTTCGAAGAGCCTTGACAGGCCGCCCTCTTCCTCAAGTTTTTCCAGAAAATCATTCATTTTTTCGAGAAACGCCCTGTCGTCTTTGCGCACGGCCCAGGCCAGCGACTGCTCTTGATGAAGAGGCAGACCTATTTTAATATCGGGATAGTATCTGCGGTTGAGCAGGGCTATGTTAGAATCGGCCACCGTGAAGGCAATCTTCCTGCGGGCGACCTTGCGTATCAACTCTTCGGTGGCAACATTGTCGTGGAGTTCGATCTTCAGATCGACACCGCTATCACGAATCTCCTCGAGTCGGCCTTGATAGGAAGTGCCCCGGCGAACGTGGAAAATCCGGCCCTCCATATCGGCAATGTTCTCAAGACCGAATACCAGCTTGTGGCGGATGATTCTCTGCTGAACCTTCATGTAGGGATCGGAAAAATCAACCACAGCCTTGCGCCTGTCGGTTGCGGTCATACCGGCAGCGATAAAATCGCCCCTGTTTTTCAGAAGAAAGGGAATCAGGTCGTTCCACCCGGGTGTATACACCTTCAGCTCAACACCGAGATAGTCGGCGAACTGTTTTGCCAGTTCGTACTCGAACCCCATCGGCCGTTCCCGGTAGATATAGTAGGTATTCGAACTATTATCGGTGAGAAGACGTATTTCCCCCTCCTTTCGAATTCTCTCCAGGGTCGGCTGCGGCGCCCTCGACCAGTCGTGAAAGGTGATGAACACAACAATAATGACGAGTAAGACACCTGCGGGAAATGCCAGCAGGCGCGTATCAATCTGGACTTTCATAGAAGTAATTAAAGCGGCGTCATCGTCATCCCCCTGTGCCTGGGGGGGGCGACAAGATCCCCTATGGGATATTTCTCAATACCCCGCAGTGTACTCTATTTGCGCCTCTTTGGCGCGGATAATTCCACAAGATCGATGGCACCTGCGGGCAAATCCGCCACTGCGGCTCCTGGAGATTAAAGCTGGTTGGAATCTTTTACGAGCTGTGACGGCCTGCTGGTTGTGGAGACCTGTGATTGAGCAGAGTGGGTTCTATCGACCTGCGCGATGGGTGAAAATATTCTGCGGATGGTGCTTTTTAGTTGGAGGGCAAACCTACGCGGTTTTTTCATGAACTTCCGGAACTATCGTTTTCAAGAACGGTAAGTGGCGTTTTCCAGCGTCTGTGCATCCAGAACCACTGGCCGGGATATGTGCGGATATACGCCTCCATCCTGGCGGTACACCGCTGCATGATCTCATGCAGGTGCTCTTCGGAAACGCCTTTGTCATAGTCGATTTCCACCTCCTCAAAAACGGCCTTGAGGGAACCATCATCCTGGCGAATGGAGGTAACCATAAGGACGACCGCCCCGGTCTTCAGAGCGAAAAGGGCCGGGCCCTTCGGCGTCGAACATTTTCTGCCGAAAAATTCGACAAAGGTGCCGTTGCGGCCGGCATCCTGATCCATGAGCATGGCCATGGCCCCATTGTTGTGGAGTGTCTTCAGCATCGCCCTTATGGACATGCCCTTGGAGATAATACTGATGCCGGCATCTTTCCTGTGCCGGTTGACCATCTCGTCGATGTAGGGATTGGCTATGCCAGCGACCACATAGGTGAGCGGATAGCCCTTGCCGGTGATTGCCGCTCCCATATATTCCCAGTTGCCGAAATGGCCGCCGACAAAGATCACCCCCTTGCCGCGTGAATATGCCTTCTTCAGCAGATCCTCATCCCGAAGCGTGACAATGTCCAGCAGCTCGTCTCGTGAAAGCCTCGGCAAACAGAGATGCTCAAGTCCGTTCATTGCCAGATTTCTGTAGACCTCTTTGCCGATAGCTCTCACCTGCCTTCGGCTTTTCCCGGGAAAGGCTCTGCCGATCTGCTCGATCGTCAATTTTCTTCGGATGGGAACGCAGTAAAAAATGAAGTCGCCCGCCCTCGCCCCCAGAAAAAGAACCACCCGTCGGGGCAACAGACGAAGGATCCGGCCCAGGCCAACAATGAAGACATATTCGAGGAAGTATCTGATTTTTGTCATGTGTGGACAGTAGTGTACTGCAGGAGTTTTTCCTTTCACCCGGTGAAATACATCGTTTTGCCCGCAGAATCAAGCATCATTTCTCCGCCGGAAAACCTGCGATCATCTTCTCTGCTGTAGCTCACCATCACCGGACGCGCCTTTTTAAGACAGCGGAGATAAGCGATGAAAGTGAATGCAGATGCGTTATAGTTGGAGGATGCGACTTTTGCAACTACGAAGATACAACGCCAGGGTCTCCTCACTGGCAAAACAGGATGAGGAGCGCAGGATGGAGAGCGGCGCCTTGAAGATGTACCAGGGCCACTAACAGGATACACAACCCGCCATGATGTTCCTGCATTTTCAAGGATCTCTGGAAAAAAATCAGGAAATCACGTAACCTTCGGGTGATATAATACGCCAACATTCTCTTCGGCCCAACAGGCGGCGACATTTTCAGGTCAGTTCCAGTGGATAAAGTAACCGTACCGCTTATTGCTTTGCTCTTCATACTCTGCGTCCTCTGCCAGTGGCTGGCCTGGAGGATTCGGCTTCCCGCCATCCTCCTGCTGCTCCTCACCGGTATTGCCGCAGGACCGATGCTCAAACTGGTCCAGCCCGAAGAACTGCTGGGTGATCTGCTTTTCCCTTTCGTTTCCCTGTCGGTGGCAATCATCCTTTTCGAGGGCAGCCTTACCCTGAAATTCAGGGAAATACGGGGCCTGCACGCCGTCGTCCGCAACATGGTCTCTTTCGGCATGGCGGCAACCTGGCTGATCACCACCCTGGCAACGAAACTCTTTGTGGAAGTATCCTGGGAAGTGGCAACGCTTTTCGGCGCTATAATGGTGGTAACCGGCCCAACGGTTGTCGCCCCTATTCTGCGAACGGTGCGGCCGGTATCCTCGGTTGCCAACATACTCAAATGGGAGAGTATCGTCATTGACCCCATCGGCGCCACCCTTGCCGTTCTGGTTTTTGAGTTCATCATCTCCGGCGGTGGCCAACAGGCCCTCGGACACACGCTGCTGATTTTTGCCTATCTTGTCTTCATGGGCACCTTGATCGGCTGTGCTGCCGGCTTTTTCCTGGGGATGTGCCTCCGCTACCATATTATCCCCGAGTTCCTTCATAATGTTGCCACCCTTGGCCTTGTTTTCGGCTCCTTTGCCCTGGCCAATTACTTTCAGGCGGAATCAGGCCTGGTTGCGGTAACGGTCTTCGGCATCTGGCTCGCCAATATGAAAAATGTCGATCTGGAGTATATTCTTGCTTTCAAGGAGACCCTTTCCATTCTCTTAATTTCTCTTCTTTTCATCATTCTGGCCGCCCGCCTCGACATTGCCGCTCTGGAACGCCTGGGCTGGAAAGCGCTGCTCATCTGTGCCGTTCTCCAGTTTCTCGCCCGTCCCTTAAGTATTGCCGTCTCCACCTGGCGGTCAAGCTTGAGCCGGGCGGAAACATATTTCCTCGCCTGGATCGCTCCCCGGGGAATCGTCGCCGCGGCCATATCATCACTGTTCGCGCTCAAGCTGCAGAATTACGGCCATGCCGACGCCGCCCTGCTTGTCCCGCTGACCTTCGTTGTTATAATCTTCACGGTGATGCTGCAAAGCCTGACGGCCTACCCCATTGCCAGGATGCTGAAAATCACCCTCCCCGAAGCGGACGGTTTTCTCATCGTCGGCGGCAATAGACTCGCTCGGGCCATAGCCGAGACGCTGGTCGATCTGAAAAAAAACGTTATTGTCGTTGATAACTCGCGCAGGAATACACCTGAAATAAGACGAATCCCCGGCCCCGTCTACAGCAACAGATCCCTCTCCGAGCGGACCGGCGGCGATGTCGAACTGGCAGGCCTGGGTACACTTCTGGCATTGTCACACCGGGAAAGCGAAAATATCGCCGCCGCCTATCACTACCGTCAGGAATTGGGCAAAAACAATATCTACGTACTGCCGGCGCAGGCCGAGGGAAAACATCGCCACAACCTGCGCTTCAGCGGCAAAACGCTGTTTGATCCACCGGCGAGCTATGTTCGACTTGAGCATATGATCACAGACGGAGCAGAGATTCTGCACACCACACAAACGGCCAAATACACCCTCGAAGACTTCCGGCGTCGCCACGGCCGCCAGACCCTGCCACTCTTTGCCGTCGACCCCAGACAGCAGGTCCATTTCTTTAACAATCAGAGTTCACCGCAACCCGAAAAAAACTGGATTGTCTACTACCTCGGTCATGCGGACCGTCCTTCACCATAAACGGGGCTGCCGCCGGTAAAACAGATCCTGGCCTCGCAACAGCTGCAACGGCCAGTCATGTGCAGACAAAGACGGTAATCCATGGTATATAAAAAGTCACGGCTGATAAGATGACGGGAATCTCGATGAGTGTTGAAATGCGGGCTGTTCCTTGGTCCACCCCTGTTGGCCTTTTGCATGACGCGTATATTCTTGTTCAGATGAAAAAGTCAGTACTTTCAGACACTGCCACTTTGGCCGGGAGAGAGGTATGGAAGAAGAACAATCCTATGTTATTACGATGCTGGTGGAAAATAAGCCGAGCGTGACATCGCGAATAACCGGTTTGTTTTCGGGAAGAGGCTACAACATGGAAAGCATTTGCGGGGCTCCCACCCATGACCCAAACATTTCCAGGATAACCATAAAGACGAAGGCGACGCCACACCAGTTCGGCGAGATACGGGCCCAGCTGAACCGTCTTATCGACGTTATCAAGCTCCGCGACATGACTGAGGATGAGAAGGCCGTCAAAAGAGAGATGGCCTTGATCAGTGTTGCCATAACACCGCAGAACAGGACAGAGCTGGTCCAGCTTGTTGACATATTTCACGCCAAAATCGTCAACGCCGGAACGGATTCCTATATCGTTGAGGTAACTGGAACGGAGGACAAGGTCAGCTCACTGATAGAGCTCCTTCTCCCTCTCGGCATCAAAAAGGTGACACGGTCCGGCATTCTGGCCCTCTACAAGGATCTCGAGGAAAGCCACAAAAATGCGCCTACGCCCTGAAGCCTTCTGGCAGTGTCCCCAAACCCGGAAGTGGAAGCTGGAAAGCGATACTCTCCATGGCCTGGCAGCCGTGAAGAACCGTCTGGAAAGAGGGGATAGCCACCATGTTCAGCTTCCCCTTCAGGCGAGTCGATATGGCCTGCTCTTTTGCGTCGCTTCTGTGATTGGCATACGCAAATAATACCAATCACAGGTCTCGTCGCCGAACACACCATCTGTACGCGTCAATTATTCAGGCTAGTTTCTCAACACCCACTGACCTGCGTCATTCCTGCATGCAGTGGTATAGGTTGTTTCCCGACGGCCATCGATGAACGCCTCAATCTCGGCCTGCCGGCACGGTCTCTGCGGAGAACTTGGACTGGTGTAGGCTGGCTGCGGAGTGACCTGGTAACTATTGCCGCTGTCTGGATTCTGCCAGCTGGTGGTCTGTCCCGATGGGGTGAACTCGTAGGCCTGATTGAGCTGTCTCTTGTCGAATTTGTCCATTTCGTTGCCGACTATGTAGCCGAGCATGGTACCAACCGCGGCTCCGATAAGGGTGGCCTCGGTATCTCTGCCGATAGCCTGACCGATAAGTGCACCACCGGCGGCACCGCCGATGGCTCCCTGCTTGCCCTTATTCAAATCCACATTGGCGCATGACGTCAACAACAGCGACAGCAGAACCGCAACGAATATCATTGATCTCATCTGTTTTCTCCCTTGATTGACTAATTTTCGTTATTTGAACACTCTATATACATTCTGTGAGAAACCGTACTATACCTTAGGTGCAATGTTTATGCAGCCTCAATGACCAGCCGCTACGGGCAGCTGCCGTTGTAGCAGCTGGTGCTCTCTCCTACCAGCGCATTTTCAGATGAAAACCATCTCTCTGACGCCCCCACCCATATTGCGGTCTGTGACGCTGCTCGACTTCGACAACAACCTTGCGGACTTTGAAATGTCCCCTGAGGTGCAGCTGCCAGGGGCCCCAGCTGGGCATAAAAGGATTGAGAATTCGTGTTCTGTCATATGAATGCCTGTTCCTGCTGTGAAAATCAGGAGGAGAACCGGCAACCTGGTACATTCTGCTCAGTTCCGGACCGACACGCAGCTGGGCCATCCCTCGTCCGACTTTCGTCTTGGCCACAAGAACCACTTTGCGCAGACGCAGATCGGTGACATCGATCCCCGGATATTGCCGTAAAAGCTCCTTTTTCAGATACAATATCGCCGGCTCACCTCTGTGTCCGCGCAAACGGCTATCATGAAAATCTAGAACGAACCTCTGGACCTCTCCCTGCCAGCGCTTCGACGGCTGCGCATTTTGCCAGCCTCTGCCAGCCATGGCATTGAGTGGCAAAACCAGGAGCATCAAAAGTGCCAGGAGTAGAGATATCCGGCCTATAGTGGGTATGCCGCCTGTAGTAGTGTGGTTTTCACTGGTGTTATTGTTCTGTGCTGTCAGTTTCATAGTTTACCTCTTTCGGGCTCGTGTTTGGACGTTAAAGGAACACATGGCTCCCATTTGTCCGTACCCTATGAAACCTAGACCGAACTGTCAGTAGACAACGATAGACATCCGTGTAAATTCAGGGACATGTCGACCAGACATCGACTCGACATGGCTGTTTTTGCACCGAAGAGAAGCAAGGCTTACGACACAATACCCCTTTACTGCTCCCGGCGTGAAAACAGTGGGTGGGGAGAACCAAAACAAGGGGCAGGCAACGACAGGCGATCACAAGACTCGCCCGGGAAGAGACAGGGGGAGAGGGCATTTTTATGAACGCAACCTTGAGCGCAAAAGCAGGTAAGGCGCGGAAACTCCCCGGCCGCACCTGTTAATATGGCGGAAACTGGGCCAAGATGGCTTCCACCAGCTGACGGACCATCTCCGAATTCTGCTGGGGCGTCGGGTGCCGGGAGATGACCTCCGAGCCTCGTCCGCGCCAGAGCAGTTCCTGTGAGTCGGCATCGTAGATATCCACGACGAGAGTACCGATATCGTATTGGCTGATGTCGTAGCCGGTATTAATGCCAAAGCCGCCATAACGGCGAAAGGAACCTATTCCGAAGCCAAAACCGGTGGTAAAGGGTTCGGATTTCATTCTGGTGGAAATTGAATAGCTATAATCGACAAGGAAATCGACACCCGTTGTCCGCTCATACCCTTTTTCCTCCAGAACCCTGTCGATATTCTGACGAAAGCGTTTATGCAGCAGAGGGTTATTGGCCCTGACATCGTCATGCATTTCCACCGACGAGCTTTTCCAGGCATAGGTCTGCAGCCGGGGAAAGGTCATTTCGGTATCATAGTCCTGACTCACCTCGATGCCGGAACAGGCCGTCAGCATCATCAGAACGGCCACACAAAACAGACGTATCATAGTCCTTCCTCCCTACCTCCTTCTCCTGCACCGATCATGGCCGCAGGCCGCACCAGTTATCAATCGCAAGTGCTATCATCCGCGTGTTGCGGTGACCTGAAAGGAGTCTGTTGCCCGCAGAACGATCCCGCAGATATAAAGTGCCACTTCGCCGATACGTAACGGCGTCTTCGACTCTACAAGATAATGTGCATGAAGGGGCGAAACCTCAAGCCTGTACGGGCAGAAAAATCGTCCGCCGCCTCTTCGCATTTTCGCCTGGAAACAGTCAGCACTGATCGAAAAAGAGACCGTCGGAAACTTCACGAAAGGGAAAAACCTCGCCGGAGAGATCACCGCAATAGAGGGAGAGCACCCTGGCAATGACTGGGAAGGCAAGATTCTTCCAGGGAATTTCTTCGGGAGCGAAAAGCTCTGTCTCGAGACTTTCGGCGCCCGGGCCAAAATCGGTATTGACCAAACGGGCCAGGTAGATGACATACACCTGATTGAAGGCCGGCAGGTTCAACAGCGAATATGGCCGCAGATCCTCGAGAAGACCACCGGCCTCCTCACAGGTTTCCCGCCTGGCGCAGGCCTCGACTGTTTCGCCATTTTCGAGATAGCCCGCTGGCAGGGTCCATTTTCCCAGACGGGGTTCAATGGCCCGACGGCAAAACAGGATCTTCCCCTCCCTCAGGGCAATGGCACCGGCGACAACCTTAGGGTTCTCATAGAAGACCGTGGCACAGGAGGTGCAGACAAAACGGGGTCTGTCGTCGTCCTCCGGGACACGGTGGCTGATCCTGGCGCCGCACTGACTGCAGTATTTCATATACCTCCTTAGCAGAACCTTGGAACACCGAAGCCTGATCGCCTCAATGGGTGGTCGGCTTCTCAGGGAAAACGGACAGCCCTCTCAGTCAATCGTTTCGTAGGTGGCATCGCGTGCTCCCTGCAGCAGCTGCAGAGACGTGATTCTGACTTCGAAAACGGCAATGTCTTCTTCGTTTACAAAAGCCGCAAGATGGGAATGCACCTGCACAAACCGCTGGCATATACCTCTTTCTCTGTCGCCGTCCTTGACCACCGCACATGTTCCGCCGACGGTCAAAGCACAGATTTTATCCCGGGGTTGGGGCCGGCCATCCGCCAGGCGTGTATCGACTAACAGGGAAACCCTCGGATTGGCACAGAGATTTGCAAACTTTCTGGTCTTTTTCGGGGTGAGCATATACAGTACCTGGCAGGTGTCGTCGATGATGTATGCCATCAGTGAACAGTGCGGTTTTTCATCCGCATAGGTTGCCAGAACGCAGAGATTCTGCGATTTCAAAATCTGCCTCATTTCCTCCATTTTGGGTCTCCGCCTTTTGAGGATGGTTCACTGCACGTGTGAACATGCTGCACTCATTTTTTGTCTGGGTGTTGCCGGAACAGTTCCAGTGTTGATGATCGCCCGAGGGGAGAGAATGGTGCTTTATCGCTGCCCTGGCAAGGCATGAAAAACGAGTGCATTCTTCATTCTTCTCTACTATTCGGCTCAATCCACCGCCGGCCTGATCCGCAGAATCCTGCCGCTGTCCGTGGAAACATAGAGCCATCCCTCGGGACTTTCGATGACGTCGCGGATCCGCTCATCGAGATCAAGCAGCAACCTCTCCTCGTCAACCGGCCGATACTGCCCGTCTACGGCAACCCTGTTGAGGTGCACCATTGCCAAAGCCCCGGAGAAAAGGTCGCCCCGCCAGTGCACAAAGGCATCACCAGTATAGATCAGCAGGCTGGAAGGGGCAATGGAGGGGATATAGACCTTCAACGGATCGACCATCCCCGGTTTGCTGACACTATCGCCGACGGCCACCGGTCCCCAGTACTCTTTACCATGCGAGACCACGGGCCAGCCATAGTTCTCGCCGGCGCGGATGATCTGTATCTCATCTCCCCCCCGCGGTCCATGCTCGTTGGACCACAGTGTGCCGGCGGCAGCATCCCAAAAAAGTCCCTGTGGATTGCGATGGCCGTAGCTCCATATTTCCGGCAAGCCTTCTTTGCCGACAAAAGGGTTATCCTCCGGAACGGTGCCGTCCACATTGAGCCGGAGAATCGATCCGGCATGGGTGGAGAGATCCTGGCCGTTGGGCCGGTGGCCGCGGTCGCCCACGGAAAAAAAGAGATGGCCCCGGCCGTCAAAAACAATCCTGCTGCCATAATGCCGGCCAGTCTCCGTCGCCGAGCGGGTGACCAGCAGATCCTGCCAGTCCACCAGCGCCCTTTCCTGCAGACGTGCACGGGCAAGAGTCGTCGCCCCCTGACCATCTGCCTCCTTGCTGTAGGTAAAATATATCCAGTCTCCAGGCTGGTAGTCGGAGGCAACAGCAGCATCAAGCAAACCGCCCTGGCCACGGTCCCAGACATCCGGTACTCCCGAGAGTTCGCTAATACGGCCACTGGCGAGATCGAGGATCTTGACCCTTCCCTGCCGCTCGGTAAAAAGCAACGTCTTTTCAGTGAGAAATTCCATGCTCCATATTACCCCCTGGTCGTTGGCTACCTCTTCGACTCTGTACTCCATACCCTTGGATTCTCCGACCAGCACAGTTTCGGCGGCGGCCAGTGCTGGAAGAAAGAGAAACCATATCAGCAGTCCTGCTATCCTGTTCATACCTTCCTCCTTCACCTGTGGTTGGATGCGGGTTTTTCCCGCGAGAGTTGCGGGACACTTCTGATCATATATACTAATGGTTTACGGCGGAAACGCCACAAGGTATGAGATTACCTCCGAACTGTATGTCCAGGTCAAGAACCAGACCGGCGGCGCCGCAGGTCAGTGCAGCGAGAAGAGGTTCAATTGCAGTTTGGCCGCATATTGGGGACGGCTCTCACCGCTGGCTCGAGTGAGACTGCGCATAGTGATCGCGCAGCAGATCTCCTCCCCAATCTCGCTTGAGATTGCGCCAGACACTGTGGATATGATTGGCGTTGTTCTGAATATTGTCATACTCCACCACCGTCGAGGGACCATGGAGCCGGTAGTAATGGGCATGCCCCCTCTGCGTCGAGCCAGCCCAGGCAAAGTGGATAGAGCCGACCCCTTCCTTGTCGATCTGCGCCATCTCTTCCTCGGCAACATGTGCTGTCATTCTGCCGACATACACCTCAAGCAGATCCAGCAGCGCCTGGTGCTGTTCGGCGTTGAAATCTTGCGCTGGTATGCCCACAGGCTCATCAAGCTCGATATGCGAGGCCCAGCCGGTGACAATGTCACCAGGAGCTTCGGAACTGACACAGGCACGCCGGCGCTGCTCTTCGCCCAGTGTCGCCAGCAGCTCTCGCGCCACCTGCTCCTCGCGGGGCAGGGTGAGAAACCCCTGCAGCGGTCCCTCGGGTACCGTCGCCGGATTGGCGCCGAAAAAGGAGGGACAGCAGAAAACATCTCCCCCCTTGGCAATACGGAAATTTACCGAAAGGTGATGGCCCTCGATTCGCCATCCCCAAGCCGAGTCAAGGGAAGGTTCACCGAAGATGGTAACATAATACAGACCTGGATCACGCCGGTGGTTTCCTGAACCCTCGATACTGCCAAGAATCTTTTCCAGGCTCATGATATTGAAAGCGGTTCTACCGCCCGAGCGGCTCAATCCGCTCACCAACAGCGCCAGAGCCCGCAATCGCTGGCTATCCTCCATGGCCGACAGGGGCAGGCCCGCCCGTTTTCCGGGCCGGTAATCCCAGTTGAAACGCTGCCGTCCATCCGCCGAAAAGACGCATTGGCGACGCTGCGAAGGATGGAGCCCGGCGACAAAGGCCCCTGCCGCTTCCTTCATCTCCGCCGCCACCACCAGCGGCGCTGGGTGCAAATCCGTGGTGATGTTGTGATGATGAGATGGCGGAGAAGGTGGTATTTTACCCCCGTTATGGCGTGTATCCATTATTCCTCCCCTGCTCCAGGCCCTATCAAGTAATGGAAAATCAGGGTGGAGCTTTACGTAGAGTCATATCTCTTGCCGGTGTTGCTCTCCTCTCTTCAATTCTATGCCTCTTTTCTCCATACGCCAGTCTGTCAGATCGTGGACCCTCGGCAAAACCTTCGCATCCGCCACCAGTGGCTCACGTCGGATTCTTCGAAAATAATATGGATAAACAGAGGAAAAGAAGATAAGCTGACACTGTCGATCAATGCCACCATTTCATTGATGTGAGAACCCGGTTCTTCTTGTGGCGGGCCGGGTATCATCTCAGAAATCATCCGTATCCGTGCAGAAGGTACCTACTCTTGCACTCTTTTTTATCCAAGGAATTTTTCTCCATGAAATCTAGAGGCCGAAGAACTGACCGGAAAAAATTAGCTGCCGCCAGTCTCAGAGCAGAGTGTATGCTTCACCCCCACCACCTGCTGCCGAGGATGGGTTTATGAAAACAGTTCTGATCTCCATGCCCGATGTTGCCGCGGTTATCATGCACGAAGCCGCCTTTCACATGCCCAACCTTGGCATAGCCAGCCTGGCCGGCAACGTCGACGCCGCCCATGAGGTCTACCTCATAGACCTTATCCGCAAACGGGGCAAGGTGCGGCGATACCTGAAACGCACCTTGACCAGGATCAAGCCCGACGTGGTCGCTCTGTCGTCGATGACCTGGCAGTTTTCCACCTGCATAAAAATCGTCCGTCTTATCAAATCCCTTCTGCCGCAGTGCAAAATCGTCATCGGCGGTTATCACGCTACCCTCATGTACGAAGAGATCGCAGGCTCCGAAGATGGAAAAAACATCGACTTCATAATTCGCGGCGAAGGCGAAGAGGCCTTCCGGAGATTGCTTGACGCCTTGAGCGGCACCGACAGCCTCGAAGATATTCCCGGCCTGTCGCACCGCCAGGACGGGCACTTTATCCACAACCCCAGAGGCGAACTGCTGGATCTGACCACCCTGAAACTGCCCGTACGCGACAAACGGCGTCTGACCTGGGGTTATCATGTCATGAACCGCAGCGTCGAGGTCATCGAAACGTCGCGGGGCTGCACCCGCAACTGCAATTTCTGCAGCATTCGCCATATGTACGGTCGCGCCTTCAGGCCGTTTCCCGTTGAGCGTATACTCGCCGATATCGACGACATTTATCACCGGAAAAAATGCCGCTGGATATTCGTCTCCGACGACAATATGGTGCTCTCCGTCAAAAGGGTTATGGAACTCTGCCAGGCCATCATCGACCAGGGCTACCGGGACCTGAATTTCATCGTCCAGGCCGACTGTGTGACCATGTCGAAAAACGAGCAAATGGTGCGCATCATGGCCCGGGCCGGTTTCAAAAGCGTCTTCCTGGGTATTGAAAGCGTCTCCAAGAAGAATCTCGCCGCCGCCCAAAAGGGCGATATCGTTACAGCCTCACGCAAAGCCGTCGAACTCTGCCATAAATATGGAATCATGGTGGTGGGCGGCATGATCTTCGGCTTTCCCGATGATACCGAGGAAGAGATTATTGCCAACTATCGTTTTCTGCAGTCCATTGGCGTCGATTCACCCTATTGCCAGATCCTGACCCCCTACCCCAAGACCGGCATCCGCCAGCAGCTTCTCGAAGCAGGCCTGGTGGTCAACGCCGACGATTTCTCCACCTATAACGGCATATGGGCCAACGTCCGCACTCATCACCTCGACGCCGACCAGCTCCAGTACCTGGTCTGGTACCACCGTCAGAATATTCTTGGCTGGTGGGAGCCGTCGAAACAGATGCGCGACCAGGGCCATCTCTGGACCGCTATCTGGATCTATCTGATGCGACCCGTTATTCGTCGTGTCCTCGAGCGTAAGACCAAACGGGGCGGATGGCGCCATCGCTATGATCAGGCCATGAACCGACTCAGGACGGTCAATCGCTTCGATGATCTTGGCTCATGACAGCATAACTACTCCATGAGCTTGTTCGGCCGCAAACGCTCCCGGCTCTCTCGCCTCGGATGGGTGCTCGCCATTGGAACCCTTTTCTGGCCCCTGACCCGCTCCGGTAAAATGGAGAAGTGGCTTTCCGGCATCATCTAAAAGGTCCTCCATCGCTGGACCGATCTTGAAGTCAGAGACTATAGCGAACTGCCCAAACTCTCCGGCGACTACACAGTGCGGGAAATACAGGTGCAAAAAAGCGACTGTATAAACGGCGAGAAACTCGACGACTGCAACCTCCATAACAAGGACATACTCATCCTGGGAACTTACCGGCACAACGGAGACTACCTGGGTGCTCCCCACTATCACCACGCTCTTACAGTACCTGCTGGAGCTTGTGTTTCATCAACAATGCCGTGTTGAAAGAGACACCAAGGAATCTTGCAAAACTGAGAGCGGAAAGGCTGGCTTTTGATTGATTGACCAAAGATGGTGCCATAAACCATGGAACCAAGGGGCTTGG
>CAKZOA010000368.1 GCA_937132035.1 uncultured Desulfobulbaceae bacterium | reverse complement strand
CCGACGCAGGAATCGCTGCGCTGCGCTCCTGCAGCCACCTCGATCTGCGTGCTCCAGGGCCGGCCCAGAATGGAGCCGCGGAGATCGAGCGTTCCCACTGGTCGCCGGCCTTTAAAAACAGCTACGACGGGCTCGCCGTGATAGAGATCGGGTAAAGGATGGGGGTATATTTCCATGGCGGAACCATCGGTCGCTACAAGTTCAAGGTTTGTCATCACCGGCTTTGCCAGTTTTTCAAAAAGGGCGGCCATCTTCGTTTCCACCTCTTCGATCCGGCCTATGTGGCAATAGCTGCCACGGCCGGCAGCTGCCGCCCGTGTCATGAAGTAGGAATTCGGCGCAGAGCCGATGCCGACGGTAAAGAGCCTGGCGTCGCCAAGCCGTTTGGCTATCATGGTAAAAAGCGCCCGTTCGTTGCCCACTGCGCCATCTGTCAAAAAGACTATCTGCCGCAAGCGGCTTCGGTTGCTGCTGCCGTCACTATCGCCAAGGGCACGCTCAAGCGCCGCTGCTATTTCGGTTCCACCGTCGGCCCGCAGGCGCCGCAGCCCTCGCAGCGCTTTGTCCTTATTTTCATCGGTGGCTTCGAGCACCCGGTCGAACAAGTTCCAGGCGGTAGAGTTGAAGGCGATGATATCGAAGCTGTCACGTGGCGCGAGGCCTTCAATTGCATGGGCCAGCGCCGTTTTAGCCTGGCGAATGGAAGCGCCGGCCATGGAACCGGAAACATCGATGACGAAAACGAGCTCTCGCGGCAGCGGACTCTGCAGCGCCTTCACCGGCGGATTGACGAGGAGATATCCATACCTGTCATCCCCTCTGTTTTCGGTGAAGAGTGCTGCAGCGACCCTATCGGTATTGGCAGCCCTATATTCGATGACGAAATCGCGGTCGGCATAGACCCTGCCGTCGAAACGCAGGCGGTAGAACTGTGCATCCTCTTTGTGGATTTCCACTCCATGGTAGAGGCTGGAAAGATCCCGGACAGGAAAGCCCGCTTTCAGGGTGAGCGAAAGCTCCACCGGATGTATTCTCTCTTCCCCATCCGCCATTACCGGCGGTGTAATCTCTGGGGCATCGGGGACCATATCGGTGGTGACGGCCCAGCCGCCTTCGTCAAAGGACAACGGCTGCTCCCCTTGGTCGATGGCTGAGCCGGGAATGTAGCGTGGGGCGACAACCATCGGAAAACGATAGCTAAAGGTGCCGCCGTCAAGCCGCACCGTATCCTGGTAGCCGATCTCCACTTCGATTTCGCCTGCCGGCGGAATATTGGCCACGGCCATGGAAAAAATATTTGGACGCTTCTGGGCGAGCAGTGAGGTTTTACGGCCTTCCTCGCGCGCTTTGAGATAGGTTTTTCTGGCATCGTTCTTCTCCTTGATCCTGCCGATGATCACCCTGTCTCCGACGCGCATGCGCATGTGCGTTACGCCGCTCTCCTCGGGCAGGGGAAAAACGTAAACCGCTTCCAGCCACTGATCGCTGTCATTTTTGAAACGCTGACGCAGAACCGTTTCTGCGATCATGCCATGTATGGTTATATCCACCTGCTGATGAAGCAGCGGCGTTCTGGCATACAGATCCCCGTCGCCGGATCGTACCAGCAGCTCGCCGCCGGCCACATCATCCATGCGCACCTTCTGCCAGTCAGACTGCGCCCGTGCTTCCCCGGCCTGGGTAAAGCTCCCCAAAAGAACGAAAAAGACGATAGCCGCCAGGTAGGCGATTATGAGGATGGTGCCAGGGTCGCCGCCTTCGAAGTGAACCGTGGTCTTGCCTGTCGTCCCGGTGTCTTTTTTCATATGATATCCAAGGAGTCTGAGGATTGTCGTTTTTCGCCGCGCACTGCTTTCTTTGCTGCTGACTCCATAAAACCCTGTCAGGGTGACAGAGTGCTGAAGGAAAAGTGATAAAGGGGAAAGCAATTATGATGAAAAATGACAGCACCATTGCCGGTGCTTTTCTTATTGCGGGAAGGTCCATGCTCGGATTAGTCTGCTGCTGCGAATTCGGCAGTATTGAAATCCTTTTTCGAACGGTGAGGCGAATATGGCATACACCATAGCACTTGTGGAGGACGACGAGCGACTCCGGGCCAATTATTCACAGGCCCTCAAGCGCCAGGGCTACCACGTGGAAAGCTACTCCGGCAGGAGCGAAGCCCAGGCTGCCTTTGCCCGTCAGCTGCCGGATCTGGCCATTCTCGATATCATGCTCGGCGAGGAGATGGAAGGTGGCTTCGAGCTCTGCCGGGAGATACGAAAGGCCTCGCCGACGCTGCCTATAATCTTTCTCACCGCCCGGGACTCTGATCTGGACAAGGTCTCCGGCCTGCGCCTGGGTGCCTGGGACTATCTTACCAAGAACACCACCACCCTTGATTTTCTGCCGGTGAGAATCGCCACATTGTTCAAAATGATGGAAGTTCTCAAGGGAAATTCACCCCAGGAAGAAAAGGTTATCCATTCGGGCAGCCTTCGTCTGCAGGAACAGAGAAAAGAGGTTTTCTGGAAAGATGCACCGCTGAACCTGACCCTCACCGAATTCTGGCTGCTGCTGTCACTGGTGCAGCATCCGGGACATGTCAAGTCACATGCACAGTTGATGGAGGCGGCCAGTGTGGTGGTGACCAACAACGCCATCGCCGCCCATATCAGAAGGATCCGGGAAAAATTCCGGGAACTCGACCCCCAGTTCGACTGCATCCGTGCCGAATACGGCATGGGCTATCGTTGGGTGGAATGATATGCGAGTCTCAGATTCCCGGCCGGCAGTGTCTTTTCTTTTTTCAACATCGCTCACTGTGTCATGCGCATCTCGCTGCGGCTGAAGCTGGCCCTCATCTCTTTACTGCTCCTGGCCATCCCCTACACAGGCGTACGGCTTGCAGCCATCGTCCAGACCTCGCTGCTGGAGAGCAGGAAAGAGGCGCTTATGTTTTCAGCAAGGGCCGTGGCCCAGGCCCTCTCCGGCCGGCAGGGGTTGTTCGACCGCGAGCGCTTCCACTCGCTTGACCGTCAACGCGATCTCTACATCCTCCAGTTGAGCTCGCCCATGCGGCTCAACGGCAAGGTCGACGACTGGCAGCCTCATCTGAACAATGCCCTTGTTTTTGGCCGTGATCATGTTCTTGATTCATCAGAAGAATTCAAAGAAGGGGATGCCGGTTTCAGATACCTCAGCGGCATCAGGGAGGGGTATCTTTACGCCCTTTTCGTCGTCGACGACGATGCGCAGGTATTCAGGGACAAAAACTCCCTGGCCCTCGACAGATCGGATCATCTGCAGATTGCCGTTGAAGACGGCGACGGCAATCTCAACCGCTACCTCATCGCCGCGACGGAGCCCGGCTGGGTCAACGGCTACCACACCTCACGCGACTTCGACACCATCCTGCCGGCCAGACTCGAATCCCGCATTCAAGGCGTCTGGGAAACCACCGCCTCCGGGTATATCCTGGAAATACGTATACCGCTGGTTCTGGTCGGCAGAAGATTGGCCTTCGCCATTGCCGATGTCGACAACCAGCGCCGGCGTGAGATAGAAACCGTCATCGGCACCGCCAGCATCAACCATCCGGATAAAATCGGCTGGCTGTTGCCGCCCTCCGACGATATTGAGGATATTCTCGCAGCGCTGAACCGGCCGCAGTCAAAAATTCAAGTGGTCGATTCCAACCGGCATGTCCGCGCCAGCTACGGCTCTCTTGTTCTCGAGCAGGACAATAACGGCCAATTCCCCAACCAGAATAGGGTTCTGAGGCAGGTGAACAGGCTGCTCTCCTTGATCTACTCCCTTTTTACCGAACCGCTGTCCACCTCTTTCGACGATCCCGGCCCTCAGCCTTCCCCTCTTGATCTTCACGGGATCGAAGAGGCTCTGGGCGGAGCGAGCTTGATCACCAGCTATCGCATAGCCGACGGCGAGGTGGAAATAATGGCTGCCGTTACTCCCCTCTACGAAAACAACGCCATTGTCGGCGCCGTGGTGGTCGAACAGACCACCAACTCCATCCTGGCCCTGAAAAACAGAGTTATCGAAGAATCCCTGGGCCTGACCCTGCTGCTGCTACTATTTGGCGGCTTCGGCCTGTTGCTGTTCGCCTTTCGCATCTCTTCCAGAATCCGCCAGCTCCGCGATCAGGCCTCTTCGGCCATCGGTGAAAACGGTACCATCGAAGTGCTCTCACCGCCCTCCGCCGCAGGCGATGAAATCGGCGATCTTTCCCGCACCCTCCACTCGATGCTCAGCCAGCTCAGAGAGCAGGTCCACTATCGCGAAAAGATGGCCGACAACCTCGAACACGAAATGCGCACCCCCCTGGCAAGCGCCTCCGCCTCCCTGAAAAATCTGGTAGAGGAAATGGAGGAGCAGCCGCAGCACATCCACGACTATGTCACCTGGGCACTCAGAGACATCGGCCGCATGGAGGATCTGCTCACCGCCATACGCGATGCCACCAGCCTTAAAAACGCTCTCGGCCGGGGGGACAAGGAGCCCTTCAACCTCTCCGAAGCAATCGGCGTCTGGCTCGACTTCAGCTGGCGCACATCTTTTAAGCCGGTGCTCTTCAGCTATAACCGGGAAGATACAGACATTATCGTTGAGGGCGACCCCGACAGAATTCGTCAAATGCTCGACAAAGTCATCGAAAACGCGGTGGCCTTCCACAGACCGGGGACGGAGATTGAAATAGGCCTCGTCCAGATGAGGGAGAAGCTCCAACTGACCATCGTCAACCAGGGACCGGCTATTGCCGAGAACATGCTCGAGGAAATCTTCAGCTCCATGGTTTCCGTGCGCTCTTCAGGAGACTCCCGGCCGCATCTGGGCCTGGGGCTCTACATTGTCCGCACGATTGCCGAATATCACGGCGGCAGAGTCAGTGCGGAAAATCTGAAGGGCGAAACGACAGGCGTCCGCTTCGTCATTGATCTGCCACAGGCGGCGGATACGACAATACTATAGAAAACACCATTACCGGCTGCATGCACAGCTTCTGTGATTGGCATACTGGTACCCTATAGCCAATCACAGATCCCCTCGACGAGCAGCCCGTCTCAACTGGTGCACTATCCGGGCGAGAAATCCGACAGGCTGCAAGGAGCTTGTCGGAGTATAGGCATTTTTGTTCAGATCGAGGCATTTTCAGGAAATCAAGCACAGCCATAAAATTGATATTGCGGGCATTGATTTTCTGGAAATAACGAAGATACGGGCGAAAAGGGCATACTCCGACAGACTTTTAGAGAGTGTCTTTCAGAAACCTGGTAAACCGCTGCCATGACTTTCGGTCGGCATCTTCATGATAGCGCGACGAACCAAACACCGTGAAGGCATGGGGAGCACCGGAGTAGGTGGTCATCTCGTGATACACTCCTGCCGCTTCGAGATCCTTGGCCAGCTGGGCGAACTGATCCATGGTCACGGCCGTATCGGCACTGCCGTGAAAGACGAAGATCTTCCCTTTGACCTTCTCGTAGTTTTGATTATCAGGCGTGGTAAGCCCTCCGTGGAAGGCAATAAAGGCCTTGAGGTCGGCACCGGACCGGGCCAGTTCAAGAACTGCGGCACCACCAAAGCAGTAGCCGATAACAACGCTGTTGTCGAGGTTACCGCCCCGGGCCGCAGCTTCCTGCAGTCCTCCCTCAAGCAGCGCCCGCATCCGGTCTCTGTCGCTGTAGAGCATGCCGGTAAGCTTTTTCTTTTCCGCCGTTTCCGTCGGCCGTACTCCCTTGCCGAAAAGATCGACAGCAAAAGCACTGTAGCCCAGCTCGGCCAGCATATGCGCTCTTTTCACCTCATAGTCGGTCAGGCCGTCCCAGTCATGGACAATGACAACCAGCGGAGTGTTTTCACCGGCGGAGATGAAATATCCCTGAAAAGACTCGCCGCCGACGCTATAATCAGTATAACTTCCTGAGGCCATCGCCAGGTTGGCCGTCAGGAGAAACAGAGCAACTATCATGATCCTTTGCATTCGCGTACCTCCATCGTATAATTGTCGGGTATGATACTCTGAGATCGTTTTGTAGATATGCACACCCCAGGGTGTCAAAGGCTGCATTGCCGATGCAGCCGTCGATTCTGCCGAGGTATCGTGGTCATACAATAGGGACTGGTAATCCGAAAATCAATAAACAGCGAGGAAGCCCGACTCAGGGCAGATCGATGCCGATGAATCTTCTCCCCCTCTATTCACCCCGCAAAAGAATACTGCTCAAACTCTTTTTAACAGCCGTCCTGCTGCTGCTGCTGGCTGGGGCTGCACCGGTACCCTTTATCTGGGAATCGACAACCTTGTGGTATAAAACAGGCCTGGATAAAACCCTTTTGCAGGCAGGCAAGGTCTTTGGCATATTTGCGGCAATTCTGCTGGCTCTCCAGATACTGCTGGCCTCGCGGCAGCCGCTGCTCGACAGGTTATTCGGCCTCGACAGGGTCTATACCCTCCACCAAATCAATGCCTATATGATCATTACCTGCGGCCTGCTCCATTTTGGGATGGTCATTTTGCCGGAAGGGTGGTCGAACCTGCCCATCGGTTGGAAGTTCTGGCCCGAACTCATCGGTGCCGGAGTCCTGGCATCGCTCTGTGGTTCGGCGCTCATCGCCACCTTTCGCCCCCGAATTCTCCCCTACCATCTCTGGCGAGCGCTGCACCGCCCCCTAGGCTATCTGGTAGCCCTGGCCCTGCCGGTGCACATACTCTTTGTCAGCGGTACGCTCGATCATACTGTGCCCCGCTATGCCCTTTTCATACTCGCTAGCGCAGTGACGCTCTGTATCATCATCCGCAAAACGCAGATCATCCTCCTGAAAAAAAGATACTGGCATCTGAACCTGTTGACAGCGGAAACCGAGGAAATCGTCCGCCTTGAAGTGACGCCGCCGTCGTCGTTTGCCTACGCTCCGGGACAATTCGCCGTTATCCAGCTACACGGCGACTCCATCTCCTCCGAACCACATCCCTTCACCATTGCCTCCGCTCCGGCCAGCGGCGACTGTCTCCAGTTTTTTATAAAAAAATGCGGCGACTGGACCTCGGAACTGTCACCGGAGGCCGCCGAACATATCTCCGTGGAGGGTCCTTACGGCCTGTTCAGTTATAAAGCCAGGCAAAAAATCGACCGCCTGATATTGATTGCCGGCGGCATCGGCATAACTCCAATCTTGAGCATGCTGCGTCAGATCGCCGCAGAGCCGATACAGCCGCGGGTTACTCTTCTCTGGAGTCTTCGCTACCGCCATCAACTGTTTCTGCAGGATGAGCTGGCCCTGCTCAAGCGTGAAATCGCCTCACTGGACATCACCATCGTCTATACCGGAGAAAAAGACGGCGACAGGCTGACCCGGGAACGTCTGCACGACCTGCTCCCCGGACTCAACGGCTCGGAACATGCCTATATCTGCGGTCCCCCACCGATGATGAATTCGGTGAAAAGAGACCTGCTTCTGCTGGGAGTGGCGCGGCGGCATATATTCTTTGAGGAATTTGCTCTCTGAGCAGGTCGTGCCGGCACAGACTCGAGCCGGTATTCGTTTTTCCATTAAATCGGCGGCTCAAGCAGATTCACAGCATATGGAGAAGTCTTGTCAGCAGAGGCAAAGATAACTACTGTTTCTCCAGTAAACCATGATCTAAAGGAAATAGAGACAGAGCGAAAATCCCTATTATTCAAGATACCCTTTAGAAAGATTTTTTTTGCCAGGAGGTGCGTATGAAAAAGTCACTCATTGTTTCTCTGCTTTTCATTCTGTTCTGCGGTGCCGGCAAGGTGTTTGCCCAGGCACCTCAATGGAACATCGACAAGGATCACTCAAATTTCTACTTCAGCGTCGAACATATCTACTCCTCTATACAGGGACGCTTTGAAAGCTATTCAGCCGAGATTCATTTCGACCCGGCCGACCTGGAAAGCTCACGTTTTCTCTTCGAAATCGAGGTCGACTCCATCATCACCCACATTGCCAAAAGGGACAAGCATCTGCTCTCTCCCGATTTCTTCAACGAGGCCGAGTATCCCTTGATCCGTTTTGAAAGTACCACAATTACCGAAACGGCAGCCAACACCTATGATGTCGCCGGCATATTCACCATCAAAGGCAAAAAGTATGATCTGGTTCTCCCCCTGACTCTTGAAGGTGTGCAGAATCATCCGATGATGAAGGACTCGCTGGTCGCCGGTTTCAACGGCAAAGTCACCATCGATCGGCTGGCCCACGGCGTCGGCAACGGTAAATTCTACAAACTCGGGGTCGTCGGCAAGGACGTCGACATCTTCGTCAGTCTGGAGGTACTGCGGAAAGAATAAAGACGGACCCCGGAGAAAGCCCTGACGCTCCGGTGCCCTTTCTCCCAGGCGCGGAGCGGTTTTTTCTTCTGACTACCAAATTCGTCAGGTTGTAAATGTATGTGCCAGGTAATTTCAACGAGCAGCGGATCGGAAGAAATCTTTTCGCAGGAGGCCACGAACCCATCTCTGGCGGCCCCACTGCAGCCGTTCAGGCTGCTGGACACCCGAGAAAAGACCTCTTTCGAGCTTTCCTGAGAAGTTCAAGCTGAGGTGAACGAGAGGTGTATTTCCGGTAGTCACCACATTTGACCCGGCACCACCGGGTGGGTGCGCTGATTACCCAGGAGTTTCAATTCTCATACTGGTTCACTGGAGGTGCGTATCTCCAGTGCATGCACCGCTAGCTGAGTTTCATTCGTAATCAGTTTTTTTTACAGAGCCTGCAGCCAGGAAACAATGCGGTCGACCGCCTCCAACGTGGCGTGGCAGTTCTGGCCCAGGTAGGTGCTGTCCAGCCTGTGATCTTGGGGGTAATTTTTCAAGGCCGCAGCACCGTCAAAGTCGACAAAAGCCAACCGGGCCGTAAGCTCCCGCTCCGGACGACCGAAATCGGATCCGGGGAGAATAGCGACCCCAGTATCTTGCAGCAGAGCATCACAAAGCCCTCTGCTGGTTGTGATATTTTTTTTCTCCAGAGAAATCCGGTAGGCCTCAAAATCCGGAAAGATATAAAATCCTCCCTGAGCAGGCAGGACATCGACTTCGGTCTGAGCCAGCCTGGAGACGACCTCGGCTGCCAAAGCTTCGAGCACGCAGCGGCATCGCCTGACATAGGTATCGATTTCGGGATTCTCCTGGAAGGCGCTGATGGCCGCATACTGGATGGGAGCGCTGGTGGAGGTGAAGGTCTCACTGGCCACCGTCGCCATGGCGTCGGCGATCCACCGCATGGCAGGAGGTATGATGAAAAGGCCGAAACGCCAGCCGCCGGCGCCGCACCATTTGCTCAGACCGCCGCTGAATATGGTGCCTTCCGGGTAGTAATTGACAATAGAGGTATGCTCGCCGGAAAAGGTCAGTCTGCCGTAAATCTCATCGGAAAGCACCAGCACCTTGTACTTGGAGGCAACTTCCGCCAGCGCTTCCAACTCGTCGGCGCTGAAGGTCTGTCCGGTCGGATTTGAGGGATAGTTGAGAATCAGCAGGCGATAGCGGTCCGGATCGAGCCTGCAGATACTGTCGAGCTGTTCGGCAGTCACCTTCCAGCTGCCCTCTTTACTGGTGATGATATTGCTGACATGGCGGCCGATGATGCGGGCCTGGGGTCGGTAAGAGACCCAGGCAGGGATCGGAATGAGAATCTCGCCTTCATAGACCAGCTGGAGGATGAACATCAGTTCCTTGGAGCCAGGTCCGACGATGACATCCTCGACGCCGCAGTCGATGTCGAAACGACGGCGGTGACGCTCAGCGAGGGTCAGCCGCAATTCTTCAAGTCCCTTGACCGCCAGATAGTCCTTCTGATGGGCATTGTCCTGCAAAGCCCTGACCACACTTTCGGGCACCGGAAAGGGCGACTGGCCGAGGCCAAGGCGATATATAGTGCGGCCCTTTTTCTGCAGAGTACGGCACAGCTGCTGGATGGCGATGGTTGCCGAAGTGCTCAACCCCTCGAGGTTTCTGTTCAGATGCGTGCTCGGACTATTGTGATAGATCATTTTCTCTGCCTCATCGGCCATCCCTTATTTACGAAAAACCAGCCTGCCGCCGAGAGAACCGGCAATGGTCGCCGCCACCAGGGCAACGCCCACCAGTATCAGATACACCCACCTGCCGGAACCCTCCGTAAGCGCCACTGTCGGATCAACCAGGCGGTAGATGACAAGCAAGGCTACACTGCCGGTGACAACACCGGTACAGATTAACTTGGTCTTGAAAAGGGATGTCAACGCGCCGTTGAACTTTCTCTGCCAGGCGATGAACCCCGTGGCGAAAACCAGCGGCATGGCCAGGAGCACGACGATGAAGTTAAAAAAGGAGGCGGTTTCCAGCGGCGTATAACCTATCAACATTGCCAGCAGTAAAAAGAGGCCCGCTACTGGCAGAACACCGTTGGGTATATGGACGCTTATGGGATGAAGGTGAAAATGCATGACCAGAGCCCCCAGCGCGCCGAAGGGCTTGGCTTCCTTTTTCTTCGTGTCGCTTTTGTCCGGTTTTTTCGAGGAAGTATCATCTTGCTCAGCCTGAGATTTCTGCTTCTCTTCAGCAGAGCCTCCTGATGACACCGGTTGCGGCTGCTTCTCCTGCTGCTGCTCTGTCGTGCTCTCGTCGTCTTCCTCACCCTCGGTTACTTCGACGAAATAGCTGCTGTCGGCTCCGCATACCGGGCAGGGATCCGGCGGTTCAGGACCGGTGTGAATATAGTTGCACACGGTACAGCGCCACTTTTTCTCAGCTGCATCGCCGTCTGTCGTTGCACTCTGGTCTTCGGCCTCCTGCTGCACTTTCTGCACCGCTTCCCTGCCGGCATCAGCACTCTGTCCGGATGCGCTGAGCTTAGCAGCGGCAGCGCCGCAGGCCGGGCATTTTTCAGGCTGATCACCGCTGTCAAACGCATATCCGCAAACAGAGCATTTCCATTTTTTCATGTAGAGAACCTCAATGGTAGAATAATTTAGATTTTCAATAATTATCGGACTATCCTATCATAATTGCAATACCCTACCAAAACAAAAATTGATCACCATTCCCACTGCAGTGGTGCAGTGACATCTGATGTACGGAGGAGGAACCAATGACAAGCTGCGGTTCATCTCTCGCAAGCTCCTGATAAGACCGGACATGATCTCGCCTGATTCGTCCAAAGGATGAATGCGGCGTCGATGATTGAGGCTGCATTGAATAATCGTCTCACTATTAATTCCATAACAGGCTGTCTTTGTGTACTTTTGGGGAGTCGTAAATGGTGTCCCGGAACCGCCTGGGTGGGACGCTGATTCCCCCTAATGTTCAGCGCCTCATTCTCTGCGGAAGTGGGTAAACTGAATAAGGTGCGTAATCACATTGAAATATACTGTTCCTCCCTTTATGACACCCCCCTCACTCCTGAAAATATCCTGCGGCGTCGCAGAATGATTACAGCATTGTAATGGAAGGGAAAGGCTGAGGTAGTGTAAACTCATGACAGTACTCTCGGTAAGAAAGCCTCTATTGCCACCGGAGCACCTGCCAGGAGATGGATGGAGACTCAACTGCCATTTGCTCGTCATAATACACCCCTTCAGGAGCGGACATGACTGAAAACACTTCGATTTCGGTAATATCCCAATCACATCACGAAAACGGCGGCAGGCCGCAGCAGGACGTCTATGCCTCCGTGCAGCAGATACATGAGAATGTCACGGCCAGTTCGGTATGGGTGGCCCCCTTACGCAAGCAGATGGCTCAGGTACTGATAGGCCAGAACCACATGGTGGAGAGGCTGCTGGTGGCCCTGCTTACCGGCGGCCACATTCTCCTTGAAGGACTTCCCGGCCTGG
>CAKZOA010000367.1 GCA_937132035.1 uncultured Desulfobulbaceae bacterium | reverse complement strand
TCTTGTTGTAAATAAAGGTGAACCCCATCCCTTTCTGGGAAGAGAACTTACCCAGGACAAGGATTTCAGTGAAGAAACAGCTCATTTGATTGATCGCGAGGTGCAAAGCATTCTCGAAGAGTGTCATCAAAAGGCCAGGGATATATTGCGTGAAAACAGGGATGAGCTTGATATGCTGGCAGAAGAGCTGATAGAACATGAAACTCTTTCTGCCGATGATGTTGACAGGCTCTTGCAGCGTAATGGAAAGGATTCGGAAAAGAAGAAAAATTAACTGAGGTGTGTACCTCGATAAGATATCTCCATCATCGCAGCTCGTTCTGTATATGCTGTAAATACACCATTTATACTGAACTCAGCGAACTATAAAGAGTGAGGTCATTGCGAATCAGTCATGAAAGCTATGATTTTAAAAGGTGTTTTCGACCTGAAGAAAGAGCGTGAACCGCTTGAATATGTTGATGTCGAAGCCCCTATGCCTGGCGAAGGTCAGATTGTCATAAAGATTTTGTCCTGTGGTGTCTGCCATACTGAACTCGATGAAATTGAAGGTCGAACTCCACCGGAGCAGTATCCGGTTATTCCGGGGCATCAGGTCATTGGTCATGTGGTTGAAATGGGAAAAGGATGTCATTTGACATCCATAGACGATAGAGTGGGTGTTGCCTGGATTTTCGATTCCTGCGGCTTCTGTCGCTTGTGCCGCACTGGGCTGGAAAACCTTTGCTCCTCCTTCAAAGCCACCGGTCGCGATGTAAACGGCGGCTATGCCGAGTTTATGGTGGTGAGCGAAAACTTTGTTTATCAAATTCCTGAAGTATTTCCGGAAATTGAAGCAGCACCGCTTCTCTGTGCCGGGGCGATTGGCTACCGCTCGGTGCGGTTGTGCGATCTCGAGGGGAAAAAGGTGTTGGGGCTTGCCGGTTTTGGTGCTTCGGCCCATCTTGTTCTTAAGATGATCGGCAAATTGTATCCGGATGTGCAGGTTATTGTCATGGCGCGCAGCGAAACGAGCAGAAGATTAGCTACAGAGTTGGGCGCTGTCTGGACGGGTGATTTTGGAGAGGTTCCGCCGCTAAGGCCGCAGGCCATCATTGATACCACTCCCGCCTGGAAACCGGTCATGGACTCTTTGGCGGTTTTGGAAAGGGGTGGGCGGCTGGTCATCAATGCCATCCGAAAGGAGGCTGACGATGCTGCTGTCCTCTCTAGCATCGACTATACTGCCCATCTCTGGCAGGAAAAGGAGATAAAGAGTGTGGCCAATGTCACCAGAAGAGATGTCAGAGATTTCCTCAGTACTGCAGCGGAAATCCCTCTCAAGCCGAAGGTGCAGCTATACAATCTTAGAGAAGCAAATGCGGCCCTGCAAGATCTTAAAAATGGCGGGAGCAGCGGGGCGAAGGTTCTCGTAATGGACTAGTTGAGTATATCATGTTTTCTCTGCTCATAGGTTTGTTTATCGATCTCACCTTTGGCGTAGCGTTCGTTGAGTATATCCAGGGCGCTTTTTCTCTTTGCCTTGGTATCTCCTCCACCCAGCACCATTCTAAGTAAATAGATGAGAAAGACAATGACTGCAATCCAGAAGAATGCCATGAATACCCAGCCGAAACCGTGCACCGGACCAAAACCAAAATCCCACAGTCTGTGCATATCACCCTCTCATTTGTAGATAAAAAAACTCTGAGTAGTCAAGTCTTTAGGCGCTTCCATATTCTTTTTGAAGTTGCTGGTAAAAGTCTTCCGTATCATCCTTGTGGCACAAAATGGTGGCTTCCGTAGCTAATGCTGCAGTGCCTGCAGCAATTCCATAAAGAAAAGCATCTTGTAGTTTTTCTTCTTGCTGCAGGGCAAAGATCATTGCCCCGAGAAAACTGTCACCCGCGCCAACGGCACTGACGACTTCAGCCTCAATTCCAGGTACTCGAAACTGCTCATTTTTTGTTATCAGCAAGGCTCCGTCTTTACCCAGGGTAAGCACCAGCACTTCACAGCCTCCCTGTTCGACAATCTCACGGCATTTTTTCTCCTGATCTTTATTTTCACTCAGGGAGCATTGACAAATATATTCAAGCTCGCGTCGGTTGGGTTTAATAAGGTAAACCTGAGCATCCAGTGCATATTGTAATGATTCTCCTGAGGTATCAAGAACAATTCGAGTGGAACTGTTTTTGAAGTGTGCAGCCAGCTGGCCGTAAAAGTCTTTGGGGACGCCAGGTGGCAGGGTCCCTGAGGCAACGATAAACTGAGGAGTGGGACTAATTTTCACAATTTTTTCAAAACAATTTTTCCAGGTTTCTTCCTTCAGCTCGGGACCAGGAAGAGAGAAACGGTACTGTTGATTACTTTCCTGTTCATGTATTGCAAAACTCTGTCTGTTGACCTCATCAATATCGATTGGCTGGAAAGAAACGTGTTGCTCTTCAAGAAGGCGGGCAACACTTTCGCCAGTACTACCGCCTTGCGGAAATATAGCAGTGGAACTGCCACCTAGTATAGTGATCGCACGACTTACATTTATTCCTCCTCCACCTGGATCTATTCTGTGATTGAAACAGCGCATTTTTTTAGTCGGGGCCAATTGTTCAATTTCAGCACTTATGTCCAGACAAGGGTTTAATGTTAAGGTTATGATATCTTTACTATTATGCATGTTTCCTTGTTATATTTAATTGAAAGGATCGTTTACTTACTGACCTAATAAAAAGAATTATGAGGCATACCTGAACCTTTCACTTTGACATATACTGTCCATTCCAACAGGACAAATCCTGTTTCTTCGGAAAAATATCTAGTTGAGGATGGGCCTTTTTATTCAGCCTCGGTCATAGTCACCCTTTTTTTAAGCATGACAATTTTTAAGACGCCATTATCGTAAAATGTACTGACCTGAGAGTGACGCACCTCTGAGGGCAAACGAAGCGTTCTCGAAAACACACCGTAGCGCCGTTCAGTGCGAGTATAGGCACCCTCAACCAGCGTGGCTGTTTTGCGTTTTTCTCCCCTGATATGAATGAGATCGTCTTCAATCTTATAAGCAAAATTTTCAAGCTGCATGCCGGGTAGCTCTATTTCAAGTGTTATCGATGTATTGGACTCATCGATATCTATGTACGGAGTTACAAAATCAGGAAGTTCTATTTTAAATGAACGCTGTTCCAGTAGCTTAAAAAACATATCAAAAAAGGTATTGGAACTATAGAACTTTTGCGGCAGAAATGACTGATGCTTTATGAGTTTTCGCTTTTCGTCGATCATGTAATTTTCCAGGAAGATATTTGTTTTATGTCATTTTCCACATCGATTCTATATTCAGAAAGTGATGTGTGGTTTTTCATTCTTTTTTCAGATTGCCCCTTGTTCCAGCCTATCGGTGAATCAAAAACATTAAAGATTTATTTTCACCGCACTACGTAAAAAAAC
>CAKZOA010000366.1 GCA_937132035.1 uncultured Desulfobulbaceae bacterium | reverse complement strand
CTCTAAAAGCCTGTCGAAGAAAACTCTGTATCCCCATCTCCACGTTGTTTACAGGAAAGACAGCAATGCTCCCATACACTACTGGTAGAGTTTTTGACGCTGGTCAATTCATCATGCTGGGTAATAGTGTAGTATGGGTTCAAGAACAGGGCATCTCTTAGATGCCGTAACCAAACACCACCACCTATCAGGAGATCGTATATGAAAAAAATAGACTTGAACACCACCAGAGAATTCACCGAAGGCGGCATGAAACGCTTTTTTCTGGTTGAGACCTCGCCCTATTTCAAAATCATCAATTTCAATCTGGCGGCAGGGGCCACCTTTCCCGTACACTCGCACGACCTCGACGGTGAACTCTCCATCCTGGTCATCGAAGGGGAAGGGTTCTTTCTCGGCGAGGGCGAGGAAACCATTGCCGCCAAAACCGGCGATATCCTCATCTCTGAGATCAGAGAACCGCACGGCGTTCGGGCAACCACGGACATGCGCATCATCGTCACCATCGCCCCACCGATTTGACCGGCAGGAAGAAAACAGCATGCGTGATCTACACGATCTTAGTCATCCTCGAGAACGATATACTCCTTGAGTTTTTTAACCAGCGAATCCGGCAGAGGCTCCTTATAGAGAAAAGCACGGGCCTCTTGCCCGGATATCTGCTCCTTCACTTCAACGGGCAGACTGCGGAGGACGGCCATACGTTCGGGGTCGATCTTCTCTTTGTCCAAAGGTACTTTTTCTTCCACGTTTTTACTCCTGGTAAAAGGTTGACGCCAATCATACTTCCAGAGGGTAGCGTTACTTGAAGACCCTATGATTATTCAACTGTGCTTTCAAGAAATTTTGGTTGCTTGTCCCCCTACACAACAGGATGGTTTGCTCCATATGGCCTGATCCGAATATTTCACAAGTTGAGATGGTCTGCTCGTCGAAAAGATATATCATTGCCAATACTCAAATCATTCCAACACACATTACACGAAGCATAGCGCACTCCGCCGACCCGGTAGGCCATACGCTCAAAGAAAAGGGTACCACCTTTACCAGTTTTATGACTCTCAGCTCTCTAGGACCTTTCCGGAGCATAGGCATTTTTGTTCAGATCGAGGCATTTTCTGGAAATACCGAAGATATGGACGAAAAGAACATACTCCGACAGGCTCCTGATATCTAAGGTCATGAATGAGCAGCGTGCTGAGGACATCTCCAAAACGATTGGAAAGCATAGTGTTCGGCTGTTATAATGGACCGATCCAGATTCAGGGCTACCCCGCACCTCGCTTTGAAAAGGGTCATATAAGCGGAGTCCTTGCACAGCTCCCTGATACACAGATCCGGTCATCTCTTTTACTGGCACTGCACGAGCTATTGCTCTGTAGTAGCCGTTGTCTGCTTCCTACACTTTATTCATCTCCTCGAAAATGTGTACCTGGCTTCTCAATGGGCATCCACTGGCTTTGCTCAAAAAACAACTGGGTGTGTGCGTTTGCGACGGACTGCTGTCTGTTGCCGCTTGATTTTTCCAGCCAGAGACAATATAACCCTGTGCAGCCGCCGACTGTTAGTGACGGCATTGGCTGAATTCATCCGGGTACGCCAGGTACCGCGTGTCTCCAGAAAAAAAGGATTTTCATGAAAATTGGCATAATAGGCCTGCCTCAGACAGGCAAAAAAACGCTGTTTCAGACTCTGACCGGCACCCAGATACGGGAACAGTCCGGTGCACCAAAGCCGCTTCCCGGCAGCGCCCCAATCATTGACCTCCGGTTCGATGAACTGGTGAAGCTCTATCAGCCGAAAAGCAAGGTGCGCGCCAAGATCGAGCTCATGCTCCTGCCCAAGCTGGAACAGGAAAACATCACCAAGGGCGATATTTTCAAAGATATCGCCGATGTCGATGCCATCTGCCAGGTTATCCGCGTCTTCGAGGACGAGTCGGTCTATCATGCCGAAGGCTCGGTCAATGCTGTCAGGGATATGGAGACGGTCTGTTCGGAGCTGCTCATGCATGACCAGATATTTGTCGAAAAACGTATCGAACGCATTGAAGCCGCTATCAAGAAGAAAAAGGACGAGAAGCAGGAAAAAGAGCTGGTTTTGCTGCGGGCCATGCTCGACCATCTCGAAGGGGAAAAACCTCTGCGGCTGATGGAAATGACGCCCGATGAAGAGCTGCTCATCAAGAGTTACCCCTTTATCACCAGAAAAGAGATGATCCTGGCCTTCAATGTCGCCGAAGAGGGTCTGGGGAATACCGATATCCTCGAGAGAGTGGCGGAAAAATGTCGGGTGGAAAAAATGGAAGCCATGGTCGTCTCGGCTCAGGTCGAATCGGAAATCGCCCTGCTCGACTCCGAGGAGGAGAAAAAAGATTTCCTCGGGGACCTGGGCATCGCCGAGCCGGCTCTGGGAGCACTGACTCGTCTCTGCCTCAAGGCCCTGGGCCTTATTTCTTTTTTCACCGTGGGAGAAGACGAGGTCCGGCAATGGCTGGTGCGCCGGGAGTCGCCGGCACCGGTCGCCGCCGGGGTCATCCACTCCGATTTGCAGAGGGGCTTTATCCGGGCGGAGGTGATGAAGTACGACGAACTGATGGAACATGGCAACGAGGCGGGCCTGAAAAAGGCCGGCAGGATGAACCTCGAAGGCAAGGAATACACCGTCTGTGACGGCGATATACTCAACATCCGCTTCAAGGTCTAGCCCACTAGTTCATGAAATGCCTGCGGAGTCCAGAGTCTTAAAGATTCCATGCCCCCTGAACTAGGAAGATATCAGCCGTCCATGCCGCCGGCAGCGATTTTCTGTAAACGATCCCAGACGATGGTGTAATTGACCGTGATGTCATGATGCCTGCGTACATAGTCTTCGGCGGCACTTCCCATACTTTGCCGCAGGACTCGGTCATCGACGAGTTTCTGCAGATATGTTCTGAACTGCCCAGGCCGGACGGCATTGGCCAGCAATCCCGTCCGGCCATGTACAACGGCCTCGCTGGCGCCCCAGTCGCCATAGGCGACCACCGGCAGACGGCAGGCCTGGGCCTCGAGATAGACCATCCCCAACGATTCCTCAACGCCGGGAAAGGCGAAAATATCCGCTGCCGAATAATAGCTTTGCATCGCTTTGCGACTCTGTCTGCCGACAAAGACCACCCGATCCTGCAAAAGAGCGGCGCCCTGTTCTTCGAGCATCGGCCGTTGTGATCCGTCGCCGGCAATGACCAGCAGCAGGTCGGCGCCGTTGTCGGCAAGGTGGGCGCAGCTTTCCATAACTTCGACAATGCCCCTGGTCTTGACGCCCGGCCGGAACATGGCCGCGCTCATGACCACGACTCTTTCGCCGGCAGCGAATGTATGGCGCACCCTTCGACGCGCCGCGGCATCGAAGCGAAAATCATTGGCATGCAGACCCGGCGGTATATAGGAGAGGGTCCCCGCCGGCAGCAGCCGGCCGAGATTCGTATGATCGTTTTTCTTGTTGCTGAAGACCACCGTCGCCTTCTCCAGGGTCATACGGTTGAGGTAAAAACCGGGCATGGATCTGGCGCTCCGTCGTCTTTTCGTCGAATATATGCCCTGAAAAACAGCATAGGGGATCTTTACAAGGCGGCAGCATAAAGCGCCGAGGACATCGGGCGCCTTATAATAGCTGTGGTAGGTCAGCCAGATATCGGGTTTTTTTCTCCGGCAGAGCAGCACTACCCTCACGAGTTCGATAATAAACAGCGGCCAGAGATGGGGCTTGAAATAGATCCAGCGACAGCGGAACCGGGAAACCAGCTCTATTTCTGCGCCTTTTTCCTGCAAAAAGGCAAAGAGTTCACTGCCGATAATCAGGTCGCCGGAGGGATTGCGGTGTCCCAGGGGCTTGAAGGGCATGTAGTAGACTATTTTCATTTCGGGTAAAACCGGGTATGTATGATGAGGCATCCGGCAGGCAGCTCTCCAGCACCGCCCGGGATGACACCGTCTCCACTGTAGCTCGACCGTACTTTTTCGCAACTCTTTTGCGCAGGAGCCATCCACGCCATGAGCGTCCAGAACAATACTCCCAGGCTCGACATTCTCCTCTATGCCCACGATGGCAGAGGCCTGGGCCATGCCAGCAGAACAGTAGCCATCGGCATGGCATTGAGACGGATAGCTCCCCAATGCCGTGTGCTCCTACTTTCCGGCAGCGAGTTCTGTCGGGATCTGATTGGCCCGGCCCCGCTCGACTGGATCAAGCTGCCCTCCTATGAAACCGTGGTGGTGCAGGGGAAATCCAGAGGTGTTGCCGGCAAAAGCAACTTCAGCGACACCGCACTCGGCCTGCTGCGCTCCAGCCAGATCGCCCATATAGTCTCAATCTACCGTCCCCGTCTTGTCCTGGCGGATCATTCCCCGCGTGGAAAACACCGGGAACTTCTGCCCGCCCTCCACGAAAGCGCCGGCGACGACGTCCGCTGGGTGCTGGGCATACGCGGCGTCATCGGCAAAGTCGGACAGGTCCAGGACGAGGATACCGCCGCCCTTTTTAAATCCTTTTACACGACGCTGCTCTGGTACGGCGATGCCGCTGTTCTCGGCTCACATCGGCTGCAGGCGCTGAGTGACCACTACAGTACCGTTCCCGTGGAATGCGGCTATGTTTCGCGGATGAGAGAGTATGCGGTATATCAGCGGCAACATCGTAAAAGAATCTATGCCGCCACCGTCTCGGTACCGTGGTTTGGCGAAAGCACCACCGCTTTTCTCGAGAACCTCTACACAGTGCTGTGCCGTACAGGCGACCGACATGGACCATGGATGATCTATCTCGACAACCGGCACAAAAGCGCCGCCCACTTTCGACAGCTTTTTGCAGACCTCGCCTGGGTGGAGGTGGAGGAACCGGGCCAGGAGTACATGGACTCGCTTCTGCGCAGCCGGTGCGCCATAATCTATGGCGGCTATAACAGTCTCATTGATGTTTTCAGCGCCGGCATTCCCGCACTGGCTGTGGTCCGCGATATGGCCGACGGAGAACAGGAGCAGCATGTGCAGCTGTTGCTGTCCGCCTCCCGCGGCTCTCTGCTGGCAATCACCGAAAAATGCTCTCTGTCGGAGCTGATGCCTGCAGTCGACACTCTTTTCAGCACATCTCCACCGGAGTCTTCCCCCTGCAGCCTCGATGGTGCCGAAAGAACCGCCGGCCACCTGCTCAAGCTCACCAGGGACCAGGACGGCTGACAACTGCAGACAGAGCGGCATCCGCCAATAATCCACCACTGGCTCTTCTCCCCGACGGAAAACAGCGGCTGCCATGAAAAAGAGGTCCCCGGCTTGATTCAATAAATCATTGCCTATATACTACACATTGCAACCAGGCTGTAATGGGTGGTCATCGGCAGAAATATCCATGTAAATCGTGGTGCTATAAACAGCACTAACTCCACATCATCCCCGCCTGAGCGCATGGATTCGAACATCTTCTATCAAAAAACTTACGTCCCGGAGGTCTCTGCCAATGAGCACGGTCTGGCAAAAAACCTTTGACGCCCTCCAGGACGTCATCACCATTCTCTCGCCCGATCTCAAGGTTCTCCATGCCAACCGGGCGGCCTATACCACCTTCGGCCTCGACGACGGTGACCTTGTCGACAGATACTGCTATGAGATCTTTCATAACCGCAGCCATCCCTGTAATCACTGTCCGGTTCACCGGCCCGACAAACTCCAGAGTCACCAAACCGGTTTAATCTATCATGACAGGCTCGACAAAACCTTCGAAATTACATCTTCTCCGGTTTTCGACGACGACGGCGAACTGCTGTACCTGGTCCACTCGGCCCGCGATATCACCCAGAAGCTCAAAGACGATGCCGAGAGAAATATTCTCTCGACCGCCGTTCGCCAGACCAGCGAATCGGTGGTCATCACCGATATCAGCGGCGCCATCCAGTATGTCAACCCCAGCTACAGTAAAACAACAGGGTATTCCCAGGAAGAACTGATCGGCAAGCACATAAGCTTTTGCAACATCAATCCCGACAGCGCCGCCCTGTTCGAAGAGCTGCTGAAACGGCTGAAAAAAGGTGATGTCTGGCAGGGACAGCTGGTCAACGAAAAAAAGGACGGCAGCCATTTCACCGAGAATGTCACCATCTTTCCAATAGTGACCGACAACAACGATATTACCAATTTCGTCGCCATCAAACGCGATGTCACCAAAGAAGAACAGCTGCAGCGACAGCTGCAGCAAGCTATGAAAATGGAAGCCATCGGCACCCTTGCAGGTGGTATCGCTCACGATTTCAACAACATACTCTCGGCAATGATCGGTTACGGCCAGATCGCCAAAAGCCGTCTTGAGCAGGGCAACCCCCTGCACGAGGATCTGGAGCAGATCCTTTTGGCGGGCGACAGGGCCGCCAATCTGGTCAAACAGATTCTGACCTTCAGCCGCCGCGACACCCAGGA
>CAKZOA010000365.1 GCA_937132035.1 uncultured Desulfobulbaceae bacterium | reverse complement strand
CCCGTGGTGGCCCCCGACGGCCTTTTTGCCGGCCTGGAGACAGGCCTTGGCAAGCACCAGGTGTGGATGAGCCATGGTGACAGGGTCGAAGTCATGCCCCAGGGTTTCGCCGCCACCGCCGTCAGCGACAACTCACCCCTTGCCGCCTTCAGGCACAGCGAAAAGCCCTTTACCGGCGTCCAGTTCCACCCTGAAGTGGCCCATACGCTGATAGGCAACGATGTCCTGAGAAATTTTATCTTCGGCATCTGCGGCTGCAGCCCAAACTGGACAATGCATTCCTTTATCGAATCCAGCATCGAGGCGATCCGTGACAAGGTGGGTGGCGCCAAGGTCATCTGCGCCCTTTCCGGCGGAGTTGATTCTTCGGTTACCGCCGCCATAGTCCATCGGGCCATCGGCGACCAGCTCACCTGCATCTATGTCAACAACGGTCTGATGCGCACCGGCGAATCGGAGTCGATCCTTCGTTTTTTCCGGGAAAAGAGCAAGCTCAATGTCATCGATGTCGATGCCGAAGAGTTCTTCCTCAAGGAACTTGAAGGTGTGATCGATCCGGAGATCAAACGCAAGAAAATAGGTCTGGGATTCATAAAGATATTCGAAGATGAGGCGGCCAAACTGGGCGAGGTCGATTATTTGGCCCAGGGAACGCTCTATCCGGACGTGATCGAATCGGTTTCCTTCCGTGGTGATGCCCCTATAAAATCACACCATAATGTCGGCGGTTTGCCGGAGGTGATGAAGCTTGATCTCATTGAACCCCTGCGGGAGTTGTTCAAGGATGAAGTGCGCAAATTGGGACTGGAACTGGGTTTGCCGGAAGAGGCCATTTACCGCCAGCCCTTCCCCGGGCCGGGACTGGGCATCCGTATCATGGGCGAGGTTACCGGAGAGCGCCTGCGGATCCTGCGCCAGGCCGATGTCATCGTTCTCGAAGAGATGAAAAAGAGCGGGTATTATCGCAAGGTGTGGCAGTCCTTCGCCGTTCTGCTGCCCATCCAGACCGTCGGCGTCATGGGTGACTTTCGAACCTATGAAAATGTCATAGCACTGCGTGCCGTCGATTCCCGGGATGCGATGACGGCTGACTGGTCCCGGCTGCCCTACGATCTTCTCCAGGTTATCTCCGCCCGGATCATCAACGAAGTCCGGGGGGTCAACCGTGTGGTCTACGATATATCCTCCAAGCCGCCTGCGACCATAGAATGGGAGTAGCCATGACAGAGAGGCTCGTTCGTGTCTGCGCTCAGAGGTAGTCTTGACCTAAGTTGGAGATATTCATGCTGAAAACAGGAATTTATGTCGACGCTGAAAATATCCGCCTCTGCGGCGGCTATGGTATGCGCTATGACATTCTTGTCGATTTCGCCAATGCCGGCAATTCGGTTTTGCTCAGAGCCAACTCTTATGTCGCCGAGGACCGTACGCGCACCAAGGAGGATTCTGAATACAGGCTCAAGCTGTACCGATACCATGATGTGCTCCGCCAGTGCGGTTTCAAGGTGATCAAGAAGTTTGTGCAGCATTTCGTCGATGATGAGGGCATTCTTACCACCAAGGCCAATGCCGATATGGACCTGGCCATAGACGCACTGCTGCAGGCGAGAAATCTCGACCGGATAGTGCTGCTCACCGGCGATGGCGATTTCATCAGGCTGGTGCTGGCCCTGCAGAACATGGGCTGTCGTGTCGACGTCATCGCCTTCAAGTATGCCAGCAAAGATCTCAAGGAAGTCGCTGACAGCTATCTCTCCGGCTTTCTCGTGCCGGGGCTGCTCCCTATTCATGCCTCGAGCGGCGTCAACCGTCAACGGGGTATGGTCGTCAACTACAATTCCGACCGCGGCTTCGGATTTATGCGCTATTTCACCCTGGACAGAGAGGGGCTGCACCCGCATTCGGTATTTTTTCACTGCTCCAAGTCGGATGTGGCTGGCGATTCAGTTTTCCTCGAATCCGCCAATATTTTTGAATTCACCATAGGTGAAACCGAAGGCAACGACGGCAGAACCGAGGCCTGGGACATTACCCTGCTGGAGGAGGAACAGAACACTGTTATCCGCTAGCCCAGAGTTTTTTGAAGAGGCTCTTGCTCAGAGGGGAAAAGTGTGGTTCTCCAATATACTCGACGTACAGAACCCTTGCCGTGCAGTAGTTTTGAGAAGGGATGTGACAACCTATTGGGAGAAGAGATATGAATTTCAGCATTGAAACCATACAGGAACTGGCCGTTGTCTATGGCGCCAAGATTGTCGTCGCCATTCTTCTGTTGCTGGTGGGAAAGTGGCTGGCAGGCAAGTGTGCAGATATCCTGGCAAAAATTTTGGAAAAACGGCAAGTGGATGTCACTCTTGTCAAGTTCCTCAGAAATATCGTCTATTACATGCTCCTTGTTGCCGTACTCGTGGCCGCCGCCGGAGAGCTGGGCATCAACACGGCCTCTTTTCTCACCATCATCGGTGCCGCTTCGCTGGCCATTGGTCTGGCCCTGAAAGACTCGCTGGCAAATTTTTCGGCTGGGGCCATGCTCATACTATTCCGGCCTTTCCGGATCGGAGACTACGTCATAGCCGGCGGCGAAGCGGGAACCGTCGAGGAGATCACCATTTTTAACACCATTCTCAATACTCCGGATAATCAGAAAAAAATCATCCCCAACGGAAACATATCCAACTCGGTCATCACCAACATAACGGCCAATCCGATGCGCAGAGTCGATCTGACAATCGGCATCGGCTATGACGACGATCTGCGCAGGGCCAAGGATATTCTTGAGAAGATAGTCAAGGAAGACGACAGGATACTCGCGGAACCGGCACCGGCTATAATGGTTTCCTCTCTGGGCGATTCGGCGGTCAATATCGTCTGCCGTCCCTGGGTCAAAAAAGAGCACTGGTGGGCGGTACACTGCGACCTGCTGGAGAAAATCAAGCTGCGCTTTGATGCAGAGGGCATTTCCATCCCCTATCCGCAGAGGGATGTGCATGTCTACAGTGAGAGCGATACAGCGGAACAGCTGGAAAGAGAGGTATAATGACATCGGTGTTGATCGTCGATTTGGGAGGTACCAAAAGCAGGGTTGGTCTTTTTGAAATACAGAATGACGGGGAAGACTGCGTCTTCCAGCGGGTTTACCGCAATAAGGAATTCACCGGCATCGCCGAAATTATCGAAGCCTTTCACCAACAAAGCCCCCGTCGGGCTAAACATCTCTGCATCGCCCTCGCCGGCGTGGTCGAAGGCGACACTGCCACTCTGACAAATCTCGACTGGCGGATCGACATGACCAGTCTGCAACAGCGCTTTTTTTTTGAAGAAGTACTCTTCATTAACGATCTTACCGCCCTGGCTGCGGCTGTTTCTCAGCTGGATGACGATGAGGTGGTTGTCTTGAAGAAGGGCGAGGTGGAGAAAGATGAGGCAGTGGCCATCATTGCGCCGGGAACCGGCCTGGGCCAGGGGTTTCTTTTCGCGCAGGGCCGAAATTTTCTGGCCCGCGGTTCGGAAGGGGGGCATGCCGGCTTTTCACCGAAAAATGATGAGGAACTGCGTTTTGCCGCCTGGGTTATCGAACGGTCAGGGGCCGCCAGCGCCGAGCGGGTGTGTGCAGGGCCCGGCATCACCCTGCTGTACCGATTCTTTACCGAAAATGAGGGGCTGGAGCCTGCGGAGTGGGTACGGCAAAGGGCTTCCGAGAGCGAAGATCTCGCCCCCCTCATCGTCGAGGGGGCGTCGTCGGCCAATCCCTGTCCGGTGTGCATGAAGGTCATTAACAGATATCTGGCCATGCTCGGATCGGAGGCGGCCAATCTGGCCCTGAAGCTTTATGCCCGCGGCGGTGTATACATAGGTGGCGGTGTAATCCTTCATCTTCTGGCGGCGGTGTCACTCGAGCCCTTTGTGGTGGCCTTCGGACGCAATGAGAAGATGGCCGAATTGCTGGCGGCGATTCCGGTCTTTGTCATCAAAAAAGAAGATGCCCATCTCTACGGAGCCCTCTATTATGCCGCCGCCAGACTGGGGCTGGGACGCTACTCCAGGAAGGGTGCTGCTGCCGACGGAAGGTGATCGATACCCGATGCGCTCCTCAAGAGATGTTCTGCCGAAATACTGCTCCTCCCTCGAGGAAGCGGCCGGTGCCTTCGGCGGTGGACGGAACTGCCGCTTCACTGCTCTGGGCGAAGGCAATATAAACGATACCTTTCTCGTTGCCGGCGGCGATGTGCGCTTCGTCCTCCAACGTATCAATGCGGCTGTTTTTGCCGATCCCGTCAAGGTTGCCATGAATTCGGCCCGGGTTGCCGCTCATATCGCCGCCAAAGCAGAAGGCAAAGCCATGCTCGTCGCCGAGGTGTTTACCAGTGAAAAAGACAGGTGTTGGTATAGAGATGAGAGCGGTGAAGTCTGGCGGGCTCAGCGCTACATAGCCAACAGCCGGGTCGTGCAGAGGGTAAAGGACAGCAATCAGGCCAGGGAGATCGGTGGCTGCCTCGCCGCTTTCCATGAGGCCGTAGACGACCTCAAACCCTCTAGCTTGCATGTCGTTCTCCCCGGTTTTCATGATCTTCCCGCCTATCTGCAGGCCTATGACCGGGTTGCGGGCACAGCCCCTGTCGCGGCGAGCTCTGCTGCTGAAAGCCTTGAATTCTGCAGGGAGAGTATCGCCAGATGGCGGCAGCAGGCCTGTTTTTTTGTTGCGGCGCAACGCCGGCGCGATGTCCTACAGCACACTGTCCATGGCGATCCCAAGGTATCGAATATCCTCTTCGATGCAGACAGCGGTGCGGCTGCGGCCATGATTGATCTTGATACCGTCGGTGCCGGCCTTGTGCTTCAGGATATTGGCGATTGCCTCCGTTCCTGCTGCTCTTCCGTCCGCGAGGATGACCTAGGCCGGAGAGTCGCCTGTGATCCGGCGATGGTGGCGGCGGTGATGGAAGGGTATCTCGACCGGCGGCCCCTGTCACCCTTCGAACGGCGCAGTCTGCATTCCGCACTGTTGCTGATAACCTTTGAACTGGGAGTGCGTTTTCTCACTGACTACCTCCAGGGCAACCGCTACTTCAAGGTGACGAAGGCCGACGACAATCTTCGCAAGGCGGTGGTGCAGTTCAGGCTGGCGACAAGTATTGAGGAACAGAAACAGGCCATTGAAGAGTCGGTGGCTACAAGATAATCTGATTACCTATGAAACGCACCTCCTGTACGCCAGTATGAGATTGGCTGAAACTCAAGGGTAATAATTACGTGGCACACACATACAAAACCTCACGAAATTGGTAGTTGAGAGAAAAAGATAATGAACAATAAAAAAGAGAGCAAGAATGAGCGAATCTCCCTATACCCTTCACTGTAGCTCTTCTGAAAGCGGGGCCAGGAGGGGAGAGCTGCAGACCAGGCATGGCACGGTACAGACGCCTATATTCATGCCGGTGGGGACGCAGGCCACGGTAAAGGCAGTGACCCCTGAAAACCTCAAGGAGATGGGGGCCCAGATAATTCTCGGCAATACCTACCATCTCTATATCCGCCCAGGGCACAGGTTGATAGAAAAATTCGGCGGTCTTCATAACTTTATGCACTGGGACCGCCCCATTCTTACCGACAGCGGCGGTTTTCAGATTTTCAGCCTGCAGGAACTGGCCAAAATTACCGAAGAGGGAGCCTCTTTCAGATCCCATCTCGACGGTTCCAAACTCTTTCTCGCCCCGGAAGATGCCATCGAAGTGCAGCAGGTACTGGGCTCGGATGTCATGATGTGTCTGGACACCTGCATACCCTCTCCGGCCGATCGCAAGACCACCGAAGACTCTACAGCTCTCACCGGGAGATGGGCGAAGAGATGCAGGGCGGCGCACAGCAACAGGGAGCAGCTGCTTTTCGGTATTGTTCAGGGCGGCATGTACGAAGATCTGCGCCGCAAATCGGCCGAAGAGATGGTGGCAACCGGGTTTGACGGCTACGCCATCGGCGGACTCAGCGTCGGTGAGTCCAAGGAGCAGATGCACGACATGATCGAGGCTACGGTGCCGTATCTGCCCAAGGATCATGCCGTTTATCTCATGGGCGTGGGCACCCCCGAAGATCTGGTCGAGGGCGTCTGGCGGGGAGTGGATATGTTCGACTGCGTCATGCCCACCAGAAACGCCCGTAATGGTACCCTGTTCACGTCTACGGGAAAAGTGGTCATAAAAAATTCAAGATACCGTGAGGATGAGAAACCGGTGGATGAGAGGTGCAGCTGCTATACCTGCAGAAATTATTCGCGTGCCTATCTGCGCCACCTTTTCGTCAGTCGGGAGATACTGAGCTATCATCTCAACACTATTCATAATCTTCATTTTTATTTGGCGCTTATGGAGGAGATACGAACCGCCGTCGAAAACGACAGTTTCGGTCGCTTTCGCAAAGATTTTTATGGCAGGCTTGAGAGCGAATGATTATTCTTGAGCACTATTACGATAGAAAAAATGAGGCGTTACGCCTATTACACCGGCCTCGGCCAGGCCTGACGCCGGCAAAACAATTTCCTTGGAGGAAGAGTTATGACAGGTATTGCCTACGCGGCCGCTCCGGCGGGCGGAGGAGCGGCAGGAGGATTCGCATCATTCATACCACTTATTCTTATTTTTGTGGTTTTCTATTTTCTGCTTATCAGACCCCAGCAGAAACAGGCGAAAAAGCACCAGCAGTTTCTTACCGACCTCAAAAGCGGTGACAAAGTCGTCACCCGTGGCGGTATTCACGGAACCATCACCGGCTTGACCGATACCGTCGTCACCATGGAAATTGCCAAGGATCTCCGCGTCAAGGTGTCCAGGGATGCCATCGGCGGCAGTGCCGTCAAGGCTGAAACGGCGCCGGAGGCTAAAAAAGGTTCCTGAGGGATAAAAGGCTGCTGAGTTTTGGCAGAAGAATATGTATGCAAGTGATACGGCCAAGGTGGTCGTATCGCTTTTTTGTTTCCAGAGAAAATCATTTCACCTTTCCAGAGTATTCTCTTGTGCACGTCTGAAGGGCACGCTGCAGGGAAAAATCTGCCATAGATTTCCAGGAGAAATTGCATACTGCAGAAAAACAGCGGGCAACCGTACCGATACTCCATGATATCGTTTCACTTTGAGTCGGAAAGACGGCTGCCTCTGAGCTATTCTACATAAAGAACGATGGCAAAGAAAAAGGTATACGCAGTAAAAAAAGGCCACCGGCCGGGCATCTATTATTCCTGGCCGGAAACCCAATCCCAGGTTAAGGGTTTTGCCGGTGCGCGCTACAGGGGATTTGCCACGGAGGCCGAGGCCAGGAGCTGGCTCGACGGTACAGAGGAGAAAAAGCCAGCAGGGGCTGCAAGGAGCCGGAGTGCAGAAGAGACCAGGGTCCAGCCCGAGCCCGGCGAGGTCATTGTCTACACCGACGGCGGCGCTCTGGGCAATCCGGGACCGGGAGGATACGGTGTAGTCATAATACGCACCGATGCGCTCAGAGAGTATAACGGCGGATTTCTTCGGACTACCAACAATCGAATGGAACTCACCGCCTGCATCGTTGCTCTTCGGCAGCTGGGCGATTGCAAAGAGAGCATTACACTCTATTCGGACTCATCCTATGTGGTCAATGGCATCACCAAGGGCTGGGCCAGGGGCTGGCGGCGGCGTGGCTGGCTCAAATCCAACGGCGATCCGGCTGTCAACCGGGATCTGTGGCAGGAACTGCTGGAATTGACGGAGAAACTTGATGTTCGTTTTTGCTGGGTGAGAGGTCATGCCGGTAATCCGCAGAACGAGCGCTGCGACACCCTGGTTCAGCAGGCCGCCCGCGGCCAGGACCTGCAGCCGGACAGGGGATACCGTCCCGGCTGAAACCAGCGCAAACGGACCAGGAGTCATGACAACCAAACGCCAGCAGATTATCGAACTCCTCAAGCAGGGGCGCTGGACGTCTCTTGAACTCTCGGCCCAACTGCATATTTCCGAACGGGATGTCTTCGATCATCTCGAACATGTAAAAAAAACCCTCAGCAACAGTCACTTGGCAGGCAGTATCATAGCCAGCCCCTACGCCTGTCTCTCCTGCGGCTATGTCTTCAAAAAGCGAAGCAAATTCGACAGGCCCGGTCGCTGTCCGCAATGCCGGCAGAGTCATATCCGCATGGCGGAATTTTCCCTGTTGTGAGCTGTCGCCGCAGCCTTTACGTTCAGAGTGCTCGCAGATATTCAGGGCGGAGACCGATCTTGCCCTTGAGCGCATCTTCGATACGAGCCAGTGTTGCCTCTTTGTCTTCGGGCAGTTTTGCCTTAATGGGGAGGTAGTTGGAGGCGTGATTAGCGTGAAAAAGACCGTCTGTTAGGGTGGTGTGCCTGAGCATGATGCCGATTTCCTCGAGCATCTCCATGGGGTCGGGCAGGGTAAAGGCCTTTTTCTGGTGTTGTTCGTAGAGGGGCGTGTTGGGGACCAGCATCAAGGAGAGGGCGCCGACGTATTCGGGATCGATTGCTGACAGCACCCGTCCGGTTTCCCGGGCATGGATGGGGGAGCGTTCTTTGCCGGCGATACCCAGCAAAACGGTGACTGAGAGCTTTATGCCGGCCTCTCTGATCTTGCGGCCCATGGCAATCATCCGCTGCGAATCAGCCCCTTTGCGGATTTTCTTCAGGGTCGTGTCGTCGCCACTCTCCAGCCCCATGTAGGCGATCTGCAGACCGAGATGACGCAGTTCGGCGAGTTGCTCCGGGCTTTTGTGATAGATGGATTTGGTATTGGCATAGGTGCCTACCCGGGTGATCCAGGGAAGATGACGGCGGACCTGCTCGAGAGTGGCGACCAGGCGCTTATGAGGGATGGACAGGGTGTCGCCGTCGCAAAGGAAAAGCCGCCGCTGGTTTCGGCAGTTTTTTTCGGCAAAGACAATATCGGCGTATATTTCCTCGTCGGTTTTAATCCTGAACTTCTGCTGCTTGTACATACCGCAGAACGTGCATTTATTATGGGAGCATCCGGTGGTAACCTGGAGGAGGATACTGGCCGCCTCGCTGGGCGGTCTGAAAACATTGCCTTCGTAGTCCATGATCTCTGCTCCTGAAAAAAGATTGAAAATTTGAAATCATCTCGTCCTGTAGTATAAGACAAAAGGGAGTGTGACGCAGCATCGGCATTACAATTTTTCAGATGGAAGCCGCAGGACCTCGTTGTCCATGAGTCCAGCGGCCCCGGATTGTGCCCTGCTGGAGCCGGCGGGCTGTCATGGATAATGGTTTTCGTGGCAGCAATGATTACCCTAGTCTGTATACTAGGCACGAGAGGAAGATGGTGGCAAAGGATACGATTGATACAAATACACCAGACTTAATCCAGCTTCGCAGGCTGCTGGCACGGCCTCCGGGTATTTTGGGCAGAGCCCACTATCACAGGACGGCGGTACTGGTGCCCCTGGTAGCCATGGAAGACGGTCTGCACCTGCTGTTTGAAAAGCGGGCCGCCGATATTCCTCAGGGCAGCGAGATCTGTTTTCCAGGCGGCTATCTCGACCGGGAATTGGATAATGTTCCACTGGATACGGCCCTGCGGGAAACCGAGGAGGAGCTGGGGCTGAAAAGAGACTGCATTGATGTTCTGGGACAGCTCGAGACGCTTGTCTCGCCGCGCGGTATAATTGTCGAATGTTTTCTGGCGGTGGTCGATCTTTCTACAAGCGAGTTAGTGCTCGATCCCCGGGAAGTGGCGGCAGCCTTCACCGTCCCGGTTTCCTGGTTCCAGTGCCATCCTCCGGAAATATACCACAGCAGGGTTGAGCTGCAGTCCTCCTACGTCGACAATGAAGGTAAAAAACACGTATTTCTGCCCGTCGATGAGCTTGGCCTGCCGCCGCGCTATAAGAAAAGGAGGAGCGAGTGGTTGCAGCGCGTAGTTGTCTACAGGCGGCAGCCGGATATCATCTGGGGATTGACGGCGGCGGTGGTGGAAAACCTGGTGGAGAACCATCTCAATTCCCTGGCCGCCGTGTCTGAAGACAAGGAAACGAGCTGATGTGCCTCATTCTTTTCTCGCATCGAGCCACCCCCGGGTATCGCCTGATTCTGGCGGCCAACCGCGACGAGTTTTACGCCAGAAAGACGGCCCCCCTGCAGCGCTGGGGGAGGGAAGGACGTATCATTTCCGGTAGAGACCTGCAGGCCGGGGGAACCTGGCTGGGAGCAACCGTGACGGGCAGATTCGGTGGACTGACCAACTACCGGGAGGTTCAGGAGACAGAGGCCGACAGGCGTTCGCGGGGCGAGATACTTATCAGGTATCTGGACTCGGATATGAGCGCCGCAGCCTTTGTCGAGCACCTCCACAGGGAAAGTGATCGCTACCGGGGGTTTAATCTTGTGGTTGGCGACCACCACTCCTTGTATTACTGCTCGAACCGTGCCGGAGCGCCGCAGAGGCTTGGCGCGGGGGTGCATGCTCTTAGCAACCATCTACTCGATACCTCCTGGCCGAAAGTCGAGCGGGGGAAGTGTCTTTTTCGGAAACTGCTATACAGGAAAATGGTTGCGACCGAAGATGTGTTCGCCATGCTCGCCGACCGCCGGCAGCCTCCTCTACATGAGCTGCCTCAAACCGGAATCGGGCTGGAGTGGGAGAAAATTCTCGCTCCCATATTTATCCGCAGCGAGGTATACGGCACTCGTTCTTCGGCTGTTCTCACTATCGATGACGACGGCCAGTGCCGATTCCACGAGCGTACCTATGCTACTGAAGCGGCTGGAAATTTTAGTGAGGCTGGATACACCTTTGCCACCGGCTGCTCCGGACGGCAGAATGAGGATATTCAATACAACAATAGCGAAGATCCTCGCAGGAGATCTTCTGCAAGGGAGTGATGCCATGCATTTCAATCTCATAGTTATAGGCTCCGGACCCGCCGGTCAGAAAGGGGCCATAGCCGCGGCGAAACTGGGCCAGAGCGTTGCAATCGTGGATAAAGTGACAATGTATGGCGGCGTTTCTCTGCACGGCGGCACCATTCCCAGCAAGACCCTGCGCGAGGCGATACTCTTTCTCTTCGGTCTCCGCCAGAGAGCCTTTTACGGCCACGATTACACGGTCAAGGAGGAAATCAACCATGAAGATCTGGTAATGCGGGTACGGATGGTGGAGGAGCGCGAAATGAGCGTTATCAGAGACCAGCTGAAGCGCAACCGCATCCAGATGTTTTTCGGTACGGGGCGCTTTGTTGACGAAAGGACCCTATCCGTTATTAATGAGGATGAGGAGCACACCTTGACGGCCGATAATTTTCTTATCGCCTGCGGCACGCATCCGGCACGGCATCCCAATATTCCCTTTGACGACTACACAATAATCGATGTCGACCAGATCCTCGATCTCAAAGAGCTTCCCCGCAGGCTCATCGTTGTCGGCGCCGGTGTTATCGGCCTTGAATATGCCTCTATGTATGCGGCCATGGGTATCGATGTGGTGCTTATCGACCAGCGTATGACGCTGCTCGAATTTGTTGATCATGAAATCATTGACCGGTTGAAGTTCTCGCTGATGGAGAAAAACACCGTCTTCCGACTGGGAGAGACGGTGGAGAGCGTGAGCAAAGAGGACAACGGCATGATCAGGGTGATGCTGGAAAGCGGCAAGGTGGTGCGCGGCGATACCTTTCTCTATGCGGTGGGTCGTCAGACCAATGCCGATTCCCTCAATCTCGGGGCGATCGGCCTGGAAACCGATGAACGCGGACGTATCAGCGTCAATGAGAGTTTTCAAACCGCTCTGCCACATATCTACGCAGCAGGCGATGTCATAGGTTTTCCCGCTCTTGCGGCAACCTCCATGGAACAGGGACGCCTGGCCAGCTGCAATATGTTCTGCATGCCTGCAAAGAGTTCCCATGAACTGCTGCCCTACGGCATTTATACCATTCCTGAAATTTCCATGGTGGGCAGGACCGAGCAGGAGCTCACCAAAAACAAGATCCCTTATGAATTTGGAACAGCCCGCTATGATGAACTTGCCAAGGGCCAGATCCTCGGGGCCAAATTCGGTTTTGTCAAAATTCTCTTCGATCCGCAAACCCTCAAACTTCTTGGGGTGCATATCATCGGCGAACAGGCGGCTGAACTGATTCACATCGGTCAGGTGGTTCTCAGTCTGGGCGGCACCGTAAACTACTTTCGCGATACGGTTTTCAACTATCCGACGCTGGCCGAAGCTTACAAGGTCGCTGCCCTTAACGGCCTCAATAAACTGCAGACCGACCATAACATCTGCCATGTCGAAGCGGAAAGGTGTGCCAGTGAGTAAAAAAGAGCTTGTGAAACCGGTTGTCTCCGACGAGCGGGCGCTGTTTTCCATCAAGGTGGCCGAAGTTGTCTCTGCCCGGATTGTTAACCCTCGTACCGGCGGCGAGAGCGAGTTTTACAGGTTAAATTTTCCCGACTGGGTTAATATCGTGGCTGTGACGAAGGACGATGAGATTGTCTTTATCAGGCAGTACCGATTCGGCTCCGGAGGCATTGAACTTGAAATTCCCGGTGGAGCCGTGGAACAGGGAGAATCGCCCCTTGCCGCCGGAGAGCGGGAGCTGCTGGAGGAAACCGGCTATGCCGGCAAAAACAGTCGCATAATAGGCTATGTTCGCCCCAATCCTGCTATCCAGGGAAATCGCTGCTACACCCTGCTGGTCGAAGGGGCAGAAAAAGTATCATCCCAGGATATGGAGGATATGGAAGATATCGAGGTACTACGCAGACCCCGGGGCGCGATCGAAAAGCTTATACATACTGGAGAAATACGTCACGGTCTGGTGCTTAATGCCTTGATGTTCTACGAGAAGAATGCACGAAAAGCATGATATCCGCACCTCCAGTGCATGAACAGCACACTGAGTTTCATACGGAGTCAGCGTACTCCCCCCCGGTGGTGCCGGGTCAAATGTGATGACTACCAGAAATACACATATCGTTCACATCAGCTTGAACTTCTCAGGAAGGGGCTGGATAGGTCTTTCTCGGGTGCCCAGCAGCAGTCCAGGCTGCATGCGTCCGTGAAAAGAGCACCCCTGTCTCCCCATAATCGGCTAGGCTGAGTTTCAGGGGTAATCAGGTTAATTTATATACTCTTTCGGCCTGATAGCGTCAGGTTCGCAAAACATTTTCTACAGTTATTCTCATGAGCAATTCACCCCCAAAACGATCCTCGCTTCTCTGTCCCAACTGCCGCAGGCTGGTCAGCCGTTCGGCGCCTCAATGCCCCTCCTGCGGGTTGAAAAATCCCGGTTCTTTCTGGAGGGATAATGTATTTACACGCACGGTCGGGGATAGGGAGGGAATTCTTCGCCTCATTATAGGCGCCAATATCGTTTTTTTCGTCGTTTCACTGGCCATCGACCCGCGCTCCTTAGTTATGTCCGCCAGTCCCTTCGGTTTCCTGTCGCCGAGCAGCAACAGCCTGCTGGTGCTCGGATCAACCGGAACGATTCCGCTTTTTCAGCTGGGGCGTTGGTGGACTCTGATTTCGGCAAGCTTTCTTCATGGCAGCCTGATGCATATTCTTTTCAACATGATAGCCTTTTACCAGCTTGGGCCTTTGATCATTCGCGAATTTGGAGCCTCGCGGATGGTGGTGATCTACACCATGAGCGGTATAGGCGGCTATCTCATCTCGTCACTCTTCGGTGTCCGTTTCACCATTGGTGCCTCGGCCGCGGTTTGCGGTCTGATAGGTGCGGCGCTCTATTACGGCAAAAAGAGGGGAGGCGATTACGGCCAGGCAGTTTTCAGCCAGATTGGCGGCTGGGCCATTGCAATTTTCGTCTTCGGATTTCTGGTGCCCGGGATTAATAATTTCGGCCATGCCGGCGGTATGCTTACCGGTGCGGTGGTGGCTCTGGTCCTTGGTTACCGTGAGCGTTCCCCGGAGCGGATGGCCGATAAAACTCTGGGTACTGCCTGCATTGTCATCACCGCCGCCGTTCTTTTCTGGGCGCTGGTAAACGGGGCCGTTTTTATGATAGCCTGAGCCGCTCCAGTCGGTTTTTCATACCGCTGTCCCGCGCTCCATTCTCAAGGGGTGAAGGGCGGAGACCACCCTGGCTTTGCCGATGTCTGCCCGATTCTTTCATACCTTTATACAACCAGGTATTCTTTCGTCGCTTCCGTGAGTGGGGGTACTGGTCTGCCGCAGGACCTGCCTGAATTCTTTAGGTATCTGACAATCTCATAGTCCAGATATCGCGGAAGTTACCGGAGTGATTGCCCCCCACCTTTGATACCGAAGAAAATGGACTCAACAGATGCCCCAAGGGTGAAAAGAATTTTTCTGATTTCCCCTGATGTTCATCAACTCATTCTGAGGCAGGGTGCTTTCTGAAACTGGTGAATCTCATTTTCAGGCGGAATCCGCAAAATCTTTTGGGTGGTGTTCCCTGAAAAAGAAATCAGCAGATCGATGAAATAGAGGAGGCATCCTTCTCGCCTTACACATAAACAGATCGACAGTGGAAGGAACATTGAGGTTGACTTAAACGTAAAGGTAAGGTATACAAAAAATATTATGCGCGCTTTTATTTTACGTGAGCGTTTGACTATTGGGGAGATAAGGAACTAACGTAAGGGAGAGGAGAGGCTATGAGTGAGCTGCTGTTTCAATCAATTCCTGCGGTTTTAAAAGAAAATGCAAAGCGTTACAAGGACAGGACAGCGATTAGCTACAAAAAGAGAGATACCTACCTCTCCCTTACGTACGGTCAGTTCTATGAGAGGGTGCTGATGTTGGCGCGAGGGTTACGTAAAGCCGGAGTAGAGCCGGGCGACAGAGTGGCGATCTTTTCGGAGAATCGTCTCGGCTGGGCCATTTCCGATTTCGGCATCCAGGCGGCCCAGGCCATAACCGTCCCCATCTATGCCACCAATACCGGCGAACAGGCTGCCTACGTCATCAACCATTCCGGGGCCAAAGTCATCTTCGTTTCCACGAAGAGTCAATATGAGAAGCTGCTCTCGGTGCGAGATCAGATTCCAGGCGTTGAGTTGATAATATCCTATGAACGGTTTCTCGGTGACCGCACCTTTCCCGTGTTCACCCAGTATCAGCTCTCGGAGGTTTCGCACCCGTTGTCCGAGGAGGAAAAGCAGGTCATCGAGGCCCAGATAGACGCCCTGACACGTAAAGATCTTATTACCATCATCTACACTTCAGGCACTACCGGCGTGCCCAAAGGGGTCATGCTCACTCAGGAGAATGTGCTTTTTGATACCATCTACGGTCTCAAACAACTGGGTCCCATGGCCAAGCGCGAAACCTTTCTCAGTTTCCTGCCCCTTTCCCACGTGCTTGAGCGCACCGGCGGCTATTATGCCGCCATCTACAGCGGCAGCCACATTGCTTTTGCCGAGAATGTGCAGAAGGTCATGGAAAACGTCATTGAGATCAAGCCCACGGCCATGGTCAGCGTTCCCCGGCTTTTTGAGAAGATTCATTCACGAGTTTACGAGAATGTCCATCAGATGTCGAAAATGCAACAGGCTTTGTTCCATTATGCCATCGAGGTCGGCAGAAAGTATGTTCACCTCAAGTATGTCGAGAAAAAGGCGACCGGTTTTCTCGGCTTGAAATACCGGTTCTTCGACAGACTGGTTTTCAAAAAGCTGCGTGACCGTCTCGGCGGCAAGCTCCGCTTTTTTATCTGTGGCGGCGCACCCCTGGACAAGACCATCAACGAGTTCATGTGGACCATAGGTATTCCCGTTTTTACAGGTTACGGCCTTACGGAAACCAGCCCGGCCCTGACGCTCACCAATATAAACGATGTCCGTTTCGACTCTGTCGGCAAGACCCTGGCCCACACCGAGGTAAAGCTGGCGAAAGATGGCGAACTCCTGGTCAAGGGGCCGCAGGTAATGAGCGGCTATTATCGCAATAAAAAGGCCACCGAGGAAACCATCATCGACGGCTGGCTCAGTACAGGCGATATCGCCAGAATTGATGAGCATGGCTTTGTCTACATCGTCGATCGGAAAAAGGAGATAATCGTCACCGCCGGCGGCAAAAATATAGCGCCGCAGCCGCTGGAAAACGAGCTCAAACTCGACAAATACATTTCCCAGGCTTTCGTCTATGGTGATGAAAAGCCTTATCTGGTGGCCCTGCTTACCCCGAATATTGAGCGCCTGATCGATTTCGCCCGGGATGAGAGGATAGACTACATCGACATCGAGGAACTGGTTACCCACTCCAAGGTGGTGGAACTCTACAACCAGCGCATGGCCGATTTCAATGCCAACCTGCCTTCCTATGAGACCATTAAGAAGTTTGTCGTCCTGCCCCGGGAATTCACCATTGACAACAACGAGCTGACCCCAACCCTCAAGCTCAAACGCAAAGAAATCTGTAAAGCATACTGGGACAGAATAGAAGAAATGTATGGAAATATCGGTAATGGCTCCAACGCCAAGCCTGAATCTACACATGGAGGATTAAAATGAGGCAGATCAATCGAGTTGCAGTACTCGGCGCCGGCGTAATGGGGGCGACCATCGCCGCCCATCTAGCCAACGCAGGACTGGACGTTCTCATACTGGACATTGTCCCCCGGGAACTGACGGAGCAGGAAGAGGCCAAGGGGTTGACCCTTGAAAGTCCGGCGGTCCGCAACCGCATAGCCCGTGAAGGACTGCAGGGCCTGCTGAAGATGAAGCCGGCTCCTTTTTATCTCAAGGAGTATGCCAGCCGCATCGACGTTGGCAATTTCGAGGACGATCTGGGAAAAGTGGCGGACTGCGACTGGGTAATCGAGGTTGTGGTCGAATATATGCCCATAAAGCTCGATCTTTTGAAAAAACTGGTTCCCAATCTCGCTCCCGGAGCTATTCTTTCAACCAATACCAGCGGCCTTTCCGTCAATGAAATGGCCGAGGCTTTGCCTGCCGAGGTACGCAAAAATTTTCTGGTCACCCATTTCTTCAATCCCCCCCGCTATATGCGCCTGATGGAGATCGTTGGCTGCAGGGACGCCGATCCGGCAGTGGTCGCAGCCATGGCCGAATTCATCAACCGGCGTCTGGGCAAGGGCATCGTCTATGCCAAGGACACTCCCAACTTCATCGCCAACCGTATCGGTGTCTATGCCATCTATAAAGGCATAGAGCATATGAAGGAGCTGGACATGACCGTCGAGGAAGTGGACAGCGTCGCCGGGCCGGCCACGGCCAGGCCCAAGTCGGCAGCCTTCCGTACCGTCGACCTGGTGGGACTCGATACCCTGGGGCACATTGCCGAAAACACCTACGAACTGCTGCCCGACGATGAGGAGCGTGAAGTCTTCAAGGTTCCGCCATTCATGGAGGCGATGATCAAGGAGGGACAGCACGGCAACAAGACCGGTAAGGGCTTCTACACCAAGGACATGGTCGACGGAAAGAAGGTGATCTACTATTATGACTACCAGGATGGCGAGTATAAGCCGCTGGAAAAACCGAAATTCCCCTCCGTCGTCGCTGTCAAGCAGGTGGATGATCCTGCCCAGAAGGTCAAGATGGTGCTTACCGGCTCCGACAAGGGTGCAGAATTTGCCTGGCGCTCGCTGCGCGATACCCTTATCTACACCGTCAACCGCATTCCCGAGATTGCCGACGATGTCGTCAATATCGATCACGCCATGGAATGGGGCTTCAACTGGGAGATCGGTCCCTTCAAGATGCTCGACGGCATCGGCGTAAAAAACTTTGTCAAGCGGGCGGAAAAAGACGGCGTCGCTGTTCCCGAGGCCTTAAAAAAGGTCGAGTCGTTCTATCGCTTCAGCGAGGACGGCACCAAGGAATACTACGATATCGTCGACGAGGCCTACAAGCCGGTTCCCCTGGGTGAAGATCAGGTTAAACTGGAAATCCTCAAGAAAAAGTCCGGTACAGTGGTCGAGAAAAATGCCAACTGTTCGATCCTTGATCTCGGTGATGGCGTCTTCGGCTTCGAGTTCCATTCAAAGATGAATGCCATCAGCGGCGATATTCTTTCCATGACCCACAAGGCGGTCAAGCGGGCCGAGCAAGAAGGCATCGGTCTGGTCATTGGCAACCAGGGCGTCAATTACTCGGTGGGTGCCAATCTGATGATGCTGGCAGTGGCCATGGCCGAAGGCGCCTTTGAGGATATCGATATGACCATCCGCTCCTTCCAGAAGGCTACCATGGCAGTGAAATATGCCAAGGTGCCGGTGGTAGCGGCGCCCTTCGCCATGGCCCTGGGCGGCGGCTGCGAGTTCAGTCTTCATGCCGATGCCGTCACAGCCCATGCCGAAACCTATATGGGTCTGGTGGAAATCGGTGTCGGTCTGCTGCCTGCCGGCGGTGGCACCAAGGAGATGTGTCTGCGGGCTGTGGAGCTTGGGCAGATGTACAAAACAGATGTCACTCCTTTTGTTTTCAAGCACTTCGAGCAGATCGGCATGGCCAAGGTCTCCATGGGAGCGGCCGAACTCTTCGGCATGAACTATATGCGCCACGGAGATGCCATAACCATGGATATCGACCGCCTCATTGGTGATGCCAAGAAGAAGGTCATAGCCCTGGCCGGCAATTATCGGCCGAGAACGCCGGCCGTTGATGTCTCGGCGCCGGGCCGATCCGTCGCCGCCTCGATAAAAAGCCAGCTGTGGAATATGAAGATGGGCAATTTCGTCACCGAATACGAAGCGGAACTCGGCGGCGTCATAGCCGATGTCCTCTGTGGTGGCGATGTCAACGGCGGGACCCTGATAACGGAAGAGTATCTGCTCCAGCTCGAGCGCGAGGCCTTCCTTAAACTATGCGGCAAGAAGAAAACCTCCGAGCGCATTCAGCATATGCTCAAGAAAGGCAAGCCGTTACGCAACTAAGAGATACTACGTACCCATCTGGGAGGATTCAATATGAGACAAGCCTACTTACTGGCAAGCTACCGCACACCGGGTTGCCGAGCCAACAAGGGAAAATTAAAAGATGTGCGTCCTGACGATCTTGCCGCCACGGCGATCAAGGGGTTGCTCGAGCGCACCGGGGTCGATCCGGCGAAAATAGAAGACGTCTATCTCGGCTGTTCCTTTCCCGAAGCGGAACAGGGCATGAACATGGGCCGTATTGCCGCCATGAAGGCAGGCCTGCCGATTGCCGTACCGGGCATGACCATCAACCGCTTCTGCTGTTCGGGAATCCAGACTATTTCCATGGCCGCGGAAAGGGTACAGCTCGGTTATGCCGACTGCATCATCGCCGGTGGCGCCGAGTCGATGTCCTGCGTGCCGCTGGGCGGCAATAAATACAGCGCCAACCCGGAGCTGGTGGAGAACTGGCCGGAATCCTTTTCTTCCATGGGAACTACCGCCGAACTGGTGGCCCAGAGATACGACATTCCCCGCAAGGCCATGGATGAATTCGCCGCCGAAAGTCATAGGCGGGCGGCAGCAGCCATCAGGGAAGGCCGCTTCGAGGATGAAATTATCCCGGTGGAGGTGGAGAAAACCTCCATGGTAGACGGCAAGCTCAAGCGGGAAAAAGAACTGGTCACCATTGATGACGGCGTCCGTGAAGGAACCACCGCCCAGATACTGGCCAAACTGCGCCCGGTATTCAAGGCCGACGGCTCGGTCACTGCCGGCAACTCGTCGCAGACCACCGACGGTGCCGCCGTCTCCATGGTGGTCTCCGAGGATTTTCTCAAGGAGATCAGCAAAGATCCCTTTGCCCGGTTCGTCGCTTACACGGTCAAGGGAGTGGCTCCGGAGGTGATGGGGATCGGTCCCATCGAGGCCATACCGGCGGTACTGAAGATGGCCGATCTCAAGTTGGGCGACATCGGCCTGATCGAGCTCAACGAGGCCTTCGCCTCCCAGGCGCTGGCCATTGTCAATACACTCGGTCTTGACAAAGACATACTCAACGTCAACGGCGGCGCCATAGCCCTTGGTCATCCGCTGGGCTGTACCGGCGCCAAACTCACGGCCACGCTTCTGCACGAGATGGGCAGGCGCAAGGCCAAATATGGAATTGTTACCATGTGCATCGGTGGTGGCATGGGTGCCGCCGGCATATATGAAAAGCTCTAAACGGGAGAAAGGTGAGAAAAATGGCTGAAACCAACTTGAAAGGCGGCGAATATCTTATTGTCGATGTTGCCTGCGAAGATGTTTTTACCCCCGAGGAGTTTACCGACGAACAGAAGCAGATCGGTGAAACCACGGAGCAGTTTATTGTCAATGAAATCATCCCCAATATCGAAGAGATCGACAAGCAGAACTTCGATCTGGTGGTCCAGGGTATGCAGAAATGTGGAGAGCTGGGACTGCTGATGATGGAGTCCCCCGAGGAGTATGGGGGGCTCGACCTCGACAAGGCCACCACTATGCTGGTGGGTGAAAAAATCGCCATGGGCGGTTCCTTCTCGGTGGCCTTTGCCGCCCATTCGGGCATCGGTACCCTGCCCCTTATCTATTACGGCACGCCGGCGCAGAAGGAGAAGTATCTGGAGAAGATTACCTCCGGCGAGTGGTGTGCGGCCTATTGTCTCACCGAGCCCGGTTCCGGCAGCGACGCCCTCGGCGCCCAGGCCAGTGCGGTGCTCTCAGAAGACGGCAGCCATTATGTTCTTAACGGCACCAAACAGTTTATCACCAACGGCGGTTTTGCCGAGCTGTACACAGTTTTCGCCAAGATCGACAAGGAGCACTTCACCGCCTTTCTGGTGGAGAGGAATTTCGAGGGTCTGGTGGTGGGAGCCGAGGAGAAAAAGCTGGGCATCAAGGGTTCGTCAACCACCCAGATCATTCTCGATAACTGCAAGGTGCCGGTGGAAAACGTCCTCGGCGAAGTGGGCAAGGGGCACAAGATTGCCTTCAACGTCCTCAATATTGGCCGCTTCAAGCTTGGTGCCGGTGTCACCGGTGCCGCCAAGATGGCCCTGGTCGAAGGCATCAAGTATGCCAATGAGCGAAA
>CAKZOA010000364.1 GCA_937132035.1 uncultured Desulfobulbaceae bacterium | reverse complement strand
CTCCTTTCTGGCCGTGGGGGTTCTTATGCTGCTTATTGGATATTTTTCACCATTACCGCCCAAAAGAGAAGAGGGGGCAACATGAAGAGCATTCTGATCATTTTCCTCATTGCCCTACTGCCGACAGTGGCCGGGGGAGAGGAGTTTGTTAAGGAAGATTTTGCCTATGGGCTCATCCTGAATACCGACAACCAGGGAGCCTTTTATACCATCACTCTACCACATGATGTCTATGTCAACACCGTGTTGGAAAATCTCGCCGACATGAAGGTGTTCAATGGTGAGGACCAGACAGTGCCTCATGATCTGCGCTATCCGCTTCCCTCGGAAAAGCAGGAGAAGGAGCGTATATCCTTGCCGTTTTTTCCGCTGTTTTCCAGGCAGAATATGAGCGACACCGAACTTTCCATGCGGATAGAGACAGGAAGTGAAGGAGAGATCGTCAATATTGAAAGAAGCAGGTCATCCGAGGGTAAGGCACCCGCCGCCTATCTGGTAGATATGGAGGAAAGAGAGAACTCTCCGGCATCTCTCAGGCTTGAGTGGAACACGGACGGCCCCGGCAATCTGCTACCGGTAATTGTGGAAGACTCAGAGGATCTTATCTCCTGGAGAAGAGTAAACAGGGCAACTTTGGCGGATCTCGTCTTCATGAATAATCGACTGCAGCATGGAGAAATTGAGCTTCCCCGAAAAAGCAGGCGATATCTGCGTTTGAGAACGGACAACGGCATATCTTTTCCTCAACTTTCCCTGGTCGAAGCGATATTCAGTCCTCAACAACAGCCTTCGACCAGACGATGGTTAAACGTCCCTTTCACGGTGGAGAAAGAAAGTGGCCGTATCTTTCTTGAAATGGAATTAGCCCACCGAATACCAATTGATGGCTTGAAAATGGAATTTGACCAACCCAATTCCCTCTTGAAAGTCAGGGTTTCAAGTATCAATTCGGATGAAAGGCAGCAATACCGTGGTGAAGGACTTTTCTATTATCTCACCGACAATGGCAATGTGCTGTACAATGAACCGATGTCTTTCCGCAGGCACTCGCCAACCAAACTCAGACTCGAACTGATGGAGAATGGCATCGGCGCGGATCTGGAGTCAACCCGAATATTCCTGGGCTACACTCCCCAGGAGATGCTGTTTGTCGCCAGGGGCAGCACCCCGTTTCTCCTGGCCTATGGTAACGGTAAAATGCAAACCTCGGTTGATACGAAAAGAACCACAGCCTTGCAGTCACTTGCGGAAAAAGATGAGCAGAGCCTTGACCGAGAAGCCGGAATTGGAAAACAAATTATCCTGGGAGGGGAGAAGATGCTTGCTCTTCCCGCTCCCAACCCTTGGATGAAAAGAATTCTCTGGTTGGTATTGGTTGGAGGAGTTGCCGTTCTGGCAGCTATGGCCTGGTCGCTTACCCGGAAAATGAACCGCTGAGCAGTTACCGGACTGAATCGTAATCCGCCTTCGATATTCCCCCGCTAGGGGTGGAGGTAGGTTTCGCGATAAAAATTTGCTTATGAGGATATCTCCCTGCCTGGTAATTGTAAAAAATGGCTATCCTCCTTACAAGCAAAAGGCAGGGGTAATCTTGTGGATGAAATGGCTTATACCATCAGGGACCACGGCCTGGATCAAGAGCGTGCGCCTCCCCGGGCAGTGCTACTTTTTTGCCGGAAAACTCACCGGGAAGCATTTGCTGAAGGTGGCCTACGCGAAGCCTATACCCGCTATAGATCTCCTTCTCGTCCGCCTTCAGACACCACTGGTAGTGATGAGAATAATCACCGCTCCAGACCGGTGGAAGAATACCGGATAGTTTTCGCTGCATGGCAAGCGTATACATTTCCACTGCGCGATTGGCAACACTCAACTTCCATCACACCACCGCCACCAACATAATAATGTCCTTCGACGCTTCTGTAAGTTGCTAGCCCAAGTGGATCAATGAAGTTGATCGGGTTTTGATTAGCATAAGCATACAAATTCATTCCTCCAGCAAGCCCAATAGGATCGGCCGAGATGTATCTTCCCGTATCAGGATCATAGAATCTGTGCCAGAATTTTAGGATGGTACCCCTCCCCCAAGAGCTGTTTCGAGATCAGGAGGAGGTTATGTCATCGTCACAATTTCAATTAGCTTCAATGATATTAACCATAATACAGCAAAGGCTATTATTAACGATGTAGCAATATGTAGTTCTTTAGAAAAGACTTTACCTGTTATTTTTTGAAAGAAAAAATATAGATACACCCCAAAAACTTGCAGCTGTAGCTAATAATAGAAAAAGTGATATATCGAGGATCTGAAATCCTTTGAACATATTTATTACAGCTTTATGCCACCACAGTGACATTGTGCCCAAAACGATAACCAAAACAGATATGAAGTTTTGCATGCTCTTACCTCTCATTATAAGAAGGTCTAACTTTGTAGTAATCAGAATGCGACCTAATTTATGACTTAATTCAAAAGGTCTTACATCATGAAAATAATGATCTGAACAGAAAGGTGGATTAGGACAAGGTCTATAATCAGCGGTTCCAGCTGCTGGAATATCTCTCATCAAGACACCTTCTTCATCAAAAATGCATTGATTAGAATGGTTACCTGAGGTTGTGTGAGATCTTACTTCATATGCTCCGCCAGGGTTATCGATCATTTTTTGCAAACCTAAAAAAATCTTTCACAAATTGACACGTCGCGGTGCAGCGACCCCTATAGAGTAATTTCTTGGGAAGGACCCGCTTTTAATTTTCTTTTTCCGGGCGGATTCATCATTAGGGGCTGAGGGAGTTACCAGGGGACAAAAGGTAATTGAAACGTTTTGGCCTGTCCTTCGTATTTGTTTTTCACCCAGCATTGTAAACTGTTCCAGCATCGGCCCTTTATCTGGCATATCTGGGATGGTCTGACCGATGGCTTTTCCGTGCTGGTAAACTATCACAAACTCGATACCAAGCTCCTCGAAACCCTGATCTATACCTACCTAGGCGACTGGATCAATCGCCAGAAGGATGACATCGGCACAGGTGTTGATGGTGCCCGGGAGCGACTGGCTGCTGCTGAAAACTTGAAAAAGAAACTTGAGTTGATTCTGGAAGGCGAGGCCCCTTACGATATCTTTGTCCGCTGGAAACCGTTGGAGGAACAGCCCATCGGCTGGAACCCAGACCTCAATGACGGAGTGCGCCTCAATATCCGCCCGTTTATGACTGCGGGCGATATTAGGAAGAAGGGCGCCGGCGTCCTGCGGGATAAACCCAATATCAAATGGGGCAAGGATCGCGGCAAGGATGTGGAATCGGCCCCCTGGTATCATCTCGGCCCGAGCTATGGCGGCAAAGAGGGCGACCGCATTAACGATCACCATTTGACGTTTGAAGAGAAAAGAGCTGTAAAAAAGGTTCATTAACATAAACTTTGCACACTAACACCGTGTATGTTATTGTGCAGAAAACATGTTAATGACAGAGGAGCGGCTCATGCGGGACTTTACACAGAAGTTCGAAAAGTATCTTTCCGAAAATCTCGGTATTAAACCTCATCTCATTCCCTGGGAGAGGGAAAAAGGTCTCCCGTATTTCCTGCGCGACCTGTATAGCGTGTATGAATGTGAGTTGCTGTCGCAACCATGGCTGGTTCTGGCAGCTCACCATGAAGAGGA
>CAKZOA010000363.1 GCA_937132035.1 uncultured Desulfobulbaceae bacterium | reverse complement strand
ATAATCCCAGATGATCTCGCGTATGACTCTCTTCAAATGGATGACATTGTCCTCGCTAAGCGCTTGCTGGAGTTTGCCGATGAGGCTGTAATGTTTCGCCGGGCTGCGGTTGTCCACTGCTTCACCGTTAAAATGCCGCCCCAGCATGGGCCTGCGGGAGGTGATGCCGTAGGCGGCATCCTTGAGATTGTAGGACTCAAGATGGCTCACCATGCCTTCGCAGGCGTAGAGGATTTCCAGTGTGTCCTGAATGGAAAGATTGCTGAGATTGAGGGTGAAGGTTGAGGTGGAGTGGGCCGACAGCAGGCGGACCAGGAGATCTCTGGGGGGCAGCCTCAGCAATTCGGGTACATCACTGTCTTCCTGCGGTCTGCTTGGGTCGTCGATGTCGGGGTTCTGGGCCGGCTGCAGATACTGCTGGATGATCGATTCCACCGTCAGGGAAGAGAGATATCTGGGCCGCCTGGAAGACGGATAATTATCGTCGTCTGCAGAGTGTGATGTGACCGTCTGCCCGGGCGAATCCGCATAGATGCTTTCCAGAATGGTATTGTGGATAGCGCGGGCCAGGTGAAGGATGGAGGGCTGACCCGAGCCGACGAAATCGAGAAAGTCTTCAACCTCCAGGGGAGGGAGAGTAATATCCAGCTCTGAGGCGATACGTGTTCTATGATGACTGTTGTATTTTTCCAGAACAGCGAAGACATAGCGTTGCTGGTAGGTAGAAACCCTGCGTCCTTCCTCCATCAGGCCGGTTACCGCCTCCTCCTTGAGAAAGCTCAGAAAGGCGCGGGAGTCGTCAAGACCGTGCGGTTGCCAGGTGAAGCGTACGTATTTATCACGGAACCTGGCAGATATTTCGATGCCGACCCGGGTGTGAATGTCGAGGATACTGCTTGCCTCAAGAAGTTCCTCCACCACTTCCGGTCTGACGTAGTTGTAATAGACCACCGTCAGATGGCGAATCCCCTTGATCCAGGCATCCATGATCAGGTGCGTAGGAGATTTTCGGCCTTTGGTATTGGCGTCGTGGACATGATTATCAAACGTATACTGATTCCACTCTTCGGGCATTTCCAGCAGGTGATACTTGGCCAGTTCCGCCCGTACCCGTCTGGGGTTGCCTGTGGAGACCATCCGGAAATCATGGGCAAGCTCGAGGCGGCGGGTAATCTCTTTACAGCGCAGCAGGTCTTTCATGATCTGCAGCAGTACCCGGGCGGTGTTTTTCTGATGATAGGTGGTGGAGAAGAGAAAAACCTCATCACGCAGAGACCGCAGTGCCTTGATTCTGTCGTCAGCCCGCCCCTGTTCGAAGGTGTCGAGCAGGCTGGCTATGGCATAGGCGATACGCAGTCCGCGGGGAGCGGCAAGCTCCTTGATGCCATGCGGGTGCATGTGGTCACCGAGGAGGGTGCGCAGGGTCGTAGAAACGCTGCCGCGTTCCAGAACGTCGTCGACGATGTCGAGCAGCTGGTAATCGTACTTATCGAAAAATACTTTGGAGGAGAGCTGTTTCATAACCATATATAATAGCTTGAATAATGGCTACAGTCAATCAATTGCCATAAAGAAGAAAAGAAGATTGCGGCCGTATTCGTCTCTCTCAGCTTGCCCGACGAGGCGGCAGCCCGGCCCTGTTCGAGGTACAGTATATTGATATTAAACACAGCGATACCGTTTCTATTATGCTGTCAGCGTCTTACCAGAAAGATTCCCATCAGGGTGAGAAAACCCGCGGCCGCCATGCCGGCGCCGAAGGAAAAGACGTCGCCGGCCACGGCTATGGCTGCAGGCAAGATGCCACCGCCAACTACCGGTGCCACGGCGATGGACAGTGAGAGTGTCAGCGCCCGGCTCTCCCTGCTGGAATTGGCCGAGGCCATGGAGAGGATCGGCGGAAAGAGACAGGCCGATGCCGACGCCTGTATATAAATAGCCGGTATGAGAGCGGAGTCGGGTCCGAGGCCGAGGGCGATGATGGCGCAGCCGGTTGCGGCCAGGGCGAGGGCAATAGCGATCGGCGGGTTGAGACGATCGGTGAGCCAGCCCGACAGCACCAGAAAGCCCGCCGGTATCCGTGATAATCCCAGCAGCTCGTTGGCCTGGGCCAGGCTGAAGCCCCGCTCGCTGACAAGATAGAGCGGCGTCATCGAATAGACACCCGTTTCGACGCCGACGGCCAGGCTGATAAGGATGCTCAGCTGCCAGAAGGATGGTTGGGATGCTACCTCACGGATGAGGGCGAGACTTGGGAGTGAAGGACGGGCCTGAACATCGCTTCCTCTCAACAGATACAGTGTTCCCAGAAGAGCCAAAACGGTGGCACAACCCTGGTATCCCCATCGCCAGCTTCCCATCGCCACGGCCAGTGTCGCCGCAAAAGGCACCGTGATAAGGGCGAAATTGGGCGCGAGTTCATGGATGCCCATGGCCTTGCCCCAGTCCCGGGGCTGTACCAGCAGGGTGATGAGGGCGATTCCTGAAGGAACGTAAAGCCCGCCGGCCATCCCCATCATCAGAAAAAGCAAATAGAGAAGCCAGACGGAATGACTGAGGCTTATGAGAAGAGTTGCCGCTGCCGCCCCCCATATCGACAGGAGAATACAGGGTTTGTAGCCCCAGCGGGCGGCAACCAGTGAAGCACCGAGCTGGCTGAGGCAGAAGCCTGTGCCGGTCAGCAGGATGAACAGACCGCTATGGCTGTGGCTCAGGCCAAGCTCCTTCTCTAAAGCCGGCAGTGAAGGGCCGGCAATTTGCCTGGCGACGAAATTGACAAAGAAGATCACGGTCAGAAGGGTGACTGGCGCCAAAGCTTCCGCCAGTCTTTTTCCCTGAGGCCGGAAATGCCCTTGAGCGTGTCGAGTTCCCATTCTTTTTACGGATGAGGTGGCCGGTGTGTGTTGCTGATCCTGTCAGTTTCCGCCTTCGCGGACATCTTCTGCAGAAAGAGCTGTGGCGAAGGATCCTGATCCTACATGGCTTTGTGAAAAGGAACAAGGTTTTCTCGCTCAAGAAGCGTTTTTAGGCGAGAAGGGACTTTCTCGCCAGCAGTGGCGTGCCTATTGTAACAACAGGAACAGATGGATGAGAGACAGGACTCGAGGAGTACACATTGTGATCATTTGCCGGTATATACCATTTCTGATCATCGCCATTGGTTTTTCGACCTCCGCTTCGCCAGCTGCAGCAATGGACGATCCCCTGAGATGCGCCAGTGATATAATCACACTTGGCGATACGATGTATGAAGTGCGCGCTGCCTGCGGCCAACCTTTTTCAACGCAGATCGTCGGGGAAACCAAAAAATATCGCATACTCAAAAAGAAGCGGTACAGAATTGAGTCCACAGCCTACCTCAGCGAGTGGATATATGAATCAGACGACGGCATATACGTCCTCACATTTGAGGGCAGCAGAGTCGTGGAAAAAGAATTCATCTTTCAGTAAGGGTGAATGCCGCCGGGTTTGGCCTATGTGATGGTTGACGAGGTCGTCTCAGCCGAGAAGACATGCAGGAGTTATTATCCGTGTATTCAGGTTTCTGAAGAAGGCGATGCCAGGCCGGCCATCATCTGTGGAATACGTTCGACGCTGTCGGAGTCGGCGGTGGAGAAAATTTCAACGATTCTGCCGCCGAACATGACGCCTATGCGGTCGGAAAGGGTAAGGGCCTCGGTGAGATCTCCGGTTACCAGCAGTATGCCCGCTTCTTCCCGGGCCTTGAGCAGAAGCCTCCAGACGTCTTCCATGGCGGCGATGTCCAGGCCCTGGGTAGGCTGTTCGGCGACGATCAGTCGAGGTTGGCGGTAAAATTCGCGGGCCAGCACCATTTTCTGAAGGTTGCCTCCGGAAAGTTGCCAGGCGTAGGCGTTCATGTCCGGTGGCCGGATGTCGAATTCGTGCAGGAGTTTTTCGCCTTTAGCCAGGGCCTCGCGGCGCTGGAGCCAGATGCCCTGCTTGAAGCCGTCCCTGGTGGTGAGCAGAAAGTTGTCGAGCAGATCGAGCCCCTGGCAGGTCGCCAGAGCCTGGCGCTCCTCGGGGATGTAGCTCAGGGAGTTTTTCCAGTTGCTCCTGGCGAAAAAGCGCTTCCACTCCATGCCCAGCAGTTGGATGCTGCCGTGCTGGGGACGCTGCAGGCCGCAGATGATTTCCACCAGCTGTTTCTGGCCGTTGCCGGCGACCCCCACCAGGCCGAGTATTTCGCCCTGGCGCAGGCCGAAACTGATGTCTCTGAGGCGGTCATGCTCGAGTGTGTCGACCTTGAGCACCAGCTGTTTAGGAACCGAGGGAGTGCGCTCGACCTTGAGCAGAATTTCTCTGCCGACCATGCGTTCGGCCAGTTCGGCGGTTGAGGTAACGGTGCTTTTCTCCATGGTATCGACTAGTTTGCCGCGCCGGAGGATGGCAATGTCGTCGGCTATGGACATGACCTCGTCGAGCTTGTGGCTGATAAAAACGATGGCCTTGCCTTGATCGGCCATCAAACGCATGGTGGCGAAAAGGCCCTTGGCTTCCTCGGGGGTAAGGACGGCCGTGGGTTCATCGAAAATAAGGATGGTACTCTGACGATGCAGCAGCTTGAGAATTTCCACCTGCTGTTTTTCACCCATGGAAAGCTCGTCGATACTGGCGGTGGAGGAAAGATTCATGCCGTACTGTCGGCAGAGGGCGACTACCTCCTCTTCCATCTTTGTTCGGCGCAGGATGAGTGAACCGGTCTTGCCGAGAAAGACGTTTTCGGTGACCGTCATCGCCTCAACCAGCTTGAAATGCTGATAGACCATGCCGATGCCGGCGTCGATGGCCTTGTCGGTGGAAGAGAACCGCACTGCCTTGCCACTACGACGGATGGTGCCGGAATCGGGCTGGGTCTGACCGGCGAGCATCGACATTAGCGTCGACTTGCCGGCGCCGTTCTCGCCCAGAAGCGCCAGTATCCGGCCCCTATGGATATTCAGGGAAATATCGTCGTTGGCGCGGACGGAGCCAAAGGATTTGCTGATGCCCTGCAGTTCTATGGCCGGTAGGTCCTTCATAGGAGTTATTTTTTGCCGGCAATGGGCTGGACAAACTGCGATTCGGTGTCCCAGGGGAACAGTATCCAGGTATCCTGACTGACTTCGGTAATGAAGGTGTCAACCAGAGGTCTGCCTGCGGGCTTGGCATATATCGTGGCAAAATGGGCTTTGGGGATCATTTCCCGCACCAGTTTGGCTGTTCTGCCGGTGTCGACCAGATCATCGACCAGCAGCCACCCTTCGCCGTTGCCGGGAAAATCTTTGAGAACATCGGCCTCACCTTTTTTGTCCTGCCAGTCGTAGCTGGAGACGCATATGGTGTCGACCAGGTGAATATTGAGCTCACGGGCGATAATGGCCGAAGGGACCAGTCCGCCGCGGGTTATGGCGATGATCCCCTTGAAATAGTGATCGGTGAGAAGCCGCCAGGCCAGGGCTTTGGAATCCCTGTGGAGCTGTTCCCAGGAAATAGGATAGGTGCGTTGATATGGTGATGAGTCCATGTAATACCTCGTGTGTTTATAGGGAGGCTCAATCCGTTGGTTTCATATTGACTCCCAGAGCCGCCGGAGCCTCCGATCTGCCTTTTTTCCAGGAGGAAAACACCAGAACAGCAATGGTGAGCAGATAGGGCAGCATCAGCAAAAGCGATGAGGGCAGTGGTATTCCCGATGCCTGGAGCCTGAGCTGCAGCGACATGATGCCGCCGAAAAGGTAGGCGCCGAAAACCGCCCGTCCGGGTCGCCAGAAGGCAAAAATAACCAGGGCCACGGCAATCCAGCCGCGACCGGCCGTCATACTGTTGGTCCACAGATGTGTGTAGGCCAGCGACAGATAGGCGCCGCCCAGTCCCATCAAAAATCCCCCGGCGAGAATGCCCGTCCAGCGGTAGAGGATGACACTGAGCCCTGCAGCCTTGGCGGCGGCCGGGTTTTCACCGACGGCGCGAAGATTGAGTCCGTGGCTTGTCGAAAAGAAATACAGCCAAATGAGAGGGGGCAGCAGGTAGGTCACATAGACCAGGGGGTCCTGCTGGAAAAAAACGGGCCCGAAAAAGGGAATCTGTGAGAGATAGGGCAGGGCCATCGGCGAAAAGCCCGGAGCCGACTGACCGACCATGGAGGTGCCGAGATAATTGGCAAAACCGGTGCCGAGAATGGTCAGCGCCAGGCCCGAGACAACTTGGTTTCCCTGGAAGATAAGACAGACGAAACCATGAATGGAGGAGGCGGCAAGGCCGGCAAGCCCGGCAGCGAAAAAGGCCAGAGCCGGGTTGCCGCTTATTTTGGCGACGACGAAGCCGGTCAGGGCCCCGACGATCATTATGCCCTCGACGCCAAGGTTGAGGACTCCGGATTTCTCGGTGATGATTTCTCCCAGAGTGGCATAGAGGATGGGAGTGCCCGACTGCACCGTGGCCGCCAGCAGCGGGATGGCCAGCTCCATCATCTTTTTGCCCCCCGTAATTCAAAACGGTAGTGAATGAAAAAACCTCCGGCCAGCACGGTGAGGAGGACGAGCCCTTCCATGATGCCGCCGAAGGCGGCGGGCACCTGTAAATCCAGCTGCAGATTCTCGACGCCCACCCGCAGACCGGCGAGCAGAAAGGAGGCGATGCCTATATAGAGGGGATTGAGGCTTGCCAGCCAGGCTACGACGATTGCGGTGTAGCCGTAGCCCACCATGATCGAGGGCTGCAGCCTGTTAATGGTTGCCGAGGCTTCTAAGAAGCCGGCCCATCCGGCCAGGGCACCGCTGAGCACCATCACCAGGAAGACCAAGCGGTCATAGGGGATACCGGCATATCTGGCGGCCCGCACGCTGTCGCCGCTTGCTTTCAGTTCGTATCCCAGTTTGGTGAAGCGCAGAAATACCCAGAAGATCACGGCCAGGGCGATACAATGGAAGAGTCCCCAGTTGACGCTGGTGGAGCCTATTTTGCCGACGATGGCACCGTCGCTGAATTCCTGGGTCATGGGGAAACCGAAGCTAGTGGGATCCTTCCAGACGCCATAGACGAGATAATCGAGAATAAGTATGGCGATATAGTTCATCATGAGACTGACGATAATCTCATTGGTCCGCATCTTTTGACGCAGTACTGCCGGGATCAGGCCCCACATGCCGCCGGCGAAGGTAGCCATGGCTATCATTAGCGGCAGCATCAGCCAGAAGGGCAGAGAGGGAAAGCTGAGCGCCACCCAGGTGGCGCCGACGGCGCCAAGGCAGAATTGTCCTTCGGCGCCGATGTTCCAGATTTGCAGACGAAAGGCGATTGCCACCCCCAGAGAGCAGAGAAAGATGGGAATGGTCTTGATGAGACAGTCTTCGATCGCCCAGCGGGAGCCGAAGGCGCCCTGGAAGAGCACGATCAGCCCCTCGAGTGGGGGGGTGCCGCGCAGTCCGAGCAGCAGAGCGCTGAAAAAGAGCGAAAGGGCGACGGCCCCGAAGACGACAAGACAGGAGCTCCAGCCAAGAGGCTCCTGTCTTTTAGTGATGGTCAGACGCAGCATCTGTACGAAGGAAAACTATTCAGTTGTCCCTGTCACGCCTTCGACGAACCAGGTCATGCCGAGCAAGCTCTGATCATCGGCGACGCTGCCTTCGGCTATTTTGACATTACCCTGCTGGTCTAAGACCGGACCGACAAAAACCTTGGCCTGACCGGCGACGATTTCAGCTTTTTTGGCCAGTACCATCTCTTGTATCTCTTTGGGTACCATGGAACCGAAGGGGGCGAGGTCGACGATGCCTGTCTCCATGCCGGGCCAGGCCGATCCGGACTCCCATGTACCATTTTTGACCTCGTTGACGACCTTTGTATAGTAGGGTCCCCAGTTCCATACCGGCGCGGTCAGATGCGCCTTGGGGGCGAATGCCGACATGTCGGAGTTGTAGCCGATGGAGTAGACGCCTTTCTCCTGGGCCGCTTCCTGCGGACCGGGGGAATCCTGATGCTGGGCGATGACGTCGGCGCCGACATCGAGCAGGGATTTGGCCGCCTCTTTTTCAGTTGCCGGGTCGTACCAGGTCTTGGTCCAGACGACCCGTACGGTCGCTTCTTCGTTGACCGCCCGGGCGCCTAAGGTGAAAGCGTTAATGCCGCGGATAACTTCGGGAATGGGAAAGGCGGCGGCATAGCCAATGATATTGGATTTTGTCATGGCGCCGGCGACCATGCCGGAGAGATAGCGGGCCTGGTACATCCTGCCGAAATAATTCCCCATATTTTCAGCAGTTTTGAAACCGGAGCAGTGCATGAAAACGGCTTCGGGAAACTGCTTGGCCACCTTGAGCATAGGGTCCATGTAGCCGAAACTGGTGGCGAAGATGAGGTCGAAGTCTTTGCGGGCCATGTTCTGGATGACTCGTTCGGCGTCGGGGCCTTCGGGCACGGCTTCGACATAGGAGGTGGTCACACCTTCGAGTTCTTCAACCGCCTGGCGGCCTACATCGTGGGCATAGGACCAGCCGGCATCGCCGATAGGCGACACATAGACGAAACCAACCTTCATTTCCTTGGCCGATGCAGTGGTGCAGAAGCCGACCGCCAGCGCCGCAATAAGCAAGATCTTGATAACGCGCATTGTTTTCTCCTCGTCTGTATACATGGGGGAAAGAATCATCAGATTCCAGCCGCAACGGGGCGGCAATGAAACCGCTCTGTTTAAAAAAACATACAAGGCATCATATACGTAATAGCGCTTGCCGTGTCAAAGAAAAATCGATTTTTCGGCGAAGAAACAGCCACGCCGGTGCTTTTCGAAATAGGAGAGCCGCCAGTGCTGAAGTTCAAATAGCGCTTGTAAAATATCCTTATCTGATAAATAGTTAACTGATGGCGTCGGATGGCCTTATGACTGTACGTGCAATACTCTTTCCTCTGACGGGACCCTATGGATATCTGGATAATTTCCGCCATTCTGCTGCTGACACTTTTCCTGCTGGTAACGGAGAAAATATCGGTGGATCTTACTGCTGTCTGCATTATGGTTCTGCTGGTTGTCACTAAGATACTGGCGCCGAAGGAGGCGGTGCAGGGCTTTGCCAATCCAGCGGTCATTACCGTTGGCGCCATGTTCATTGTCAGCAAGGGCATGATGCGCACCGGCGGTGTCGAGTTCATCGGCCGGCGTATCGTCAGGGTGGCCCGCGCCAATCTTAACATGGCTCTCGCCCTTATCCTCTTCACCGTTGCCGTGGCCTCGGCCTTCATCAACAACACTCCTGTGGTCATTCTCTTTATCCCGGTGGTGATGAGCATGTGTTGCGACCTGGGGCTGAGTCCGTCGAGGTTTCTCATTCCGGTATCCTACGCCTCCATTCTCGCAGGGACCTGTACCCTGATAGGCACCTCCACCAATATTATTATCAGCGATCTCAGCAACGATTACGGCTATGGAGCCATTTCCATGTTTGAATTGGGAATAATCGGCGCTCCCATCGCCGTGGTCGGCATCCTCTTCCTTCTCGTCGCCGCACCGCGCATCCTGCCGGATCTGGCAAATCCCATCTGCCAGCTGCAGGACAGTGAACACCGAAAATATCTGGCCGAGTTGAAGATTTCCAAGGGGAGTAAGCTTATAGGTAATGATCCCGCCTCTTTTTTTGAAGAAAAGTATGCCGGAATCGATGTCGTCGAACTCGTCAGCGACTCGCATATCTACCGGCCCGGAAGAGATCATGTTACCATGTCCGCCGGTGATACCCTGCTGGTCAAGGGTTCGCTCAACGACCTGGTGGCCATACTCCAGGCGGAGCAGGCAGAGCTTCCCGGCAGCGAGGCCGGACTGACCATGGGGGCGCAGAAAGATGCGCCCATCGTCGTCGAACTGATCATCTCCCCCAACTCTTCGCTGCTCGGCCGACGATTGAGCAATACCGAACTGGCAAAGGATCCCTCGGTCAACATCATTGCCGTAAAGCGCACCAATCTGCATATGAGTGAAAAGCAGATTCATGATGTTCGCCTTAAGGTCGGCGATATTTTGTTGATATGGTGCCCCGATTCCAAGCTTGAGTCCATTCGCTCGCAGATGGACTATATAGTCATTGAAGATGTCTATGAAGAAATCGTCCACAAGCGCAAGGCGGCATGGTCGATTATCAATTTTGCCGGTATGGTCGTTACGGCAGCCACCGGCATGGCCGATATCATGACCTGTGCCCTGACGGCCGCCTTTCTGATGATCATAACCGGCTGCATTCAGATGCGCGATGCCTACCGAGCCCTGCAGGGCGATGTTCTGCTGCTTATCGCCGGGACCATCGCCTTAGGCGCAGCCATGGAAAAAACCGGGGCCAGTCAGTTATACGCCGAGGCCTTCCTCAGCCTGTTTTCTTCTTTTTCACCTACCATTGTTCTCGGAGCGATGATAGCCTTCACCAGTGTAAGCACTCAGATACTCAGTAATAACGCTACGGCTGTACTGCTTCTGCCAATTGCCATTTCCACCGCTCTGGGGATCGGGGTGGACCCTAAACCCTTTATCATCGGTATTTGCTTTGGTGCCAGTGCCTGTTTCGCAACGCCCATGGGATACCAGACCAACCTGATGGTCTTCGGTCCGGGAGGCTATAGTTTCAAGGATTTTCTTCGTCTGGGAATTCCCCTGAATATTTTCGTCATCGTCGCCGGTATGTTCTTGATTCCCATGTTCTGGAAATTCTGAAGCGACTCTCTGGTTCTTTTTCTCCTAACCACCAGCAGTTTCAGTGTTTATCGTGCGCAGGCGGGCTGATGCTGCCAGTAAAAACGCGACAATTTCAAGGACCTGTTCTTCTTCAGCGCCTGTTCATGCTGCAGTACGCCGGCTGGGGAGCAGGTAAGGGCGGGCCAGGGCCGCATGGAGCCGCTGCTGCATCCCTGTTGCTGTAAAACTGTCCGTTTATGTTAGGGGTAATGGAAATTTATTACATTTTTATCGGGCATTTAATTAAGGGTTCTATTATAAAAAAGCGAGTGCTGAGTGTTTTTTTTCAAGGAGAAAGATTAGAGAGCTTATGCAAAATGAGACAATCAACATTCTGG